>CAZEIA010000117.1:0-11259 GCA_964512335.1 uncultured Desulfobacterales bacterium
TGTCTCCACAAGCACCGGCAGCCCGAGACCGTGGAGGCCCTGGCCGGGGTCGTGCAGGAAGACAGGGACCCCGAGGTCCGGATGGAAGCCGTCAAGGCCATCGTTCGAATGGGGGACCTGGGGAGGCGGCGTGCAGACGCCCTGGCCTATGCCGCGGACAACGACGCGGTGCCTTACAACCGGAAGACCGCCGCCTCCCTCCTCCGGCAGCTGGGCTGGTAACGAAAAGGGGTGACCCCATTCCCTCAGGTGACCGGTTCAGGTGCCAGTCGTAAGCCATGTGCTCGATCCGGCACCGGCCGCCGCGCTCGAGGAGAAAGTCCCGGTCCTCCTCCTGGTCCTCTCCGAAGTCGTACCGGTACCAGTGGAACACCTTGGAGAGCCGGAGGGTCTCCGACTCCCGGTCGAGTTCATGACGTGGGAGACGACCCCAGGATTCAGTACTCTGAAGCAGCCAAAAAGGAAGGGATCTCCTCCATCCTCTCCGTCCCCATAATCACCCGTGGAAGCGTTATCGGGGCCATGCGGATCTACACCTCAATACCATGGGATTTCACACTTGAAGACGTCAATTTTGTCCAGGCCATGGCCCAGATGACAGGAATGGCCATTGAAATGGCGAGACACTACAAGGGGCTGAAGGAAAGCATCGAAGTCCTCAAGACCCTTAAATACCCCAGAACCTTCAAGTCGAAAAGGAGGACGCCGTATGAGGGCGTCCCCATAAGCTTACCTGCTGCGGGCGAAGCCGGCAGGCATACAGCGCCTTAGCAGGCTTATCAATAAGTACTGTAACAAATCACGGCCGGTATTTTACCACTGCCTCCTTCGTGCACCTCGTGCCAAACAGGCCTGGGCCGGAGCGGAATAGTTCAAGGGAGGCAGAAGCTGGCAAATATCTGGTATGGCTCTGCGCGTCCTGTTTCAGATCCAGATCTCTAGGTGTATTAGGCTTGGTCTGACCAGAAACGGGCAGCTTTCTTCTTGCGGCCATACCCGAAGGCATCGTCCCCCCACAAGAAAAGCTTGTTCAGCCAGGGTGCGTTGTTGATCCCCCAGCGCACCCAGTCGTGCCAGAGCCCGGCAGGTTTGTTGAACGGGCAGGAGCGGATACAATTGGCGCAATCGCAGCCGTTTTCAGCCCAGAACTGAAAGCAGGTTTCGGCATTGATGTGCCACACGTTAACCCCAGTGCGATTGGAAATATTATGGGGGGCAGCGGAAGGGGGGCCGAACATGATACTCTTACTCGGGCACTTTCTAGCACACTTTTCGCACGCCATGCAAAAATCCCATACGCCGAATTCGATCGGGCGATCCGGAACCAGGGGCAAATCTGTAAACACCTTTGCCAGACGGACACGAGGCCCGAATGCGGGGGTGACCAGCAGCCCGTTGCGCGCCATTTCGCCGAGTCCGGCGTCGATGGCTATGGGAATGCTGCACGCGGTGTCATTGCCGCAGGGGATGGCCTGAAATCCCAATCCGCGGATATACTGGGCCAGCAGGCCGGCGGTGAAAGCCATCTGTGAATACCCGGTGCCGGTGGCTGCCGAGGCCGGATAAGCCGGAGAACAGCCGATAGCCTCATAGTCCATCTCGACTGCAATAGCCACTGCATATTTGATACTGCCGGGAATGTGGATTTCGGCTTCCTTGATGCCCTCTGCGGTAAAATTGAAGGCCTTGGAATACACCCAGCGCCGGTCCAGCTCGCACACCCCCGCCAGCGATGCTCCGAAGAGGCGGGCGGCCCTTTTTACCGCCAGGGTGGTCTTCACCGGATCATCAGTTTCGATTCTAAGACCCGAGGGTGCGTGTGGATAGGTGAATCTGCCGTCCCAGTCCCAGGCATACATGCCCGTGCGGCCGCCGCGCACGCCCAGCGCGTATTCACGTTCGAGCCGCCAAGAGGCATTGACCAGAGCCTGATCTTTGAGTTGGTAGCCGGCTTTGTCTCTGGGAGGCACTTCATTGAAATAGAATTTGTCCCGCAGTTTTTTCAGCCCGGGATCCCAAAAGGGGCGCTTGAACATTTCATTTTTCTGGTCATAGGGAACTACATCGCCGGTCACATATCGCGCTGCCCCAGCGGATACATGTTTTATCGAACCTGGGATCATTAATCGATCTCCTTCCAGATATCTGGACGGGAAGTTGGCTTTTGCGCTGCATGGTAGCCGGAATTGTTGTAAGGTGCAAACATGAAAGGCTTAACGGAGCATGGCGGCAATCCCAGACCCCCCTGAATAACCGGCGATCTTATTTCCCAATTCCGCCGACCTCTTGAACCACAAGTGTGCCTGGGAGGAGTTTTCAGGGGTCCCTGGGCCCCAATGGTAAACGAGGCCTAGGTAGTAAGTGGCTTCCGCATTTCCATGAAAGGTGGCCTTCTCGTACCAATACACAGCCTTGTTCCTGTCCTTGGGCTTCCCCTTGCCAGTGTGGTATTTCAGTGCCAGTCTGTAATGTGAATCAGCATCCTGGGAGCACAGGGTGGGAGAGCCCCAAAAAGCCGCAATGGAGACCACAAGCAGAATTGAGAGGTCACAGGCAGGTTTGACTGCTCTATACATGTCGGTTCCTTTCAACATAGTCAGAAATAATGATGAATTTCAAAATCCATGGTTCCGGGCAACAGGCCCCGTATTGTATCGAACGGGGAGACCTTCCTCAGAAAACCATTTATACTGAAGGGCTCTCCGGTGATTGAATTGTCCTCACTCATGACGGCCTTTCCCTGAAAGCTCCCGTCAACCGGCGCCTGTTCGTCGTTGATTTCCATGTTGATCCGGTCGTAAATCTCCCATGCTGTTGTCTTTGGTATTTCAGACAGTTTAAGATGTGTCTTATCAGGGTCGCGGCTTATCAACTCCCCTCGGTTTATCTTGAAGTAAAACATGGCCATGTCACCGCCCAGGTCTATTACAACCATTCCATTCCCGCGGATCTGGGGTATGCCGTCGAAAGGGAGGAGGACTTCAGGACAACCTGCAACTTCTCCTCCGCACTCCAGCCCTGGGGTTGTTGCGTAGGCATAATCGTCATCTCTCCAGACGTAGGTTCGTAAAATCCAGATGAATGAGCGGCGCTCTTCTGCCGCAACTTCTCAAGAGCGTTCCGGGTTGAGATCTTCAGCCCCCAAAGCCGCGATGCCATGCAATCTATTTCCCCGTTCAAGCGTAATGCTGTATTGCGTTGGAAAACCGGCAAAATCCAGATCCCTCTGAATGTCCAGCTTTCAATAAGTAATAAATACGTACCAAACGACTGGAATTTGAACTCTTGGTTTGCTAAGGCTATGTATCAAAGCTATTTGAGTTAAACCTTGAACTCACTTTTTTTCCAGGGTTGTCGGGGAAATGCGTTGGCGCGCCCCAAAAGATTGACACGATAGCTTTCTTACCCATATAATACATCGAGAGACATTAATTATGATGGAGAATACACTGACAAAGCACCAGCTCCTTTCCTGCATGGAGCTGGGCAAGACTCTGACCTCTGAACTTCACTCGGAACGGCTCTTCTCGAAAATCCTCCAGAAGGTTTCGGAACTGCTGCCCGCAGAGAGCTGGTCGCTGCTTCTGATCGACGAGAGCACAGATGAACTCCGTTTCGAGCTGAGCGTGAATCTGGATCCGGAGATTCTAAAGGACGTTCGACTGGCGCTGGGAGAAGGAATTGCCGGCAGGGTGGCTTTGGAACAGTGGCCCCTGTATGTGGAGGATGTACGGGACTGTGATTTCTTCTTCGGTGAGGTTGATAGAATCTCCGGGTGCGAGACGAGGTCTGTCATCTGCGTTCCCCTCATTTTCCTGGGGAGAACAGTCGGTGTCATCGAAGTGGTGAATCCCAGAGTTACCCAGGACTATGCATTGCCCCTGCTCTCGATCATCGCCGACTATGCGGCCATCGCCGTGGAGAACATGCGGCGATACCGGGAGATCCAGAACCTGGCAATCCACGACGATCTCACAGGCCTTTACAACACCCGCTATCTGTACAGGGCACTGGGTGAACTCATTGCCGAGGCTGAAGCCACGGGGGAGCCGTTATCCCTGATTTTCATGGATATGGACAACTTCAAGACGGTGGTGGACACTTACGGACACCTGAAGGGAAGTCAGACCCTCCAGGAGGTCGCGGCCACCATCCGCGAATGTTTGCCGGAAAAGGCCTTCGGCGTGGCTTACGGAGGCGATGAATTCGTAATGGTGCTCAAGGGGTTTGACAGGGAGGCGTCGCACCGGAAGGCCGAAGAGATCCGCTCAAGACTTGGAAAGACTCGCTATCTCGCCGGATACGGCCACAGCGTCTCGCTCGCAGCCAGCTTCGGAACGGCCACCTATCCTGACGATGCCCAGGATGTCAAAGGCCTCCTTGCGCTCGCGGACCACGCCATGTTCGATGTAAAGCGAACAGGAAGGAACGCGGTAAAATCAGCCTAAACGATGCTGATAACCAAGCATCACCAACTCCACCAAGACAGGTATCTTGTGCGCCATTCGGCCGGACTATGGCAAGCTTGGACCGGATTTCTAAGGGATCCCGGATATAAGCTTTACAGTTTTCAGCGCTCAGGCATGGCTATTTTAAGGAGTTTAGCCCTTAAATGTTTGCCCTGGAATGCCTGCGATTCCACGCCCTGCTGAATATGCAGCACTCGAAAAGGTAGCACTGACTTCAAGTGATTCGGATAACGATCACAGTCAGGATTCATGGATTTTCATGGATTAGATGGCATTGCTCTCGAGTCATTCTTGTCAAGAGAGCTACTCTCTTTTCTTCTGTGGCCTCAGTCCCTTAGCAAACCCTAAATGCCATAAGTGGTTTCATTCGGTCGAATCTTTCTTGGTTTCTTAACAGCACAGTATTGTGAGCTAGATGTTGGAAAGGTTTATCTGTTGACATATAATTCTGTAAATTGATACATTCCTGCCAAAATGTAGCTTTCCATTATGGCATGGAAAGCTGGATACGCATATCCGCCCCCCTTTCTTGATATGTTGGAGAAGAGGTATCTCAAATCACTTTCCGATAGAGGTCAACATGAAGCGATTACCTGTTCGTCTTTTCCTTTTCACCTTGTCGCTCTCCCTGTTGTGCATCATGGCTGTCTGCTCTTCGGTCACGGCCCTGAACTCATGGGCGGCTGTTTCACCCGAGGCCCTTCCGGAAGACATGCGAGATCTTGTAATAGAGGACAGGTACATTCCCTCCCCCTTCCCGACCGTTGGGACCATTCATTCCCTTAGAGGGGCCGTGGTGGTGGTCCACAGGGCCGACAGGAAGGCATACCTGGGGAGCGAAGGCGACCCCATTCACGAGAACGACGAGTTTTACACCCTGCCGGACTCCAGGTGCAGGCTGAGGTTTGTGAACGAGGACGTCATAAGCCTCGGGGCCGACACCCGGTTCAGTGTGGACGCATACATCTCCCAGGAAGACACGAGTGAGAAGACCTCCATATTCAGCATGGTCAAAGGCAAGGCCATGTTTTATGCCATGAGGCTGTTCAAATACAGGCAGGCCCGCTTCCAAGTAAAGACCCCCACGGCGGTCATGGGTGTGCGCGGGACCCAGTTCGGCGCCCATGTGTACTGGATGGATGAGAAGAGCGCGGACACCCGAGGCGTTCAGGTCGTGGATAGCGGTAGGACCATCGGTCCATACCTGGCCCAGGCGGGCGGCCGGGGCACATCCGTCACCGAAGTCGGAGTCGGCGACGGGGACGTGGGCGTCAACGGGGTCACCCTTGGACCCGGAGAGACCTACAACTCCTACACTGGAAAGGTCACATTCAATCCAGGGTGGCTTGCCGGGCTGGCGGGCGACACCGACGGAGATAATGGTGACGGTGAGGGTGAGGGTGAAGGCGAGGAAGGCAGCGGGGATGATTTCGGCGACGATAACGGAGATCTGGGCGACATGGGTGACACCACGTCCAACATTACCAGCACCCAGACCGGCTCCGGTGTTGCGGGAGATGCCAGTGGTTCTGGCGACGAAAAGCACGACCTTACCCAGTACAGGTATTTTGCGTCCATGCTAAAAAAGGACAGTGGGTCTGGGACTTTTTCCATTGATCGTACATTCCTGACCAAAACCGCCAGCGAAATGGGGTCGGATACGGAACACCGGGCCGGCCGCCTTGATGGCGGGGATGGAGACCTGGTCTGGAAAGACGGCCGTTACATATCTGTGGTTGACCATAACGAGGATATCCGCAGTATCTCTGTGACCACCACATCAACCACACACAGTTCAGGCTATGACTACCTTGCATTCGGTAAATGGGAACACGCAGGGACCTTTGTTCTCGATAGCGGCGAGTACCAATTTGTCAACTACGCCTGGTGGCTGGAAGGGGATGCCACCCCTGATTCGGTCATCGCGTCCCAGAAGGGCAACTTCACCTACAGCGGAGAGGCCTACGGAACTATGGCTTGGGATAAAGCTGACGATATTGTTTACACAGAGCAAATGAGCGGCTCATTCGAAACCATGGTGAATTTCGACACCGCTTCAGTTCAGGACTTCAACATGTCCGTGGCTAGCAACCCCACTGCTTCTGCGCAAATCAGCGGAGCCGGCGGAAGCATCGCCCCTGACGGAACCTTCAGCCTTTCTGGCGGAACCTGGAGCATGTCGTGGGACGGCTCATCAGCTGGTTCTGTGTCAGGCGAGGGATACGGGCGCTTTTTCGGCCCGAAAGCAGAAGAGATAGGCGGAAACTGGGCCATGATCGGTGATTGGGCCGGGGTGGATTCTCAAGACCTTCACGCCGTAGGTGTCTTTGGCGGGAAGAGATAGCATGGTCCCAAGGGCGGCATAAAGATGCCGCCCTTTCTTTTTGAGCTGCTTTTATTCCAGATTTTTCCTCTCCTGTGCTATCGTAAAAATGGAATGTCTACAGTAGTCAATGGCTGATCTAAAACGTAATCAAGGCTGATTCAGGCACTCTAGCATTACTCTGGAACACCGGCGATTCCAGACCCAGCTGAAAGTGCAGTTTTTCGATAAGGATGCCTCGACAGATAACCCGCACCATACCCTTCCTAAAAGGTCCTCCTGACTTCTCTATGATCGAGTTCCAAAAGGGGTTGCCCTGCTGGATCCGGCGAACTGCCCGATTATCGTTACAGGGGTCTTGAACGGCACCAGCGCACCTTGCTCGGGGCGGATTACCGTCTCAACCAAAAGTTCGGTCACCGGGCTGTATTTGAAGTCGAGTTCGGGCCGCCACTTCGGCGCGGAAATGAAATATGCCGGGTTCGATTTCCTGGTGATCACCGGGGCATCGGGGCTTCCCCTCTTCTGCCATGACTCCAAGCTCTTCAACCTCCTCCTAGCCTGGAGGACAAGCGGCGTCTTCTGGGGCAAGGAATGTGCCGTGGTGGTCACTTACAATCCGCTTACGGCCTCCAAAAAGCGGCACCGGTTCGAGCAGAAACCTCTCATGGTGCAGGAAGAGCTCTTTGTCCATAATTTAGACACCTCGCTCAAACTGTGCTTTGATAGTCATCCAGGCCCTCTTCCTGAGACAGGGCACCTCAAGGAAAATACCTGAAAAAGAGACAGGACAACGGGAAGCTGTCACCAAAATCATCTCAAGAGGGATTAAATGACTGAACTATTCGGCCTTGCGGCCCGCAAGAACCTCTTCAGGCATGCGCTGGGGTTCAAAGGGGTAAGCGAGGAGCAGATCGGAGAGATTGCCGGCCGGGCGCACGCGAAGGCCTATGCAAAAGGTGATTGGATTTTTCAGCAGGCAGAACCATGCCTCAATTTCCATGTGGTGGCCTCCGGGATCGTAAAAGTCGCTTTTTGTTCCGCCGGAGGCACGTGTATCACCTACCTCCTTGCCGAAAAGGGAGAGCCACTTAACCTCGTAGGGCCTTTTACAGGTCTTCCCCGAATGATGAGTGCTACGGCGCTGGAAGATTCTATTATGCTCCTGGTGGAACGGAACTGGTTCATTGAATATGCCTTTCGAAATCCCACTCTCATCACGAACATCATTCAGATCATCGGCCAGGCGGTTGACAGCGCCAACAACCGCATCATTGACATGATGGAGAAAAGAGTCCGGGAACGAATTATCAAAATCCTCAATGTCCTGAACAAAAAATTCGGCAATCGCCTGCCCTTTACCAGTTCAGAAATTGCTGAACTGGCGGGAACGACCACGGAATCCACCTTGCGCTGCCTTGGTTACCTTCGCGACAGAGGGATCATTCGATCCGGGCGAGGAGAACTGTGGATTCAAGAACCCGTTCAATTGGAACGTTTTCAGGACGAGGCATTCTGGGTATGACCGCCGTCATAGACATGTCCGCTTCTACAGGTAATATTTCGGGGGAGGAGGCGCACTCTGAGCTGAAATTACCGGCTAATATTTATGAGGCAGGAAAAGTTCTCACGCTTGGTAGGTAATGATCAATGAAGACAGACACTCCATACTGGAATCCTTTCCTGGAAACCCTCCCCGGAACATCCTTGAGGGACCTACAACTAAAAAAATTCAGACGCATCTTCAAATGGGCCTACGACCATTCCGCCTTTCACCGCCGCCTCTACGAGGAGGCCGGCATCCGCCCCGGGGAGATCCGCTCCTTGGCGGATATCCGGAAGGTCCCAAAGGTGGAAAAGGAGATGATGCGGAATATTCAATTGAAGGATCCTTTTCCTTACGGGGAGGCCCTGTGCGTTCCCCTCGAGGAAGTCGTTGAATACAGACAGACGAGCGGGACCACTGGACAGCCAGTATACCAACCCGACACCTGGACGGATTGGGAGTGGTGGTCCGAGTGCTGGGCTTATGTTCTTTGGGCACAGGGGTACAGGCCGTCGGACCGGGTCTTCGTTCCCTTTGGATACAATGTGTTCGTGGCATTCTGGGCAGGTCACTACGCCGCCGAAAAAATCGGATGCGAGGTCGTCCCTGGTGGCGTCCTGGACACCAAGGCACGGATTCTCAAGATTCAGGAAATCCTTCCCACGGCCATGATGGCCACTCCAACCTATGTTCTGGGTATGGCGGAGACGGCCCGCCACAAGATGGGAATCGACCCGGCGCAGCTGAGCATCAATAAGATTACCTGCGCCGGGGAACCCGGTGCGTGTATTCCCAGCACAAAGAAACGGATGGAAGAGGCATGGAACGCCAAGGTCTACGACCACTCCGGGGCCACCGAGATAGGGGCCTGGTCCTATGAATGCACGGAGCAGTCCGGAGGACTCCACGTGAACGAGGCCTTTTTCTATGTGGAGATTGAAGACCGGGACACAGGGGAGCCCATTGAAGAGCCCGGCAGGCCCGGCAAGATGATCATTACGGCGTTTGACAGAAAGGCACAGCCTTGTATCCGTTTCGATTCCAAGGACATAATCCAGTGGGCGGAGGACCCGTGCCCCTGCGGCCGGACCTACCGTATTGTTAAAGGTGGGGTGATCGGTCGTGCTGACGATATTACGAAGGTGAAAGGCGTGCTCCTGTCGCCTTCGGCCATTGAAGAGGTGGTACGCTCCGTGCGCGGGGTCGGGGATGAGTTCGAAGTCGTTGTCGATAAGAAAAGGGATATCGATCAGATCACATTGAGAGTGGAAATTTTACCCGAGTATAAGGGACGCTGGGAAGAGGTGGAGCCCGTGCTCAAGGACCAGCTCAGGTTGAAAACCAACCTTGGGTACCGTATCGAGGTCCACGAATACAACACGCTTCCCAGATACGACGTGAAGGCCAGACGTTTCAAGGATTTCAGGAAGCATTGAGGACAAGGCTGCTGGGGGGGGTATGGATCTTACTACGGAATACAGAGAAATTTTAGAAAAACTTCAAGCCCTGGATGCGCTGTGCCGTGACCTTCTTGCGGTCTCGGATTGCCGGCCGTGCCTGGAACGCAATACCAGGCGCATACTCTCAAGCGTTGAGATGCTGAAACTGGATTTTCCGGACATCTCCGATATGGCATAGCCTTAAATGAAAGCAGGTGCGATGGTCCGCGGCGTGCCAGGGATAACCGTATTCAAACCAAGGGTCGAGCACGCATCGACCCCTTCAGGCCGCGACCATGTAACAAGATCGCCTCAAGAGGGTTAAAAAAACATCCCGCAGCAAGACTCCGGAGACAGGAAACATCCTGCGCCCCTCCGCCGCAAGGCCTTGTTTGCCGTCGATTACACGGTTTTCCAGGCTGAGAGTCGGAACTTCAAAGGGGCGTCAAGGTCTGTTACCTGAAATCCGGAGTCTTTGTTTCACTGGAAGCCCTCGAAGAAGTTTCCTCTACGATCGGGCCTGATCGAAGCGGTCAAGGTTCATCACCTTGTTCCACACCGCTACAAAGTCGTTCAGGAACTTTTCCTGGGAGTCCGCGCATCCGTATACTTCCGCCAGTGCCCGGAGCTGGGAGTTCGAGCCGAAGATGAGGTCGGTCCGGGTGCCGGTCCACTTGAGTTCGCCGCTCTCGCAATCACGTCCCTCGAAAACGTTTTCCTCCGAGGTCGCCCTCCACTCCGTGCCCATGTCGAGCAGATTCACAAAGAAGTCATTGGTGAGCGTCTCCGGCCGCTTGGTGAAGACGCCGTGCTTGGACTGTTCGAAGTTGGCATTCAGGACTCGCATGCCGCCCAACAGGACCGTCATCTCAGGAGCGGTAAGCGTCAGCAGCTGCGCCCGATCCACCAGCAGTTCCTCTGCAGTTACGGAGTATTTGGTTTTGAGGTAGTTGCGGAACCCGTCTGCAGCCGGTTCGAGTACGCCGAATGACGCCACGTCGGTCTGCTCCTGCGACGCATCAGTGCGTCCCGGCGTGAACGGAACGGTCACATCGTGACCGGCGTTTTTCGCCGCTTGCTCCACACCTGCGCATCCGCCAAGGACTATCATGTCAGCCAGTGAAACCTTCTTGCCGCCGGACTGTGCGCTGTTGAACTCGTTTCGGATTCCCTCGAGGGTCTGCAGCACCGTCTTCAGTTGGGCCGGCTGGTTGACTTCCCAATCCTTTTGCGGGGCAAGACGAATGCGTGCCCCATTGGCCCCGCCGCGCTTGTCGGACCCGCGGAACGTGGACGCCGACGCCCACGCGGTCGAGACCAGTTGAGATACAGACAGTCCCGAGTCAAGGATCCTGTCCTTGAGGTCTGAAATGTCCTGTGCTTCGATGAGTTCATGATCGACTGCCGGGACAGGATCCTGCCAGATCAGTTCCTCGGCCGGGACCTCCGGGCCCAGATAACGGGAGCGGGGGCCCATGTCGC
>CAZEIA010000118.1:0-11209 GCA_964512335.1 uncultured Desulfobacterales bacterium
CTTATTCGATCAAACCAAACCGGCGATCCGGGGCCGACGGCAAACCTCACTTGACGAAGTCCAGCTTGTGCTCACCCGGAGGGATGGTGGGATCTGGATACAGAGAGATCTTCACGCTGTACCTGTTCTCGAGTTCCAGTAATTCCTTCCTCTTCCTGTTCTGTAGATAGGAGGCCACATCCGCAAAAAGCCTCCCTTCGACCTGAGTGATATCCCCCTTGGAAAGCCCCACCCAGATTCTTCTCATGACCGAAACGGCCGCGGACTCCACCGACATCACCATGCCCCGACCATGACAGTGGGTGCAGACATGATACGTCTTAGACTCGATAGACGGGCGCAGCCTCTGGCGTGAGAGCTCCAGGATTCCGAACTTGGAAATGGAAGATGTATCGGTCTTTGCCCGGTCCTTCTTCATCTCCTCCCGCAGGGTCTTTTCCACCTCGCGGTTGTGCTTGCGGTCCCTCATATCAATAAAATCAACCACGACCAGGCCCCCGATGTCGCGAAGCCTGAGCTGCCGCGCAATCTCCTGAGCCGCTTCCATGTTAGTGCGGAATGCCATGTTTTCAACGTCCTTGGCCATCTTTCCCTTGCCTGAATTAACATCTATTGCGATGAGGGCTTCAGTGGGGTCTATTATGATGGTTCCGCCCGACTTGAGATTGACGCGATTACGGTATATGCTCTCGATCTGGTCCTCGATCTCGTATCTGTCGAAGATGGGGACCGTGTGCTTGTACAACTTCACCCTTCGCTGGTGCAAAGGGGAGATGATCTTCATGTACTCCTTGATCTTGTTGTACGTATCTTTATCGTCCACGAGGATCTCCGAGACATCGCTCGTGAAGTAGTCTCTCAGCGTCCGGAAGCAGAGATCCTGCTCCTTGTGGATCAGGGAGAGAGACGGCGCATTGCTGACGCGCTTCTTCAATTCCCGCCACATGCGAAGGAGCCGGTTCAGGTCCTTGGAAAGTTCGCGCTTGCTCTGGCCCACAGCCACGGTCCTGACAATGTATCCGATCTCCTCGGGCAAGGTCATCTGTGCCATGATCTCCTTGAGCCGCTGCCGCTCGGCCTCGTCCTCGATCTTTCTTGATACACCGTTTATGGTTCGGCCCGGGGTCAGCACAATGTACCGGCCTGCGATGGAAACATATGTGGTCAGGTGGGCCCCTTTGCGGCCGGGCATCTCCTTGGTCACCTGGACAAGGAGTTCCTGACCTTTCTTGAGCACCTTCTCAATGGGCGGCACGCCCTTTCCCGCGCCTTCAGAAAATCCCCCCTGAAAGTATTCCGGATGTATGTCTCCGGCGGGCAGGAAACCGTTCTTCTCCACACCGAAGTTGACGAAACACGATTGAAGGCTCGGCTCGATGCGCTCCACCACACCCTTGTAAATATTCCCGACACGCTGTTCGGCCATGGTCGTCTCGATGTGAAAGCCGTCCAGCATTCCGTCCTTGGTAAAGGCGACCCGGAACTCTTCAGGGTCCACCGCGTTGATCATCATTTTAGTAGTCATATGCTTCCTTTAGGACTCATTCCAGTGATTGAGAGAAAAGCAAGTGGAGGCTAGGCCCCACGGTGCCTTTCGTTTTGGATGGTACGTTCCTTGTGTTGCTGGGCCTGGTACATAAAAGTTCGTATGGCCGCCTCGCGTCCAGGTTGAAAGGTGCCGTCATATGCTGTGTCCAGATAGGGAAGACGATAACGGTTTACGATGGGCCGTACAATGGCGGAGGTGATGGTGCTGGGCATGCAGGTAAATGGATATACATTCACCACCCCATTGAATCCCTCTCTCATGTACTCCATTATGCCGGCCACGCTCAGGCATGCCTCCGTACCTACATCGAATGAAAACAGATCCTTTTCTAACAGCACCTTTTCCAGATCACCCACACGGTGATCACCGGGCAAGTCAAGAATTGGTTTCATACGTAGATACGCCTTGTCCTGCTTTTTCTGCTGGTACAGCAAACTCGTTCCATAGGAGAGGATTTTTGACAGATTATCGCGCACCTCACCAATGCGAAAAAGCCTCAAATTTCTTGTCAGAGCGACACGAGCTTCCCTCATTCTATCATAGGTCGTGTAGTTCACCCATTCGGCTATTGAGGCGTTGACTACTTCTGCTCCGTATCTTTCCAGCACCCTGATAACGTCCTGGTTGGACTGCGTGTGGGTCCTCAGATAGATTTCTCCGACAATACCTATAAGAGGCTTACGGGGAATGCCGGGGTCCATGAGGTCCTTTCCCTTGCGCACAAAATCTTCCAGCCGGTCAAGAATTACGTCGAACTCCTTATTGGCACCGTGCCGCAGAAAGGCGTCGGACAAGGCTGTGAGGGCCTCGTCTACCAAGGAGTCGGCAAGGCCCGGTTCGCGCTCGTAAGGACGAATACGCCAGAGCAGCCTGTCGAGGATGTCACCTGTCACAACGGACAAGTAGGCCGCCTTTCGGAAATCCGTGGTCTTCTCCTTCTCGATCATACCAGCAGGCGAATAGGCGTTGTCCGACGTCAGAGACCCTATCTTCAGGTTTTGCAGGCCCGGCAGCGAATCAAGCACTATCCGCTGAAATTTATTGTACATCCCGAAGCGGCAAGGGCCCCCGGCTTCGGGCATGAAATAAATATAGTCGTCGGTATTGAAGGCCTCGCCCAGACGTTCCCGCTCTTCTTCCAGAAACTGGAGGATGTCTCCCGTGGTCACCTGGCAGGGAAAACATTCCTTGCCCGAGGTAAACTCCCTTCCAAGATCCATCCCTTTATAGGTATCCATCACCCTGGCCCTGACACCGAAAGCCTGAAAAACCGCAGCAAGGAGATGGGACCCGATCCGGTTCATCAGGGGAATCAGGAACGTTTTGTCCCGTGCGCTGAATGCGCCCAGTTTACTGGAAAGACTGTGAAACGTAGATTCCGTTTGGGTTTCCATTGTTTCCTCAGTTGGAGAGATTCAGTTCGTCAAATGACTCTCGGCCAAGTTCCTCCATGGCGTTTTCAATAACATTACTGTAGGCCTCGAGGCGTGTCATGACTCCTGCCACGGCACTATGTTCATCGAGTTCCAGGATTAGGAAGGGCTTGTTTCCCATGACGTACCTGAAAAAATGCTCCACGAAGGAATCCGGGCCGCAACTGAAGTTGGTGACATGGAGCCCGAACATATTGGGGTGCCTGCGGATGAACTTTGCGGTCCTCAGGATCCGTGCGCCGAGGCCCCAGTACATGGAAGGGAAATCGGACAAGTCGACCCCGGTTACGTCCACAAAATCCATGGGCATGGCTGAAATACCTACCCTGGAAAGGTTTCGGCCCAGCCGAAGATTCAGACGTTCGTCGTAGAGGTTGTACGGCCGGCCGGTCACGATCACGATCGGTTTGGAAGGATCCTGCCCTCCCAATCTCTCCGAGCCGACATCGTAAAGCTCCGCAGTGAATGCCCTGTCGGCCTCAATCCCGACTCGAAGCGCTTCACGGATCAGGGCTCTCTTTCGATTGAGGGCTGAGGAAAGCTGGTCGGCAAGCTCAAGGGCTATCATTTCAGGGTCGTTTCTCATGTGAACAATGGCATGAAGCACATCCTGCCTTCCCAGATCGAAGGCCACCTGCAGCATGTATCGGTTCGCCTGGACGAACGGGCAGAAAAATCCGCGTTCGTCGGGGCTCATTGTAGGCATGTTCACGATGCTTGGAAGGAACAGGTAGCGTGTACGCCCCAAAAGCGTCTTGACGTGCCCGTGGGAAACCTTGACCGGATAGCAGGTCTCCGCAGTCACACCCTCGATCCCGGCGCTCGAAATCGATGCACTGGTGGGGGGTGTAAGCACAAGGCGATAACCCAGCCGGTCAAAAAAGTGGGCCCAGATTATGCCTGTCTGGAACAGGTAGAGGCTCCTCTGCATTCCCACAGTAGGACGCCCGTCAACTTCTTCAAGCACCTCTTCAGGACCTAGTTCGCGAAAAAGGCCTTCCATGTGCCGATTCCAGATCTTATCGCGGAGTTGAAACAGATTTTCCGTCTTGCCGCCCCTGCCGCCTCCAGCCTCGTAGCGTCCGCATTCGCCGCCCCAAATGGTCTTTTTCCCTCCGAAATTGTAGACCTTCAACTTGCAGAGGTTGTGGCAGTTGGGGTCGGCACGGCAAATCTTCTCTTCGAAATCCATGCGGTCGTCAATAACACTGTCAAGCCCCCTGAACAGGCTGTTTCGTGCTCCTTCGGCCCGCATCTTTTCCTGCACGCTGACAGCTGCGCCGAAGGCTCCGAGCACCTCACGATGCATGGGGACGGTCAATCCGCGCCCAAGAACATTCTCGAACGCGCCGACCACTCCTTTGTTAAGAGAAGGGCCGCCGAGGAACATCACCCTTTTGCCGATCTTTCGCTTCCCAACCACCCGGTTAAGGTAATTGTGCACAACGGCATAACACAGCCCGGCGATGAGATCACGGGTCCTTGCACCCTGTTGATGGTAGGAAACCAAGTCGGACTCCATAAAAACGGTACATCTCTCGGCCAGCTTCACCGGCCGCTCCGAAGACAGCGCGATTTCCTGGAATTCGTCCACGATGCTGATCCCGTACTTGTTGGCCAGCTCATGCAGGAAGCTGCCGGTTCCCGCGGCACACACCTTGTTCATGTCGAAATCCAGGGGATAACGGTTTTCTATATAGATATATTTGGAGTCCTGCCCTCCGATCTCGAAGATCGTATCAACATCGGGGTCCATCTCAGCGGCCCCCCGCGCGTGGGCCGTAATCTCGTCTATGATGAGATCCGCGTTGATGAACGTACCCACAACGTTCCGGCCCGAGCCGGTGGTGGCGGTACCCTGTATGTCGATCCTGTCTCCCAGCTCATTGCGGATGGTCCCGAGAAGCTCCTTGGTCACTTCGATGGGTTTGCCTCTCGTGTGAACATAACTCTTGTGAAGGAGCCTTCTTCCTTCGTCTATGATCGCGTATTTCGTAGTCGTGGACCCAATGTCGATACCCAGATAAACAGGCGTCGGCTTAAAAATGCCAAGGTCCTCAATCTCATTGGTCTCGGGGAAACTGGTCTTTACAAGAGTGAGTCGGCGGGCCACGGGAAGGCCTGAAATAGCTTTTTCCTCTGTAGGTTCCAGGACCTCCGTGTCTGTAAAACCTCTCACGCCCTGCCTCATGGCCTGCAGTGCAACACCGAGGGCGCCTAGAGAGGTACTGTGGGGGGGGACTACAAGATTCGGGATATAGGCCCGAAGGGCTCGAATCTGAAGTTCGTTCAGGGAAAGCCCACCCAAAAACAGGACCGGCTCCTGGAGTACGCGGTTCGATACAATGGTGCTCATGTAGTTACGGGCGTTTCCGACGTGAAGGCCATAGATAATGTCCTCCAGTCTCTCTCCCTTGTTCTGAAGGTGAATCATGTCGGACTTGGTAAAAACCGTGCAGCGGCAGGCAACATTAGCCGCCTGGTTGCTTGTGAGCCCCAGCCGGATAAAATCCTTGAGAATGCCGTCCAAGCGGTCCTGTGAAAGGCTCTCTTCACGCCTGTAAATGGCTGTTGCCAGGCGTTGGGCCTGCTGGTCGATGAAAGATCCTGTGCCGGAAGCACATGGGCCGTTTGTGTTGAAGTTATCGAGCTCCCATCCATAGTGGCCATGGTTGATCTGGAGCAGAGAGGTGTCTTGTCCACCCATGCTGATAATAGTTCGCACATCAGGCTGGACGTAAAGCGCGCCCAGGACCTGACTGATGGTCTCAAACTCGAAGAATAACCCTAAACGCTCACTGATCCCCCTTGCGTGGTTCCCTGTAAAAGCCACAGAACTGATATTTTCCTCACCCAGCATGGTGTAGAGTTCATCCAGAACCCGCCGGATCTCTGTCTCAAGCCTCCCCAGATGACGCCTGTAGGGAAGCTCATAAATGAGCTCTTCCCGCTGGTTGATCACAATGCCGTTCACGCTAACTGAACCCGCATCGAGTCCCACCACAAATCGGTCACCTTCATTTATCATTCCCATCCGTTCCCTTTTCCCAAGATTCCCTTGTGGGGTAATGCAAAATGATTCTTCAAAAGCTGTTTTATAAAGCCCTGAAGTAGATCTTTCCCTTGTGTTCCAGTGACCTGAGGATCCCCTGGTTTGCGAGTCCCTGAACAATGAGGCCGGCATCCTTTATTGGAATGGAAAGCGACTCGGCAGCGTCCTTGATCCGGATAGGCCGCCTCTCGGCCATTCCGCGAATCACTCGGGAAAGTTCCGCCTGCTCGGCCTTACCTTTGTCCGGAGGTGAATCGGCGATGATTTCCGCCCGCTCTCCCAGAAAACCTCTTATCTCTTCCAACCGTTCCCTGTCAAGGGCTACGGCCTCCGTTGAGGAAGGAGGCCGCGCAACTGTATTCAACTGGATTCGATCCGGCATTATACGTTCGAGCGCATGCCTCAAACCGTCGAGCTCCTCATCGCTGTCGTTTATACCTTTGAGCAGCAGGACCTCCACGGCAAGGTCCCCTTTAAAATCCTCTCTGAATTCCGCCAGCCCTTCGATTACGGCCGCCACATTAAAATCGGCATGAGGCCGATGAATACGCTGAAAAGTCTTTTCAAAAACCGTGGAGAGAGTCGGCATCACGAGGTCTGCGTCCACGATGCGTTCACGCACATCCTTTCTCCACAGGAGGGATCCGTTCGTGAGGACCGCCACGCGTATGTCCGTCAGTTCCCTTACCCGCTTAATGACCTGATGGATCCCGGAGTGAAGGGTGGGCTCACCTGATCCGGAAAAAGTCACCACATCCGGCGTAGAGTATGTCAATCGCTCTTCAAGTTCCTTCAGGACTTGTTCTGCAGGATTGAACGTCGCCGGCACGGAAGTCTTGAAGGTGGTCTTACCCGCCTGACAATAGATGCAGTCATAGCTGCACGTCTTGAGCGGGACGAGATCCACGCCGAGTGAACGCCCCAGCCTTCTCGACGGGACCGGCCCAAATATATATCCCATGATTGAACACCTCTCAGCCGACCGTTCATGAACGATCGTTTATATCGCCGCAACGGTCACGGAAAACTTTTCAAACATCTTAACACTCCAACACCTTCATCTCCACCTCAATGGGCATCCGCCCAAGTCAGTCCGGATCCCGTATCCACCTTTAGAGGAACATCCAGTTCGTACACCCCTTCCATTTCCCGGCAGGCGAGTAGACGAATGGAATCCAATTCCTCCTCGGGCGCCTCGAAAAGCAGCTCGTCGTGAACCTGGAGAATCATTCGCGCCTTAAACCCTTCCTTCTCAAGACGACGATGAATGCAAATCATGGCCTTCTTAATCAAATCGGCAGCAGTCCCCTGAATGGGCGTGTTGACGGCCATTCGCTCTGCTTCACCTCTGACAAAACGGTTTCTATGGTGTATGTCGGGAAGGTACCGCCTCCGGTTGAAAAGGGTGGTAACGTAACCTTCCCGCTTGGCGCGTTCGATCATTTCCTCCCGAAACTTGAGCACGCCCTCGTGTTTGCGGTAGTATGTCTCGATATACTCCTTGGCCGTAGCGTGGTCAATGCCGAGTTCTCCGCTCAATTTGTGGGGACCCATGCCGTAGATGATGCCGAAATTGATGGCCTTTGCGATCCTGCGCATTTCCGCTGAAGGAGGTCCTTCTTCCACCGCAAAGAGTTCGGAAGCTGTCCTGGCATGAACGTCCTCGTCGTTACGGAAGGCCTCGACAAGGGCGGCGTCTGCGGAGTAATGGGCGAAAACGCGAAGCTCGATCTGGCTGTAGTCCGCTGAAAGGAGCACGTTGCCGGGTTCGGCCACAAACCCTTTACGGATATCCCTCCCCGCCGGGGTCCGTATGGGGATGTTCTGGAGGTTCGGGCTGCTGCTGCTGAGACGTCCTGTGGCCGTGACCGCCTGGTTGAATGACGTGTGAACTCGACCTGTCTCCGGATTCACCATCTTGACGAGAGCATCCAGGTAGGTGGACTTGAGCTTGGACAGGCTCCGATATTGCAGCAGCAGTTTAGGAATGCTGAACTCCATGGCCGCAAGTTTATTTAAAGCACGAATGTCCGTAGCATAGGCCCTGGTCTTGGATGTCTTGCCCTGAGTCGGAAGCCCCAGTTTTTCGAAAAGTACAAAGCCAAGCTGCTGGGAAGAGTTGATG
This sequence comes from uncultured Desulfobacterales bacterium, assembly GCA_964512335.1. Classification (GTDB taxonomy): domain Bacteria; phylum Desulfobacterota; class DSM-4660; order Desulfatiglandales; family HGW-15; genus JAIPEI01. The sequence continues at coordinate 8,160 of CAZEIA010000118.1, forward strand.
TTGAACTTCATTCCCGCCTCTTCGTATATCTCGGACCGGATCCCGGCCAGTTCTTCGGAGAATCGATTCGACATACGTTCGAAGGCATTCGAGTCCACCCGAACTCCGATAGCCTCCATTTCCACAAGGACCGGCATCAGCCCCATCTCCAGATCGTAAAACAACTCCTGGTTTCCCGCCTCCTTCAATCGCTCATCCAGCACCCTCTTGAGCCGAAGGGTAATTTCGGCATCCTCGCAGGCATATTCGGCGGCCCGTTCTAAGGGCACCTTGGAAAACGGAATCTCTTTCCCGCCACGGCCAACGACATCGTGGTAGGCTATGGTTCGATAATTGAGATGCTGCTGCGCCAGCGCATCGAGATTATGCTGGCGTAAACCTGGGTTGATCACATAGGAGGCGATCATAGTATCAAAGCTGATACCTTGAAGGTGAACACCGTGCCTCCTGAGAACCAGTGCGTCATACTTGATGTTCTGTCCCACCTTCTGGATGCCTGTATCTTCAAGCACCCCCCCTAAAATGCGTCGGGCACGCTCCCAGCCAGCCTGCTTTTCCGCAGCCAGACCCTCGTGTGCAACCGGGACGTAGGCAGCGGTTCCCTCTTTGCAGGAGAAGGACAGGCCCACCAGCTCCGCCTTATGTGGATTAGTGCTTGTGGTCTCCGTATCCAGGCTCACTATGTCGGCTTCCTGGATTTCCCGAGCAAGTGCCTCGATTTCCTCTTCGGACGAGCAAACCCTGATTTCCCTGTCTTTGCCTTCGGAAGTTGTCTCAGGGGCAAACTTGTCCCACAATCCATGAAATTCCAGTTCCTGAAAAACCGATGCCAAGGCCTCTGAATTCGGAGCACCAACTGTCAGGCTCTCTACCGCCACATCCACCGGCACGTAGCGGTCGATGACCACCAGCCTCCGACTGAGTAAGGCATTGTCGCGACATTCAGTCAGGTTTTCCTTCAAGGTCTTCTGTTTCAGTGTCTCAAGGTTTTTATAGACCCCTTCGATGCTCCCATAATCCCGAATAAGTTTCTCGGCGGTCTTTTCGCCCACCCCGCGTACCCCGGGTATATTGTCGGAGGTGTCTCCTGCAAGCCCCATCAGTTCCACAATCTGCTCCGGTTCCAGACCTGCATAAGCCTCCTTGAAGGCCTTATAGTCCGTGGTCTTGTCTCGCATGGGGTCCCAGAGTCTGACAAGAGGAGACACGACCTGCCGGAAATCCTTGTCTCCGGTGACAATAACAACCGGGTACCCCTGCTCCTCGGCGCATCTTGCAAGAGTGCCGATTAGATCGTCGGCTTCGTATCCTTCCATCTCGAGCATCTTGATGTTCAGGCCCCTTACAATCCGCTTGATATAGGGTATTTGGACGGTCAGGTCCTCTGGGGCTGCAGAGCGGTTTGCCTTGTATTCCGCATAGAGGTCATGCCTAAAGTTCCTCCCCTTGGCATCAAACACTACGGCCAGATAGGACGGTTCCTTTTCTTTAACAAGTTTCAGGAGCATACGGACAAATCCGTATACGGCATTTGTGGGAAGACCGTTCGAGTTGGCCAGATTTCGAATAGCATGATAGGCTCGATGGATATAGGAACTCCCGTCAACGAGAAAAACCTTTTCTCTCCCGGTCATTAGAACCCTCCATTTCCAGGTCGGGTGCGAGTGGGGGAATAGTATGATAATTGTTTCGTGAGCTTTCCAGCGATCAGATTGAATGAGGTAAAAGCAATGCGGCACATCCGCAGCCAAACCGGCAAAACGAAAAGTCTCCAACCTCTCGCCGGAACGCCAAGAAAATTTTTGTCGGTTCAATCTATTGGCTTAGTGTGTGGCTTCAAAAATACGATTACGCATTCTTCTCCAATCTTCATGCTCTTCCTTTCCTTCGTGGCAAAAACGTAATCCATCAAGAAGGACATGAAGAGCATGAAGGAAATAAAGGTAGTATACCGGGTGCGATTCGTCAGCATGCTTTTGGAAAGGCGTACTTTGCATTTTTACGAGAAAAGCTAATCTTTTGGTTTCAAGAAAATAAGGAGTCCGCAGATAGTAGTGCAGGAAAAGGTTGCCGGGATGCCGGTCCTGCGAGGGGTTCAGTTCGGTAATTCGGAAGACAGCAAAATCACTCCGTGAGGCCGCCGCCTTGCATGGGATGGCATCCTGACCTTGCCTGTGGTTAGTCACGAAGCCCCGTTTTCGCTGCCTGCATCAAACGGAGGTACGCCCCCCTCCTTCAGGAATGCCTCGAAATCCTGATCCGTAAACAGGAACTCCAACTTCGGGGTGGGAGGAGCCTTCCATCTCGGCCGGATCTGATCCACCGGCCGGCGCTCCACCTTGGCCGGCTCCCGTCCGGTCATCACCGGACAGGTCGATATGGTGAAGCCGATACGGGTGCCCTCGTTAGTGTAAACCACGTCATCGATAAACCAGCCCAGGTGCTTTCCGTTGATCCCATAGACGTGTTCATTCTCGTGAATGTAGGCAACGGCCCTCCCGCTCCAGAGGAAAATGCTTCCATGATAGTCGTGATGGAGGTAGGCGACCGGTCTGCCTGTCTGGTCAAAAAGCGTTTGATCCATCCTGTCCAGCACCTTTCGGGGTCTTCACCACCACCAAAGTTACGGCTGTTCCGGCTGTGTGGGCGACTCGGCGGGAGGAGGCCGGGAGCCGCTATTTGGCATAATCCACGGCTCGAACCTCACGGATCACCATTACTTTGATTTGACCCGGATACGTGAGCTCTTTTTCTATCTTCTTGGCGATATCTGAACAGAGGACGAAAGTCTCATCATCTGTAACTGCATCCCCCTCCACCATTATGCGGATTTCACGGCCGGCCTGTATGGCATAGGACTTACTGACACCTTTGAAAGACAGGGCGATTTTCTCCAGGTCCTCCAGTCTCTTCACATAGGACTCGAGCATTTCCTGGCGTGCGCCGGGCCTGGCGCCGGACAGTGTGTCCGCCGCTTGAACGAGAACGGCCAACGTTGTCTCCGGTGCGACCTCTTCGTGGTGGGCCGCAATGGCATGGACAACTTCCGG
>CAZEIA010000119.1:0-11117 GCA_964512335.1 uncultured Desulfobacterales bacterium
GAGCTGCGGGTTCTTCATGACCCTGCTTATTACTTCGGGGCTCAGATAGTGTTCAAAGGTGCGCCTGGTCTTGCGTTTCTCTCTTTCCTCGATCCAGAACTTCTGAACGTTCAGCACGCTGAAATTGCCGGCCAGGGTAAGAAGAGGCATAAACGGAGAAATGTACATACCGTGCGCGCCCAAAAGGTGCGCGCTGCCCCACCACACGCCTGCGGCGCAAATACCCAGGGGGAGAACAAGCCACAAGCCCCCCAGCCAAGACAGAATAGCCGTGGAAAAAAGGCCAAGGCCGACCACCAGGATAAGCTCCAGACCCAGGGCCCAGTCCGGGCGATGAAGAAAGTCCCCGCTCAAAATGTTGTCCATCACCGTAGCCTGGATCTCAACGCCGGGATAGACAGGGTCAAAAGGAGTAGCCCGGATATCCTTGAGCCCGGCCGCTGAAGTACCCACCAGAATAATCTTGCCCTCCAGATGACCGGGATTCAGTCGATCATATAAGATTTCACGGGCGGAAATGTATTCAAATGACCTGCCTGGTCCGCGATAATTCAAAAGAAGCTGACCTTTGGAGTCCATGGGGATTTGGGTCTGTTGCAGGCGCATGAACTCGGGTCCGGAACTGCTGCTGTGCACCAGGACCTGTCCGGCATCCAGGGTGTTCAGGAGAACGGCCAGAGCCAGGCTGGGATAAAACCGTCCGCTGTACGCCATGAGCAAGGGTGCCCGGCGGATGACCCCGTCTTCATCCGGGGCCACGTTGATAAAACCGGAATTCGGTGCAGACCGGGCCAGGACGTCGATGTTGCCGGTGACCCCCTGGGCCAGAAAGAGGCTGTCTTCCAGGGCCGGTGCCTCGGGAGCGCCGACCACTGCCGCTTGCAGGGGGTGCAGGTGGAGCTGCCGGCGGTTTTCCCTGGGGATGCGCATGTCCAGGTAGTATCCCAGGGCAAAGGGCCCCTGGGCCAGAACACTGGCCATTATGGCGTCGTTGTCATCCAGCGCCGGGGGCAGGCCCGTGAATTCGATTTTCACATTCAGTTCGCGTCTGAGCTGATCCCGGATTATTCCCGGGGAGGTGCGGTCCTTTTCCGCAAAGACAATATCCAAACCCACGGAAACGGTCCCGGCCCTGCGCAGCTTGTCCAGGAGCAGGGCCACCCGATAGCGGGGCCATGGCCATTGCCCGAACTCCTCCAGGCTTTCCTCGTCCAGATCTACAATAATGATTTGTTCTGAGGCCTCGCCTGAAGATGTGAAACGAAGCATCGCGTCATAGACCTTGTTTTCCATCAACCTTAAAAAAAAAGGCTGAAAAACAAAAAGGGCGGCCAGAAACAGGGTGAGCAGGACACCGGTGAGCACAAGAGTCATTCGGAGCCCGCGGCCGGAAAAGGCCCGGAACAGGACAGAGGTCAGACATGAAGGCATCGCATGGACTCACGGACCCGGGCTGGGAAAAGCTGTGGGGCCTAAACCCAGCCGGCGAATGATTTCGGATTCATGTTTCGGGTCAAAAAGAAATGCCGTTCTCTTCGATATCACAAATCAGAAGCTTTCTGAGTCTCATGCCTGACGGACCAGGTCAGACATCAGGGTGAAGGCGGGCAGTGGGCTTCTGAGTTCCAGAACTGTTGCCCGCCCCATAGCCGATTTCATGGTATGTGTTATTTATCCTTTTTTTTCAACCGGAGGTCGATTTTTAATAGCGGCTTTCAGGGTGTTCAGAAATTCCCGGTCGGCGTTTTTCCAGGCTGCGCCGAAACGCGTCTGAAAATAGGAGGTGGGCAGGCGTTTCTGCCAGGCAACCCAGGGGCTTTCACCCTTGGCCTTGGCCGAGAAGATATCATTGAGAAAATCTTCAATGTGTTTTATCTCTTCTTTGGGTACATAGGATACCGCCCCCTCCTTGACGGACTTGATCATGTTGTCAGGAGTGAAGGCGTGCGCAGTCAGCATGAGGGCCGGAATATTCCTCAGGTTGGCGATTTTGAGCAGGTCATAGCCCCTTACGCCCATGATATCGAGGATGGCGACATCGAATCTTTCCGACTCGAGATGAAGCTTGGCTTCCTCGTAGGTGGCTGCCCGGACTACCTCGCACATGGTGAGACTTTCTTCCAATATCTCTAAAATATCGGTCTCATCATCCACTATCAGGATTCTTTTACCATCCAGCAGATTGGTATCTGTCATTTTCGAGTCTCCTTATTCAGTCTTCAGTTTAATGGGCGTAGAGGCTTTTTCAAACAGCAGTTGGAAACCGGTCTTTTTGCCCAGAACTGACTCGACCTTTTTCTTGCCCCAGACACTTTCTGGGCGGGCCTGGACCAGGTATATGGACTCGGGGAAAGGAAGGCTGCCTGAGACAGAAAACTCGATGTCCTGCGGGCACCCGAAATGGGCTTCCACCTTCTTGGCGATCCTGGCCAACTCAATAACCTCATTTTCTTCAAGGCACGGCTGCTTCTGGCGCTCGGGCGGCAATTCCCTGTACTCCATCCGGCGCGTGTCCGCGTTGTACACGAACTCATTTCCCTTCTCTGAGATGACTCTCTCCTCGATTTCCAGGGTCACCTTGTCCACCAGGTACCGGTCCGGGTTGACACTGCCGGATACAACCGCCTCACCGAATCCGAAACCGCCTTCCAATGATACCTTGGAACGGTCGCCATTGATAGGGTTAATGGTGAACATGACCCCGGCGGCCTTGGCGTCGACCATTGTCAGCACGGCCACACCTATTGGGTCGTAGTGCATGGGCAGCCCCAGCCTGGCACGGGCGATAATAGAGCGCGTATTGAATGTGCTCCCCCAGACGTTGATTACGTACTGAACCACATCATCGGCCCCGCTGACATTCAGGAAAGTCTCGTATTGCCCCGGGTGGCTGACGGGGCCGGCCGAGCGGGTAGCCACGAAGAGATTATCCTGGCCCGTTTCCTTACAAAGGCCGTCATAGTATTCCCTCACGGTCTTTTCCATATCCGGGGGCATCTTGACGGCTTCCACCGTGCCCCGCACTTCCTCGGATATACGGTCGAATTTTTCCGTATCAGCGACATTTTCGGGGTCGGCTTTGAAATCTGCAAGGATTTTCAGCACGCGTTCGGTGGCCTGGGTTTCCTTCATGAAACGATCGTAGGCCACAACACTGAGTGCGAATCCGGGTGGAACCCGGAATCCGGCGGCGGTCAGTTCTCCCAGATTGGCGCACTTTTTACCCACTATATCGTTATGGCCTTGGCGTAGTTCGCTCAACCAGTAAATCCATTTATCCGGCATGGTAAACGTCCTCCTGTTACGGCAGCTGGTTGCTGAAGAGATCCGGGGGGCAGGGCCGGCCCTCGAGACGACCCGTAAGCCCGAAAAATCACTTGCTCCCTGCTTGATCAACCATGTCCCTGCCCTGGTAATGACCTCTGCCCGGGGCAGGGACATGCCCTTGCCATGAGGGTCATAGAAGGGACCATGGTTGTCTTACATGGGCAAAACCCTCATGAATAAGGTCAGGCCCGCTTGACGATGGTTACTTTTCCGGTGCTGCCGTCCACACGTATGATATCACCGGTCTTGATTACTGAGGTGGCAACCCCGGTTCCTGTCACCGAAGGCAGTCCGTACTCCCTGGAAACAATGGCCGCATGGGATGTCAGGCCGCCGATATCGGTCACTGCAGCCTTGATCTTGGTAAAGACCGGCGCCCATGAAGGGTTGGTGGTGGGCGCCACCATAATCTCGCCCGGTTGCAGTTTGGCCACATCGGCAAGTAGCTTCAGCACGCGGGCCGGACCTTCCGCCACACCCGCCGAGGAGGGGAACCCCGTGATCTCGTTGAGATCGACACCTTCGTCGAGGTCGGAACCCTTGAGCCATTCCTGCACCAGATCAGTGGTTACACCCCATAGCATCAGGGTGAAGGGTTCGGCGATCTCTTCGGGCGGTATGCCGATGGCGGGAGGCGAATTCCAGTTCCCGGCCGCCTTCAGGATCTTGCGGCGCTTTTCAGCCTTGGCTTTCCAGAACGGCCCGCGGGTCGGGGCACCCACTCCCAGGGCCCAGGCTGTGGCAAGGTCCTCGAGCAGCATGGGGACCTCGAAACGGTTGAAGAGATAAATGTCCTTGGGCTGGTCAAGGACGCCGTGGTTGGTAAGTACCCGGCCGAACTGGTTGATCTTTTCGAACCAGATGGTGTGCAGCCAGTGTTCCACCCAGAAAAGGTGGTCCTCGGCATAGCGGTAGATGGCCCGCACCACATTGTAGGCATCATCAAAAGTCTTGCGGTCGTCATCCGTCGTTATGAGTTCCCTGTACTCGGCTACAATGCGGTCCCGCTCAGCGGAGATGTTATCCAGTTTTCGCTCGATCTCCTCGCCGCGATCCAGCCGCTCGACATAGCTCTGCATGTAACTGAAAGGCAGGTCCATCGTGTTTATCCAGCTGCCTTCGTAGTGGAACCAGCCGCTGCCGCAGGAGACAAAGAACCAGGGGTTTTTGACCTTTTCCAGTTCCGCCAGCCATGCCTGACCATCCGAAGAGTCTTGCAGTGCCTGCATTTTCTCCTCGGCGCTGCCGCCGCCTTTGATGATATCGGCCACGAAACGGCTGGCCGAAGCCAGACGGCTGAGGCGGCAGAGTTCTTCCTCAGGGCGGAACATGGAGACGTCGGCGCCGGCCACCATCTTGCCGATGGTTCCCTCCTTAATGCCGGGGAAGAGCTTTCGGGCCGTGTCCGTGAACATCAGGTAGGCCAGGTAGGCCAGGTTCAGATACTGGAAGTGATATTGCCAGGCCCTGAAGATGAGGTTGATGATGTCGTTGAAATTCTCCATCAGGACGTTGGCGGCCGTGAAACCCTTGGGCGAGGGGATGACCTCTTCCTCCGGCACGAACTCAGGCAGTTCGTCGGGGATTTGAATGGCCTCCATGTCTTTCCCCAGCTTGTGAAACTTCTCCAGCCATTCGTTCCACTGCCGCTCATAGTTCTGGAAGGTGTAGGGCACCCGTTGTCCGAACAGCCCGGCCTTCTTCTCAATGACCTCACCCGGGGGGGACTCCACAGCGCTGATGTACATGTAGCAACCCAGGATCCGCTGGGCTACCCCCTGGGCCGGAGGGATACAGAAAACCCTGGTTGTGTACTGGGACAGTGCAATCTGCCAGGCCTCCTGGAAAATGTCATCCAAAGGGTAAAGCGGGTCGGCCGCGTGGATCTTATCCTGGTACCAGAAATGCCGTTTCTCCCATTCGGCCCTGTCCGGGCTGAAAAGGCGTTGAGGTGAATACATCTCCTCCCATCCCTCCATTTCGGGTGGCACGACAACGTCTTCTGCAAACGGAAACTGCTTGGTCTCTGCCATTTTGATCCCCCTTTTGGTGTTTGCCGGTACCGTAATCCCCCTTGATCCGCTTCCGGCGAAACCTGCCATAGGCGCAAAAGCGGATCACTCCTAAGTCCCAGCCCGGAAAGGGCCTGATACTTTCCGGACAAGGAATTTTCCGGTATCCTGAAAAGGTTGTACGCTGTTTGCCTCGGCCTCTGAATCGCCGTGAATACGCGTTCAGAGGCAATTGGGAGTTTGATGTAAGGCTTGGTAATCCGTTCGCGAAATTTCGCATCTGATTCTTTCGGATAATTAGTCCCCTTTTTGAATTAAACTGTCAAATGCATTATTTTTATGGTATCCATAATCCCAGCTTATGGGTTTAGTCGCCTATAACCCATTGTTTGAGTTAAGACGCAGCGATGGTATAATAAGCTGTCACGGTACGGGTAACGCTTGAGTTTGACGCTGAGACTGGCAGCGAAGGACATGATAAATCTCAATCATTTGAGGATTTTTTTTCATGCAGCCGGCACCGGCAGTTTTACCGCCGCAGCCGAGAAACTCTGCATTACCCAACCGGCCGTAACTGCTCAGATACATGCCTTCGAAGAGGCCTGTGACCTGAAACTATTCAAGAAAAAGGGCCGTAACGTCCACCTGACAGAAGAGGGGCGAATCATTTACGATTACGCCAGAAAGGTTTTCGAGCACGAGCAGGAGGTCGAATACGCCATTGACCAGTTACATGACCTGAAGTGCGGTGTCCTGCGTATCGGGACCACCAAGACATATGCCCGCTACTTCATGCCTTTTCTGATCCAGACTTTCCTCAAACGTTATCCTGACATCAGGGTGTTTCTGAACGAGGGCAGTTCGCTGGAAATGACGAGCGGCCTGGCGGATTTCCGAAATGAAATTGTGGTGATTGCCAAGGCCGACGACAACCCGGCGGTGATCCTGCAGCCCTTCAGCAAGGAGGAGCTGCTGCCCATCCTGCCGCCGTATCATCATTTGGCCGGACGCAAAGACGTTCATTTTTCCGAACTGGCCCGGGAACCTATCATCATGAAGGATATCGGGTCGGGGACACGCCGGCGGGTGAACGAGCTTTTTGACCATTACAAATTGAACCCCAGAATCCTGATGGAGAGCAATAACGTCGAATTCATCAAGGATCTCGTGCAACGAGGTGAAGGGTTCTCATTTCTGGTGCGGGCCGGGGTAGCCAATGAAATCAGGGCCGGCAAGCTCAGCACCTTGGAGTTGAAGGGAAAGCCTCTGTTGCTGGACGTAAGCATCGCCTACCTTAAGGATCAACCCCTTTCCAGGCCCGCCAAGGCCTTTTTGAGGCTCCTGGAGGAACTGGCCGCCAAAGCCAAGAAGGAAAAAGGAATGGTGTCGTTGATGGCTCGCATCGTGGCCGAGATCATGTCGGAAAGGCCGGTCTAGTCCGGAATCGGCCCAAATCAATCCGGGTCGAAGTCGTATGGAAGCTATGTGGTTATGTGGTTATGTGGTTATGTGATTACGAAGGTGCGAATAGCGGATTTTAATGGATGGGGATGACCGGTCCATCGGGTCATGTCCGTTTGGGAGGGAGTCGTATCAGCCGGAGGCCCGTCTTCCCAGTAAACGACCGTCGTGCCGCTCGGGAAGCATGGGCACCAGGGCTATCGTAAGCAGAGGAACCATGGCCACTAAGCTCAGGACCGGCCTGACCCCGAAGAGATCGCCCAGCTTTCCGGTAACGGGTGCAAGCATTCCGCCGGTCCCGAACGCCAGCCCCATCATGAGACTCGACACCATGGATTTGCCCTTCGGCGCCATCTCCTGTGCCATGAGCACCCCCAAAGGCAGTGTTGCGAGGACCATGAAGCCGGCCAGGAATGCACCCGCATGTACCCAGTTAGCGTCCGCACTGAGCATGAGAAGAAAGGCCGGCGCAGAGAGCCCGTGGGTGACGTAGAAGATCTTTCTGAACTTTATCCGGTCGGAAAGATGGCCGGCCATTATTCCGCTGAGCGCCCCGCCCACCGTAAAAAGCGAGACCATGACCCCCACCGAGACCAGGGAGTAACCCTCGCGTGCGAACAGCACGGGCATAAACGTGAGGAAGGACTGTCCCGTGAAGGAACGAAAAACCATGATGAGCCAGAGCACCAGGATGGGCCGCCACACTTCGCCGAACGCGTCCTTGACGGAACCGAGAAACCCCAGATCCCTCAAACCCTCTCCACGAGGGGGCGGCAGGACTCCCAGCAGGTATATTAAAACGGCCAATCCGAGCCCCGTGATCCATGGCATGGCTTCCAGGCCGTACATCCCCACGTACCAGGCGATGAAGATCGGGCCCACACCGAAGGAAAGCGTCCCTCCTGTGTTGAACAGGGACATGGAGAGCCCGGGCTTGCGCCCGGCGTAATCCGGAACCATGCCCGCGCAGGTGGGATGAAACATGGAAGAGCCTACGGAGGCCAGAGCCACCAACAGGAGAAAGAGCCAGAACCACGGGGCCACGCCCGTGAGCGGCACGAACAGGACCACCAGAAAGAGCCCACCCAGCGCAAAGAGCCGTGTCTGGTAACGGTCTGCAAAGTAGCCGACCAGAGGCTGGACAATGAACGCCAGGATGCGACTTACACCGGTAACCAGGCCTGCCTGGGCCAGGGTCAGACCGAACTTGTCCACGAAGAGGGGCAGGAGCGGGATAACGAAGGAGCTGAAGAAGTCCCCCGTAAAGTGCACAAGGGTGATGGCGAAGATCACTCGGACGTTTACGTTCGATGCGGGAGTTGCAGGATGTATTGTCTGATGTGCACGTTCTATGGGGAAACCTCCGCTTGATTCGACTGCCGCGCCTCGGCTCATCCCCGGCTCCGGGGGGAGGCGCATGTTTTCCCTTCCGGCCCGGTTTGTCAAGAAACCGGTTTATTTTATCGTGGCATGAAAATCGCCTCATGCTACCTCGACAAATCCTTCCGAGACCTCTTTTTTTCAGGCTTCACCGCCTTTTCAACAATCGCCTCATGCTTCTGCTCGGAGAGCAACCCGGCGATCATGACGCCGATACCCCGGCAGAAATCGCCGGCGCTTACAAGTCCGCGCAGGATGTCCAGGAACGCCTTGGCCGGCGGCGACAGGCGCTGGTCTTTCAGGTGCGCGATACTCACGTCAAGGTTCAGCTGTTTGCCCTCCAGCCGTACCGATCCCAACCGGCCTGCCTGAAGTTCGCCGGCAACCGACTCCCTGATAAGGAAGGAAACCGCCTCTCCCCGGTGCACCAGGTCCTTGATGAACTCGGTGTTGCTCGTCTCCATGAGGACGTTGGGCTCATACCCGCTTTGGGCGAACAGTTCGTTGACCACCCTGCGGGTTCCCGACCCGATGTCCTTCATGATGATCGGCTCAAGGGCCAGTTCCTCGATCCTGACCGACTTACGCTGCGACCATGGATGCCCCGGCGGAATGATGAGGACCAGCTCCTCCTGGCTGAAGGGCGTGAAGTCCACACCCGGGTGATCACCGGCCTTTGCAATGACGGCGATCTCGTTCCTGAACTCCAGCAGGCTGTGAACCATGTCCCTTGAACTGCCCTCGTCCAGAATTATTCGGATGTTGGGGTACTGCCTGTGGTAACCGGTCACCAGGGCGGGCATTAAGTACCGTGCATATGCCTTGGTCGTGCCGAGCCTGAGAACACCGCGCTTGAGTTCCCGCAGTTCCTCGATGGCCACCTCCAGTTCCTGCTCGATCTCGAAGATCTTCCTTGCATACTCGTAAAGCGTCTTGCTCTCGTCCGTCAGAAAGACCCGCCTGCCCTTTTTCTTGAAGAGCACCAGGTTGCAGGTATCTTCGAAGAGCCTTGCCTGGGCCGACACCCCGGGCTGGGTTATGTGGAGGTCTTCAGAGGCCCTGGTAAAATTCTGGTGCCTGGCAGCGTGATAGAACACCCTGAGCTGGTTTAGGTTGATCAAGGTCCAGACTCCTTATAAGTGATGTACCATGGCTTGTCCGCTTACCAAAGAATTTTTTATGCTGGGCGTACAATATATAAGTTGAGCTTATGCATACCATAAATAAATCCAATTTGACATTTTTACATGAATTCGACACCCTTATTTCCGGAAACAGGCTCTGCCGCGTCTCTGCCTGGGAAGCAAAGCAGTTAAGGGATTTGGGACCTGAGAGCTTTGTCGCCGGCCGTTTCCGAACTCCCGGCGACGCAACCACGCCCCTCCTGAAAAACGAAGAGACAGCCGAGGGGAATCCTGCATTCTTCCTGTGCTTATGTGAAACGCAGGTCTTTGAGACTTGCTATCTCCACGGCCCGTCGCCCCTGAGGCGACTAAAACCCCCAACTGTTTCAGGCCTGGAACCGTTTCATGGCCCAGACTGCAAAGCGCATCAAACTTAACGAATCAGCCTTAAAAAAGAGGCAAAACCGAGGAAGTGGAACGAGGGCCTCACGGTTCGCCAACAGCAGGCCGCACCGAATCCCGACCCAAAGATCCGACAAAGAAAAGGCGGAGTATTCAATCGTTCCATGAAGACAGGAGTTATGTCGGCCCGATAACTATTTGCATGACAAGGAGGTAAATAAGACATGAAAAGCATGCGTGACTTTATCGAAGTGGCTGAGAGGGAAGGTGAACTGAAGAAAATCACTGCGGAGGTGGACTGGAACCTCGAACTTTCCCACATCGCCAAGCTCAACGAGGAGGCCCACGGACCGGCATTGCTCTTTGAGAATGTCAAGGACTATGACACGCCGGTGATCACCAGCACCTGCACCACGGCCCAGAAGCTGGCCATCATCCTGGGTATGCCCAAGGAGACACCGCTTCCGCAGATCCTGAGGGGATGGGTGGACATGGGCAACAAACCCATTCCCCCGGTATGGGTGGAAAAGAAAGACGCTCCCTGCAAACAAAACATCATCACGGGAGACGACATAGACCTGTACAAGTTTCCCGTACCCCATTTCTTTCCAATGGATGGCGGGCGCTACATCGGCACGGCCCACTTCATCCTCACCAAGGACCCTGAAACCGGCTGGGTGAACCTCGGAACTTACAGATCGCAGCTTCTCGGCAAGAACAAGATCGGCACCCAGTTCATAAAGGGAAAACACGCCGACCAGATGCTCAAGAAATATCAGGCCATGGGCAAGCCCATGCCCTGTGCTTCCATCATCGGCTGCGACCCGTTGCTCTTCATCCTGGGGGCTGCCAGGGTCTCCGCAGGCATCTCGGAGTATGATGTTTACGGCTCGATCCGGGGAAAAGCCTGCGAGGTGGTCAAGGGAGAGACCGTGGACCTTCCCATCCCCGCGCACGCCGAGATAGTGCTGGAAGGGGAATGCGACGCAGAGAAATTCATGGACGAGGGTCCGTTCGGGGAATACACCGGCTATTACTCCGGTGTGGGCACCGATCCCAGAAACTACATGGACATCAAGTGCGTCACCCACCGTGACAATCCAATCATGTACTCCACCACAGTGGGCAGGGCGGTCACCGACACCCACATGGTCATGGCCCTCTCCTACGGCGCAACCCTCTGGCAGCAGCTCAGCGACGAAATGCACATTCCAGGCATCAAATCGGTCTACTGCCCTCCTGAAGGCTCGGGACGATTTCTGGCCATCATCTCCATGAAAACAATGTACCCCGGCCATGCCGACCAGGTGCTGACCGCTGCGGTATCCACGGAAATGGGCGCTTATGGTCTCAAGACCGTGATTGTGGTGGACGAGGACATCGATTCCTGGGATATTCCCAGGGTCATGTA
>CAZEIA010000120.1:0-10916 GCA_964512335.1 uncultured Desulfobacterales bacterium
TCCTCGCCGGCCGCCAGGAGGTGCCCCCATCTGACGCAAACCAGGATGATCGCCTCGGCCAGGGTCCAGAAAAAGGCCATGGACTTTATGAAGAGGTACATATTTTGTGCCTCAGGGCGGGAATCCGGGTGCACGGTAGAGCCAACCCCCGGTGACCGCAAGCGCTGTGAGGACCCCGGCCGCAATAGCCACGGCAAGGATCAACGGTCCCGTGGTGAGATCCCTTCTCACCGGTCCCGGGGGACGGAAACGGTAAAGGGCGGCCACGCCCCCAATGACGTACAGAAATGCGAGAGCCGCCTTGAGGGGTAATTTGCGGGGGACCTCCTCGGGCCGCACTTCAGTGGGGGTTCGCTTAATGATTTCCAGAATCTGGTCCTCAGATAGACCGGGGCTTGTCCTGCGCAGGTGTTCGGCCAGGGCCTCCTCCTTGGCCTGGACAACCTGCCGTTTTGCTTCGACAAAGGCCGCCTGAGGGGCGTCAATGGCTCGAGAGCGCGCCCCGGTGGCTTGGTAGAGACCGACGTAAGCGGCCGCGGCGGCGCCGGCTGTAAGGACCAGTACCATTAAGCGGCCGTAAAAGGATTTAGAGGGAAACCAGTGTAAAATCCATTCGGAAAAGGCCTTTACCGCCGCATATCCCAGAAAAGGTGCCGCCGTGAGAAAGGGTATATACGCCCAGGCCAGGCTGTCGGGTCCTTGTTCCATCCAGGCCACCGGGTCCCCCTGGCCGTAATAAAAACCGAGGGCGGCGTAGGCCGTCCCTCCCAGGAGGCTCGCTCCGGCGAAAAGGATCCAGAACCCGCTGATGAGGCGCCCATTTGAGGGGCGCCGAAACCGGTAAAGAACCAGTGCCCCTGTAATGAGGTTGACGGCGATGCCCGACAAGGCCACAAAGACTCTGACAGGAGTGCCGGCCCCGTCAGGCAGGTTGTGGAGCACCTGGCCTCCTCCCAGAAGGCTGACCCGTACCGCGGTCACCCCTCCCCCCGAAAGCAGGACCGCAAAGGCATGGCCGAGGAGCTCGTGAAGCAGGGTCGCCAGGCGGGTCCCCAACACCAGAAAGGCGAGCAGCAGAAGATCGAACCGCAGCAGATCCCCCCAGGACGCGGACGCAATGTGCGAGAAAAGTCCGCCCCCCGTTTGCGCCGGAAAAAGCTTGCTCGGCGTGGAGACCTTGCCTTTCATGATGCCTTCTCCGGACCTCCCTCTTTGTACTCCTCCAGGATGTCGGCGGTGCTCATGACCCGAAGCAACGGATAAAGGGGGTTTCTCCGGTAAAGCCCGAGGGTCTGCTGGTGGAGCTCCCTGGATGCGGCGGCGCAGCCGTCCTCCAGGAACACGGCGCGGAAATCACAGCAAATTGCATCCATGACCGTGGTCAGGACGCAGAAGTTGGTGGCGATTCCTCCCACGGCGCAGAGCCCCACTCCGCGTTCGTGCAGCCATTTGCTCAGGTCCGTTCGAAAGAAGGCGCTGAAGCGCGGCTTGGGGAGCCAGAGATCATCCTCGGTGCGCTCCAGATCATCCATCACCTCGGCCCCGGGTGTGCCGGCAAGGGAGTGGGGTGACATGCGGCCCGTGAAAATGAAGTCATTCCGGTCAAATGCGTCCGTGGCGAAGACCACGGGCCAGCCGTTCTTCCGGAACTCCCGGCTGAGTCGGTTTAAAGGTTCGACGATTTCCCTTGCCAGCGGGGTGATAGGCAGTTTGTGTTTCTCTTCGAAGTTGTCCCGGACCATATCGATGATGATAAGGGCCGGCAGGCCCGCTTGTCCCTTGTCCACTGTGAGTGCTCCTTCCTGTGTCTTAACCGCCAAACGCCAGTTACCCGGCGCCGGTCATTTCATTAAACTGCTTGGCCGGCTCAAAAGCTCAAAAGCTTACCAGCTTATCCTTTCCCCCTCGGGCTTAGGTCGGGCATGGGATGATGCGTGATTTCAGAGAAAAAGCCCGTCAAACCGCATTGTCCCGGATAATACGTAATCTTTTGTGAATTGACAACCCGCGGGTTTGGTGCTAAATTTTCGAGAAATTATAGCCCTTTGGAATCATGAGCATATTCGGGTCGTGACCCAGGTGCGGCCCGGATGCAACAGCGGGGCCGTGAGCCCGGGGAGATCACTATGGCGGCGGACAAGAGCAAGAATTTTATTCTCTGGTTTCGCGAGATCGGGATTCGAGATGTTCCCATGGTCGGCGGAAAGAACGCCAGCTTGGGCGAGATGTTCCAGAAGCTGGACCAGAAGGGTATTAACGTGCCCAACGGGTTTGCCATAACGGCTTACGCGTACCGTTACTTTCTGAAATACGCCGGGATCGAGGAGGAGATCAAGAAGACCCTCAAGGACCTGGATACATCGGACATGGGCAACCTCATGCGCAAGGGTCGAGAGGTGCGTGACATTATCCGGCACGCCGAGTTTCCGCCCGACCTGACGCAGGCCATTTACAAGGCCTACGAGGAGCTTGCCAAGCATTTCGGCAGGGAGGGGCTTGATGACCTGGACGTGGCCATCCGCAGCTCCGCCACCGCGGAGGACCTTCCGGACGCGTCTTTTGCAGGCCAGCAGGACACCTACCTGAATATCCGCGGGCGGCTGCGGGTCCTGGACGCGTGCCGTAAGTGTTTTGCTTCGCTGTTCACCAACCGCGCCATCTCTTACCGTCATGATAAGGGTTTCGACCAGTTTGACATATCCTTGTCCATCGCCGTGCAGAAGATGGTCAGGAGCGACTCGGCTTACTCTGGAGTGATCTTTTCCATCGACACGGAGACGGGGTTCAAGGACGTTGTCTTTATCACAGGGGCTTATGGGCTCGGAGAAAACGTGGTTCAGGGTATTGTGAATCCGGACGAGTACTATGTGTTCAAGCCGACGCTTCGCGAGGGAAAGCGGGCTATCATCAGCCGCAAGGCCGGGGACCGCGACATCAAGATGGTTTACTCCATGGAGGACGACGCCACGGTCAAGAACGTGGCGACCACGCTTACGGAGCGGCACCGCTATGTCCTGGAGGACGATGAGGTCCTTCAGTTGGCCGAGTGGGCCTGCCTGATCGAGGACCATTACTCTGAAGAGGCCGGATATTTCAAGCCCATGGATATAGAGTGGGCCAAGGACGGGGACGGAGAAACGGTTGGAACGGGCGAGTTGTTTATTGTTCAAGCGCGCCCCGAGACCATCCACTCGGGTAAAAACAAAGGGAATCGCTATGAGAGCTACAAACTGAAGGAGCATGGAGAGATCCTTACGACCGGAACTGCGGTAGGCACCAAGGTAGGACATGGCGTGGCCAATGTGATCGAGACGGCGGCGGAGATCAGCCGTTTCGAGAAGGGGCAGGTCCTGGTGACGAACATGACGGACCCGGACTGGGAGCCGATCATGAAGATAGCCTCGGCCATAGTGACCAACAAGGGCGGCCGGACGTGCCATGCGGCCATTATTTCGAGGGAGCTCGGCATACCGTGCGTGATAGGCACGGGAGACGCGGATGAGGTCATCAAGTCTGGCCGTGAGGTGACGGTATCGTGCTGCGAGGGGGAAACGGGATATGTTTATGAAGGTCTTCTGAAGTTCGAGGTTGAGACGATCGACCTGGAGGAGGTGCCTTCAACGCGGACGAAGATCATGATGAACGTGGGCATTCCCGAGAAGTCGTTCAGCCAGGCCATGATTCCCAACGACGGTGTGGGGCTTGCGAGGGAGGAATTCATCATCAACTCTCACATCGGGATTCATCCCCTGGCACTTCTGGACTACCATGACCTCAAGAAGCGGGCCAAGGACGACCAGCGAATCGCGGGCGTGATGTACAAGATCGACGAGATCACCTCAGTCTACGAGGACAAGAAGGGCTTTTTCGTGGACAAGCTGGCCGAGGGAGTGTGCCGTATCGCATCGGGTTACTACCCCAACGACGTGATCGTCAGGCTTTCAGACTTCAAGAGCAACGAGTACGAGAACCTCCTCGGCGGTTTTCTTTACGAGCCCAAGGAGAGCAACCCCATGATCGGGTGGCGGGGTGCGTCCCGTTATTATGATGACAAGTTCAAGCGCGCTTTCGAGCTGGAGTGCCTTGCCTTGAAAAAGGCCCGAAGCGAGGTCGGCCTTACGAACATCAAGGTGATGGTTCCGTTCTGCCGGACACCCGATGAAGGCAGGCAGGTGGTGGAGGTGATGCGGGAGTTCGGCCTGGTGCAGGGAGAGGACGGCCTGGAGATATATGTGATGTGCGAGATTCCGAGCAACGTGATCTGCGCGGACGAGTTCGCGGAGATCTTCGATGGTTTTTCAATCGGCTCGAACGACCTGACGCAGCTTGCATTAGGCCTTGACCGTGATTCGTCACTGGTCTCGCACATCTATGACGAGCGATCTACGACAGTGAAGCGTCTGGTGAAGCAGGTGATTGATACGGCTAAGGAGAAGGGAAGGAAGATCGGTATCTGCGGGCAGGCACCGAGCGATTTTCCTGACTTTGCCGAGTTCCTGGTGGAGTGCGGGATCGATTCCATGAGCCTGATCCCCGACACGGTGATCAAGACGCGGCTGCTTGTGGCTGAAAAGGAAAAAGCGCTGGGAATTCTAGCGGATGAGAAAGACTAGGAGAGCTATGGCATCGATACGTATTTTGGGCACGGGCTCCTACGTGCCGCCAAGGAGACTGACCAACTTTGATCTTCAGAAGATGGGCCTGGACACGACGGACGAGTGGATTGTCCAGCGGACCGGCGTAAAAGAGCGGCGAATCGCCGACCCGGAGGTTACAACCGCGGATCTGGCCCGCGAGGCATGCCTGAAAGCGCTCGAGGCTGCCGGGTTGACGCCAAAAGATCCGGACCTCATCATTGTTGGAACCATCACCCCCGACACATGCTGTCCGTCGGCCGCCAACTGGCTCCAGGCCAAGTTGGACGCCCCTCAGGCCGTGACCTTTGACGTTACCGCCGCCTGCTCCGGATTCATCTTCAGCCTGAACGTGGCGTCCCAGTACCTTAAGACGGGCGCGGCCCGCATCGTGTTAGTGGTGGGGGCCGAGGTCATGACCCGAACCCTGGACTGGACCGATCGGAAGACCTGCATCCTGTGGGGAGACGGGGCCGGCGCCGCCGTGCTGTCCCTCGGAGATAAAGGGCCGGAACTTCTTTCCACCCACATCCACACCGACGGCTTCAACGGCCGGGATCTTCTCATGCCGGGCGGCGGCTCCAGGACAACGCCCATCTCCCACGAGAGTGTGGACAAGAAGCTTCACACACTGAATATGATAGAAGCCAATGCGAGCTTTCGCGTGGCCGTGCGCCATTTCATCGAGTCGGTCAAGGAGGCGGCGTCCTTTAACAACGTGGCCATAGAGGAGATCGACTGGATCATTCCTCACCAGGCGAACCTCCGCATGTTCCAGTCCATGGCCAGGAGCCTGGACGTTCCCATGGAGCGCTTCTACCTCACGCTCCACAAGTACGGAAACATCTCCTCGGCCTCCTGCGCCATCGCCCTGGATGAAGCGGTCCGTGACGGGAGCATCGAGCAGGGGCAAATCGTGTGCATGCCCGTTTTCGGCGGCGGGCTGACCTGGGGCGCCGCACTCATTCGATGGTGACCCGTGCAGCCTTCAGGTGCTCTTTTTGCTTTGAAAACAGGTTGTTGCAGCCGCGTCTGACGAGGCCTCTTCGGACCCGGCCTTCGCCTGACCCGTGGACGCCTCCAGCGCCCGTTTCATGCGGTTCAGGAAAATGGAAGGCTCCACAAAGGACTCCACCCTCAAGGAACGGATCTCCCGCCCCAAATGGTCGAGAAAGACCACCGTGGGCACGCCCCGCACATAGAACTGCTGTCGTACTCCCTCCTGAACTGGGTGCCTATCGGTGAGGTCAACACGGATCGCAGAAAACCGCCCTGCGGCCTCAATGATCCGGGGGTCGGTGAAGACCCGCTCGTCCATTTCCCGGCAGGGCATGCACCATTCCGCCGAGAAATCCAGTATCACGGGTCTACGTTCAGCCGCCGCCTCCCTGAGTATGCCGGGAGTGTAAGGCGTCCAGGAGACGGGTTCAGGCCGATCCCCAGCTTGCAGGAAAAAAACCAGTCCGGCGACCGCGAACAGAAGCAGGCCGGCGGCTCTGCGGAACCTGAGAAACCGCGGGCTTGATCGCCCGGTACTCTCGATCCAGCCCAGGTGCACGGCTGCGGCTACGGCCAGGAGGGCTGCAAGCAGGCCCCAGGAAATGCTTTCGGGAAGCAGTGGCAGGATCATGTAACCCGCCATCCCAACCAGGACCCAGCCCATGACTTTTCTTACCCAGACCATCCAGTCCCCGGACACGGGGAGCCGCTCAATGGCCCCGGAGAAGACCCCCAAAAGGGCCAGAGGTAGACCCATACCCAGACTCAGCACAAAGAAGTAGACGAACCCGATTACCGGGTCGCCCCTCTGTCCCACATAAGCCAAAAGCCCCAGGATGAACGGCCCGATGCAGGGGGCGGCCACCACTCCAAGAGTGAGCCCCATAAAAGCCGTTCCCAGGTATCCGCCCACATGCCGGGATGCAATCCGGTTGAGTGCCGCCGGCGGACGGAGTTCCCAAAGACCGAAAAAGCTGAGCCCCATGGCCAGGAGCACGGCGGCCACGAAAACCAGGACCCAAGGACTCTGGAGCACGGCCCCGAGCATCCCTCCGGACAAGGCCGCGGCCACGCCAAGGGCCGAGTTGGTGAAAGCCAGGCCGAAAAGGTAGAGCCCGCCGTGGATCAGGGTGCGTCCACGGGAGGGTGTGCCGGTTCCCCCGAAGTAGGAGACAGTGATTGGGATCAAGGGATAAATGCAGGGAGTGAGGTTAAGGGCCAGCCCCCCCAGGAAAATTGCCGCGAGGGTGAGCAGGATTCCCGATCCGGAGCGGGACCCTGGAGACGATGCCGGGTCGGAGGGCAACGACAGGGAGGATTGAATTATTTCCCCGTCTTCAACGGCTCCCCCGGCGCCGGGAGAGACCACGTCCAGGCGCACCTTTACTGGGGTTGTGTCCGGAGGCATGCATGCGGTCTTGCTGCATGCCTGATAAGACAAGCTTCCCTCGATTACGCGTGGTCCGGCGGCGGCCAGGCGGTCCACGTCCAAACTGATCCGGACCGGCACTGTTCCCTTGAGCAGGAGAAGCGGTTCGTCTTGAAAGGGCGTTTCCACGGGCTCGGGTTCAGGAAACCGTATGTCGCTGATCTTTACTCCCGGGGCCTCTTCAAACAACAGTGTCGTGGGGTGCAGAGGTGAACCGGGCTTTTTCTCCCCTGGTCCATAGATATACCATTCGTCCGGTATGCGCAGACGCAGTCGAATGGGGTAAGTGCCCCCTGCCGGATACCCGTCCTGCGAATGGATCACCTCCACCTGGACCGCGGTCTGATCCGATGCGTGCCCCGTGGACGGGAACCACGCGATAATCAACAAGAGAATCGTAAAAAGGCAGTGTTTCATGAAACTCCCAAAAACTCCGGTTTAATGTTGCGGCAAAAAACCTGTTCCGATCATTTGTGTTTCCCTGTTTATATGCGAGGTATAATAGAGCGTTTCGAGTAAGTCCTTTTCCCTTTTGAAAGAGCCTGAAACCGGAAAAAGGTTTCAACAAACCCGACAATGGCGGGGACATGGTCACTATCTCACGGGGTCCATATGGATTCGGATCCACAGGTTGATGTCTACCAGAGAACGGGGAAAACTTCAAAACCCATTCTTTCAAGAAAAACCCGGCGGACGACCCGGCAGGGCCGATCAAATCCAGGGCGGTATCATACCTCCTGTGTGAGGGGCTTTTTCCATGCGGCCGCATGTGGTATATGAAGAGTCCAAACCATGCGTTTCAAGGGGGATTTGATGGACCGAACAGAGGAGGTACGCGAGTTTTATCTGAAGCACCTGCCCGGGGCCGTGGTCAGTGAACAGGAAATACAGGCCCCATGCCCTGTCTGCGCCCGCCGGGACAAGGGAGTGTCCGGGCGTCTCTCTGTGGTCCTGGACCCGGGGGGCCTGTTCACCGGGTATTTCCGGTGCAGCAATCTGTGTACCCCCGGCGGGTTCGCCGCCCGATTCGCCTCTCTCACCGGGCTGGACCCCGAGGAAGTTCCCGGTTACGACGCGGAGCGCGAGCCGTTCGTTCATGACATAGCTTTTCCATCCAAGAACCTCAATTC
Source organism: uncultured Desulfobacterales bacterium (assembly GCA_964512335.1). Classification (GTDB taxonomy): domain Bacteria; phylum Desulfobacterota; class DSM-4660; order Desulfatiglandales; family HGW-15; genus JAIPEI01. Next base: position 8,193 of record CAZEIA010000120.1, read on the forward strand.
GGAAATCAAGCGGTTCACAACCCTTATGGGCGAACCCCAGTTCGAGTTTTTCAGGGAGCTCGGCGTTTCCGGGCGTGTCCTGTCCGAGATGCAGATCGGTTACAACGGGCGGTATCTGGTCTATCCCTACATACAGGAAGATGGAAATGCATACGCCGCCCGGTGCGTCCTGCCCGAAAGGGAGGAGGACTGTTTCTGGCACGGGGACGAACGGTTTTTCGATCCTTTGTTCAGGATTTTCAACGTCCGGGAAATCGAGAGATGCCAGGACGGGGCCCTGTTCGTGGCGGAGGGCGAGAACAACCTCCTCGTGCTGAGAGAGCTGGGCTACCCCGGAATTGCGGTCCCCTCCCACCAGGATCTGGATGTTCTCGGGAGGGACCGGCTGGCAGGGCTCAGGCACGTGATCATCCTGGTGCAGAACAGCCCCGAGGCCCAGCTCGCCGCCCGGGACCTGGCAACGCGTATCGGGTTCAAGGCGCGGATCCTGAGGTGGTCCAGGGATACGGACCGGGGTTACAACCTGGTCGACCTGGCCCGGGACAAGGGTGAGAGGCTCAAAGAGGCGGTAATCGCCATGGTCCGGAGCGCCGAGTCCTTTTCCCCCTTCTCTTCTCCGGCACGGGAGGAGAGGCTCTTTATAAGGCACATGGAGCAGGAACGCGGCAAGACCCTCCTTGGGCTTCCCACGGGCTTCCCTGCAATGGACCGGAGTCTTAACGGGATTCGCGGCATAAATATCATGGGGGGCCAGCCAAAGGCGGGAAAGTCCGCCTTTTTCATGCAGGTCTCCACCGAGGTGGCGGCCCGCAGCCATCCGGTGATCTATTATGACTTTGAGAACGGCCGCCGGAAGATCTATATGAGGACCCTGTGCCGCCTTGCCCGCCTCTCCGAGGAGGAGATAAGGCTGGACAGATCGAAGGAGGTCGCAAACCGGGAGCAGAGCGGCCGGAAGCGACTTTCCGAACTGCTTCAGTACTTCCGGGTGGTCACAGACCGAAAGCTCACCCCTGATATCATGCGCCGTCATATAGAGTTTCTACAGCACGAGACCGCATCGGACCACGCCCTTGTGGTGGTGGACAGCCTTCACAAGCTTCCCTTCAAGAACCTCTCTGAGCGGCGCACGGGCATCGATGAGTGGCTGAGGCACATGGAGTCCATTCGGGATGAACAGAACGTGGCCTTTCTGGTGGTCTCGGAGCTCTCCAGGGGCGAGGGCGGGAGCTATTCGGGCAAACCGGACCTGGCCTCGTTCAAGGAGTCGGGAGACATCGAGTACAGTGCGGACAACGCCATGATCCTGGTGCCCCACTGGGACCCCCTGGACCCTGTGTCCACGGCGGAACGAAAGAGCGGCCTGTGGCTCGTGGCGAGCCGGGAGAACAGCCCGGGCCGTATTGCAGATTATGTCTTGGAGTACCCCTACTGGGGGTTCAGGGAGGAGCTCGAGACGGTAGAGCTCTTGGGCTATCAATCTAATTGACACGGCTCCTGTTCCCTCTCCCGAATATCAGATTTTCCGGATATCTGAAGGCTCCTCGTCCGGAGGCTTCTCGTCAGGATCCAATTCCCTGAGCTTTTCCCGAAGCTTGCGGATTTCATCGCGAATACGGGGGATGACATCCTTCTGAATCTTTTCGCGGACGTCCTGTTCAAGGCCCTTGAGCTCCTCTATCAACTCCTGGAGTTCCTTTTGCATTTCCTCGCCGTTTTCGGGGCCGGGCTCATTGCCGGATTCCTCCGACACTGTTTCTATTCCCCAAACGCGCAAGGCGGCCCCTGCGGTTTCCGGACCGCACCATGGGGCAGTTGCAAGGGCCAGAAGGACGGCCGCTCCGATTCCCAGGGCCAGTCTTTTCATAATATATCCTCCCGCAGTTCCTTCCAGCCGGTCATGCGGGCCAGGTCCTCGGGGCCGAATTCGAGGCCGTAAAAGAGCTTGCGCTCCACGTCCCGGCAGACAGCAAAGTTTTGTTCAATCCTCTCTATACGGTCCTTCCGGCCGTTTCCGTATCGCAGGATCAGGTCCTCCAGCCGCTCTGCGAGGCTGACGATTCGATCGTGGTTGACCCGCTTGTCAGCATAAAAGACGATCTCTTTTTCGAGTATCAAGCCGTCGGGCCGGAAGCCCTCGAGCCTTACGTGCTCGCCCACGATGGCAGCGATTTCGTCGAACCCCAGCTCAAGACACATCTCCCGCCCCCTGGCCGCGTGGTTTTCCCCGGTCTTCAGGCACTCGGCCTTGGCAATGTCGTGCAGCAGGGCGCCTGCGCGTATCATGTCTTCGGAGAGATCCGCTCCCGATTGAATATGGGCCTCTCCGATCAGGACCGCCGCCTCCTCCACCATGATGGAGTGCCTGCGGATATGCTCAGGCATGTCGATGTCTTCCATTAGCGAGAGGCACGTGTCAAGCGACGGGATCATAGTGGTGCTCCAATTCTCGACGGTCTTGAAAAACCCCTTACAATCGCTGCAAAATTTCCCTTGATCCAGGTCGAGGGAAACCGGTGTGGCTCGTGACATACCTTTATAGTATGAATGAAAACGTTCCTCAGGTCAAAGGGAGAACGATTCGCCGATCCAATATCCCGGTCCCATGGAATGCGTGGTGCCTGCATTCGCGGTTGCATGGGTTGCGCCCGGGGAGAGAGCTCCACAAAGCCATAGCCATCAGGGCTTTACAAGCCGGAGACAACCTCAACGTTTACTGTGTCG
>CAZEIA010000121.1:0-10744 GCA_964512335.1 uncultured Desulfobacterales bacterium
TCGTTTTCATCCCTCAGAAGGAGTCTCCCCAAGGGAGTATCTCCCTGGACAACCTGGACTCCCTGCTGGAGCATGGTTCGAAGGCGGACATGGTCGTCCTCGGCCCCGGCCTCTCCCTGGCGGAAGAGACCCAGGAACTCGCTCGAAGCCTTGCATCGCAACTGGAGCGGCCCCTGCTCATTGACGGAGACGGCCTCACAGCCGTTTCCGGGAGCCCGGACATCCTTCGCACGCGCAGGGCCTCAACCATACTCACGCCGCATCCTGGAGAGTTCTCCAGGCTGACGGGAAAATCCGTGCCCGAACTCCTGAAGGATCCTGTCAGGATCCTCCAGAAAACCACAGTGGATCTCGGTGCTGTGATCGTGCAGAAGGGGGCACACAGCCTTGTCGGCCTTCCGGACGCGCGGGTCTATATCAACATGAGCGGAAACAGCGGCATGGCAACCGCCGGCTCCGGAGATGTACTCACGGGAACCATTGCGGCCATGTACGGGCTGGGTCTGGACATTCATGAGGCGGTCTTAAAGGGGGTCTTCCTGCACGGGCTGGCCGGAGACCTCGCGGCCGAGGACCTGGGCCCCGACGGAATCACCGCCCGGGACATTCTGGATACCCTGCCCCTGGCCCTCAAGACCGGCCGGGAAGGACTTGATGAGGCCATGGCCGAGCGCTATGCAGGTCCTAACCTGATTTGATCAATCTCATCCACCCCTGAAAAGAAAGAGCGGAACACATGTTTATAGACGCACACACCCATGCCTACGAGGGGAAAGACCGCGCCGTGGTGTATGACCGCGCCGAATTCCTGGACGCTTCCATTCCGGACGAGGAGCCTTCAAAGTGGCTCCTCCGCCTCGATCCGTCGGTGGAGGCACTGCTTCAAGCGGAACAGGACGCCGGGATTGACCGCTTCGTCCTTCTTCCCGTCTCGGGCCGTGCCGAGCACGCCTCCGAGCTGAACCGCCGGGTCGCAGAACTTGCCGAAATCCACCCGGCCGTCATTCCCTTCGGCAGCCTGGTAGCCCATTCGCCCACACTGGAGGACGATCTGACCCAGGCCCTTGCTCTCGGGGTTCGGGGATTCAAGATACACCCCCTGCTCCAGCGCCTGGACATACTGTCACCTAAAGCCCATCGCCTGTGGTCGCTTCTCGAAGAGGCGGGTCTCCCGGTGGTCCTGGACAGCATGTCCATAAAAGGGATGTTGCGGTACAAGCCCCACCTGGGCGATTTCGCCGAAGTATTCAGGGCCTTCGAGACGGGACCGGAACGCATAGCCGCAGTGGCCAAAGAACACGGCCGCCTCATCCTGATCGCCGCACATCTGGGCTCTCTCTACGGCTGGGACCGATTGGAGCCCCTGTTCGAGCAGCCGAATATCTACTTTGATCTGTCTTTCGTCTCAGGAATAGTGCCGGACGCGCAAGTCGTCAAGGTAATCCACAGAAGGGGCCCGGAGCGCATCCTGTTCGGCACGGACGCACCCTGGCGAAGGCCCGTGGATGAAAGATGCTGGTTCGAGCGCCTGCCTCTGGATGATTCGGACCGAGAAGCCATTGCATGGAAAAACTTCAAAGCCCTTCTCAAGCAAAGACCGGAACGAATTTAGGCTTCAGCGAAAAAAAACCTCAAAGGCTTTTTTCGAGTTTTTCGAACTCATCCTCGATCCGGTAGAGACTCTTGTCAAGCTCGTTCAATCGCCTAGAGAGGAGCTCCTCTCTCGCAGTCTCCTTGAGATGCTCCAGCCTCGAGACAAAAGGGGCAAGCAGCTCCTTTTCCTCCGTTGTGATGCTCTGGGCGTACATCATATCCATAAAGACGTCTACAAGTTCATAGAGAGAGACATCCTGCTCCAGCGGGGTCAAGTATTCGTGCTTAAAAAGAAGCTTTGAGATCCTTGGGAACAGTTTCTTGAAGGACTTCTCGTAGAATGGGATAAGTCGAATGTCGATCTGCATGTGCCGGCTCATGGCGCCCTCCTCTCAAGGCGGTGCCGGCCCGCCCTTTTCCGGTGCGTTTCGAAGCCGAGCGGGCTGAGGCTCCTTCATTCAAATGGGGGTTGGCAGTGACAGCTTCGGGCATTATAGTGGGGAAAGAGGCGATTGAAAACCGTTTGCAACCGGAACAGGAATCCATGAAACCCCAGGCCCTGACCATCCGCAGGCAGATGATCGATCTTCTGAGCCAGGAAGAGATGACCGACCGGGACCTCTCCCAGGCCCTGGGAATTCCGGAAAAAGACGTTTACGGCCACCTCTCCCATATCGCCCGGTCCCTGGCTCCCTTAGGGAAGAAGGTCCGCATCACGCCGGTGCGCTGCCTGGTATGCGGGTACGTGTTCCGGGACCGTAAACGGTGGAGCCGTCCCGGCCGGTGTCCCCGGTGCAAGGAGTCGCACTTGCAGCGGCCTTCATATTCCGTGGTGGACGCCTGATCCCAGTGGGATCCACCTGCCGGGCAAAAACCCAAATCGAAATCGCCATCGAAATCAAAACGCCAAAGGAGACTCCATGATTCTCAAGATACTTCAAGCCGGACCGCTCATGGTCAACTGTTATATCCTTGGAGACGAAGAGACACGGGAAGCCGGGGTGTTCGACCCGGGAGGCAATGTCGACGATATCCTCGACGTTCTAGCCTCCTTGAACCTGACACTCTCCTTAATCGTCAACACCCATGCACACTGGGACCACGTAGGAGGCAACCAGGAACTTCACAAGCGCACAGGAGCCCCCATCCTGATTCATGAGGAGGAGGCCTCGTACCTCAAGGCTGTGAGCGAACGGGCCGAGGTCCACGGCTCAGAGGCCTCCAACTCCGAGGCGTCACGGTTTATCGAGGAAGGCGACACCCTCGACATCGGTTCAATAGACATACAAGTCCTGGATCTCAGGGGACACTCTCCGGCAAGCCTCGGCTTCGTTTTCGAGGGCGACATGACCGCCGACGGAACTCATCAACAAGTGAAGGCTGTAATATGCGGTGACGCCCTTTTTGCCGGAAGCATAGGAAGGACCGATTTTCCGGGAGGGGACATGGATCTCCTGCTGAGCAATATCCGCGAAAAGATCTTCACCCTGCCCGAGGACACGCTCGTTCTCCCGGGGCACGGCCCGGTTTCATCCGTGGGTCGGGAGAAGGAGACAAATCCGTTCTTCCGTTTGTAGGTTGAGTGCTCGTGAAGCGCTGCGGAAAGGAAGAAAAGGTGAGGGAACGCCTCTTCAGGCCTGGCCCAGAAGGGCCTTCCAGTCAAGCGTCTTGAAGGTCCTGTGAAGAGAGTGGTCGTCGTCCATTTCGTTGAACCTGAGATTTGTGAAGGCTTCAGCGGCCGCCCGTCTCACGTCATCAATGGGGATCACTTCGTCGTTACGGCCGTGAAACAGCCATACCGGCACGGAAATGGTCCTCCCTCTCTGAAGGGTGAAGGCCACGAGATTTACCGCAGGGGCAAGAAGTATCAACCTCTCCACCCGGGGCTCGTTATCCATGGCGAACAGTGCGGCCATGAGCCCCCCGAAACTGGATCCCACGATCCGCAGGTCGTCTTTTCCTTCCAGGAGCCGGTTGAGTTTAGACATGCGATCCTCAAGCGGCCCGGAGAAGTTCGGGATGAGCATGTCAGGGTAGCGTTCTTTAAAAAACACGGACTTGGTTCCCTGGTTGCTGCTCTCAAGCCCGTGGATGAACACACGAAATGTCATGGAATCGACTTCTCTCAAAAACAGGTGAAAAGGCCGTTCTCTGATTCGTGATTCAATAGATCTCCATTATCTCGTAGGCCTTCGGGCCGCCCGGCGTGTTGACCCGTATCTCCTCGCCCACCTCCCGCCCGATGAGGGCCTTTCCCAAAGGAGAGGTGACCGATATCCTTCCGTTCTCCGGATCCGATTCGAACGGGCCCAGGAGCTGGTACTCGCTTTCCTGGTCCGCTTCCACGTTATACAGGAGCACGGTCTTTCCGAAGAAGACCCGATCGGCCGGCCCGGACTCGACCTCGATGACCTCGGCCCTGCCTATGGAATCTTTCAGTTCGTTGATCCGCGCCTCGATATAGCCCTGTCGTTCTTTGGCTGCGTGATACTCGGCGTTCTCGCTGATGTCTCCGTGAGACCGGGCCTCTTCAATGGCCCGGATATTCTTTATGCGATCAACGCCCTCGAGTTGATGCAAGTCCGCCTTGAGCTTTTCCAACCCTTCCCTGGTGATGGGTATCCTTTCCATTACTAATGATCTCCGTTCCAATCACTCGCCGAATGCGGATTAATTTCTGAAATTAAAGAGGGTAATAAGGCAAATGTCAATCCATTCCTGGAATTGATTTTGTGCTTGCGAAGCGGGTGCCATGGTGGGCAGAATAGATGGCGGACCGGAATCGCCGCGCAGTGAAACATTTTTTCCCGGGCAAAGCAGCCCCCGGCACGGCAAAATTGGAAAGGGGTACGACGCCGGTGCGCCCCCTGGAAAAGGAACCGCCTTGACAGCCGACCATCCGCCTGCTGCGTCCCAGGCCTTCGAGTGGATCGACACACCCAAAGGGCTAGCTGAAACGCTTGACCTGCTTTCCATCGAACCTGTGATCGGGGTCGATCTCGAGGCTGATTCCCTGTTTCACTTTCAGGAAAAGGTCTGCCTGCTCCAGTTTGCCACACCCGACCGGGTCTTTCTGGTCGACCCCCTCACCCTCGACGATCTCTCCCCTATGGAGCCCCTTTTCGGCTCTGACGGCATCGTCAAGGTCCTGCACGGGTCCGATTACGACCTTCGTTCCCTGGACAGAGACTTCGGCATACACGTCAAGGCCCTCTTCGACACCCAGATAGCCGCAAGGTTCCTCGGCCTGGACGAGACCGGTCTCGGCAACCTCCTTGCTACACGGTTCGACATACAGGCTGACAAAAAGTTCCAGAAAAAGGATTGGTCAGTAAGGCCCCTTCCAGGCGAAATGCTTCAATACGGAGCGGTTGACACTGCATACCTGCTGCCGCTCTACCGAATGCTCAGGGAGGAGTTGTCGGAGTTGGGAAGGCTTTCCTGGGTGGAGGAGGAGTGCCTCATCCTCAGCGGCGTACGCTACACTCCGCCCGACAATGAATTCCTGTTCCTTAGGCTCAGGGGAGCCGGACACCTTGATTCTCGTGGACTGGCGGTTGCAGAAGAACTCCTGCGGTTTCGACTGGACATGGCGCGAAAAAAGGACCGTCCGCCGTTTAAGGTCCTGGGCAACCAGCCCATATTGGAAATGGCCCTCAAACGGCCCACAACAATAGAGCAACTCTCCTCGGTACCGGGCATGGGAAAGCGGCAGGCAAAGGTTCTGGGGCAGGACCTCATCCGGTACGTTCAAAAGGCCTTGCGCCTGCCTGAAAGCGAATTGCCGACCTATCCCCGAAACAAATCCCAGCGTCCCAGTCCCGGCGTTATGAAGCGTGTCGAGCTCCTTAAGGCCTGGCGGGAGGATCGGGCGGCCCGGCTCAAGCTCGATCCCTCGATCCTCTTTACCAATGCTCAGCTTATGGCAATCTCCACGGAAAGGCCGCGAGATCTCCAGGGCCTGGCGTCCATAGAAGGCATCCGCCGGTGGCAGCAGAAAGCTTTCGGGAAAGAGATTTTAGAGGTTATAGCGCGGGAGAACTGACAGCCTGCCCCCGATCGATCAATCGGTGAACCACCTCCTCCGCCTCGGGAAGAGCCGCCTCCATGGACCAACGAATCACTGCTGAAGCCCAGGTGAGCCCGGCGCCGAAACTGACCAGCAGCACATGGTCACCCGTGGTGAGCAACCCCCTTCCCTGGGCCTCGTCCAGGGCAATGGGAATGGAAGCGGAGGATGTGTTCCCGTAACGATCCACGTTCGTGTAGACCTGTTCCATAGGTATGCCCAGATTTCTGACCAGTCCCTGAATAATTCGGATGTTGGCTTGGTGAGGAACCATTAGTTTGATGTCTTTCGAGGTCATGCCGTTGTGTTCAAGGGCTTCCTGCGCAATGTCGGTCAGGCACCCGATCGCCTTCTTGAACAGGCGGTTGCCCTCCATGCGGAGCTTATACGGTTTGGCATCGAGGTGATCGACGGACGCGGGCACGTGGTTTTCTCCGTAGTACGAGTAAAGAAGGTCCCAGTACTGCCCGTCCGAACGGATGTGGGTCGACATGATGCCGCCCTCTTCTCCGCCGGCCGAAACCACAACAGCTCCTGCGCCGTCACCCAGGAGCACGCACGTTCCGCGGTCCTCCCAGTTGAGTACGGACGACAGCCTTTCCACACCGATAACCAGGGCCTTTTGAACCGCGCCGCACCTGACGGCATTGTGAACCATGCTGAGAGCATAAAGGAACCCGGAACAACCGGCTGAAATATCGAATGCTGCAGCCCCGCCCGCACCCAGGGCCGTCTGGACCATACACCCGGTGGACGGAAACTGCCGGTCCGGCGTAACGGTCCCCACGACGATCATGTCGAGTTCAGAGGGGTCGACCTGAGCTGTCTCCAATGCCCGGACGGCGGCGTCTGTGGCCATTTCGGCCGTGTTTTCGGGACGCTGTAAAGATGATATCCGTCGCTCACGTATACCGGTTCTACGAATTATCCAATCATCAGAGGTGTCCACAATCCGCTCGAGATCCTGATTCGTAAGCACCCGTTCGGGGGCCGCCGATCCGGTTCCAATGATATGACTCCATGCGTGCATGTCTTCCTCACATTTATATTGTCGGGCGAATTAAGAAGCCCGTTTTTCCATGCCGAAGGGCGGCACTTAATTGCCCATCGACGTTTTCGCCTTATGTCTCAAGCAGACACGATAGAAGCTTTCGAGGATGCTGAAATGAAAAAGGCGTCCTTCATAAGACGGTCAGGCTGGATCTTAAGTCAATTTTCATAAGATGATAGGCTACCTGTAATATTACTTCCCTGTCAACCACCAAAATCGGCCTGATTTTCTTTGTCGGGCAAATAAAAATCCCAATCCAAATCAGGGCCGCCATGGAAATCGAAAACACTATTCCCTCGCGTTTCTGTGGATGAGTATGGGGCGAAAAGCCGTTTCCTTCATAATGCGTGTCTTGGCCTTTTCCGCCTCTGCAGCGGAGGGAAAGGGCCCCAGGAGAACGCGATGGTAGACAACGCCGTCCAGTATCACAGGTTCGATGCGCCCCTTTGTTCCTTCCTCGCAGAACCGACGCACTGTTATGTCGGCCTTTGCCGGGTCTAGAAATGAGGCCACTTGAAGCTCAAAAGGCCGGCCTACAGGTAAGGACGGAAAAGGTTCGGGAATTTCCGCGGCCAGCTCCCTGCTTACCCGGTCCACAAGCCCCACGGTCCTGTTGTGTTTCATGTGGAGGCCGGACCGAAGAGTGGCCGGGATAAGCTCCAGTGGGCTGAATGGAAGCCCGCCGTCGTGGGATCGCTTGGTAAGGGTCTTCTGCCAAACGCCTTCTCCTGTCCTGCAAGAGACCATTTCCAGGCCGACTGTGAGGACAATCTGGGAGTAAATCCCCAAAAAGGTCCGTCTATAGTTGAGAACTCTTCCGTAGATCAGGAAATCGGCGCTGAACATCGATCCGAGTTCAGCCGGCGGAAGGTCCCGCCACCCTGCCCCCGACTCCTCGTCCTTGAGCTTGAGGAGTCGATCCACACGGCTGGGCTCCACATCATGATAATTCTTGGGACTCAAATGGCTGTACAAGGCAGTGCGTGCAAGCGGCCCGATATCGGGCTCTCCGGGCGGAGCGTCAAAGGGCAGGATGACCACTGTCTTGGATCCCGGTTCCGCCAGGAGTGCCTCGAAAGAGGCCTCACGAGCGGAACTCCCCGGAGAGTGGACGGAGGAGCAGGAGATCATAAGGGCTAAAGCGAAGAGAAATGGAATCAACCTCAAACCGGACAAGGCCGACGGATCAACCTGCTTTGTCCGGACGCCTCCAGCCTTAGTCCGACGCATCTCACCTCCGTCGGTGAACACGATACAGGAGTTCAAAGGCCTCGATACACGGGGAGACCTCTGTAAAGCCCTCAATCACCAAACTTCCTTTCTGGGTTTGACCGGGAGTATAAGGAAAAGCCGGTCGGGTGTCAAAACCAAAGGGGTTGTTTAGTGTTTTCTTAAGATGTGTATGCAGGTATAATGGGACAATAAAAAGGCGATGCGCCAACTTCAGAATGGAGGCCTCAATGGCACGTCATATTCAGGCGATAATCACGGTCTTGGCCCTGGTGTTTTTTCTTGTTTCAGCAACGGCCGGAGCCGAGTGCGTTGAGGGAGACTGCGACAACGGGAAGGGGACCCTTAAACTACCCGGCGGGACGACCTATGTCGGCGAGTTCAGTGACGGCCGGTACCACGGCCGAGGCACCCTCATCTACCCGAACGGGACTGAATACGAGGGGGAGTTCCTAAACGGCGCCTTTCATGGATACGGCGTATATTCATTTGCGGACGGCGGGCGCTATGAGGGAGAGTTCAGGGAAGACCGAATCGAGGGCAAAGGCAAGAGGATTTTCCCCGACGGAACTGAATACGTGGGGGACCTCAAGAACGGGGCCTTTCACGGACGAGGGTTGCTGAGAATGCCTGACGGACGGATGTACGAAGGGGAGTTCCGGAACAACGGCATACAGGGTGAAGGCGTGATGACCTTTCCCGATGGAAAGAAATACGAGGCACGTTTTGAAAACGGGGTCCCGGTGGGAGACGGGACCCTCGTTCGAGCCGGTGGAAGCAGGATCAGGGGGAGATTTCGGGACGGAAAATTCTACGGAAGAAGATAGCCGTATCGACCCGCCGGCCGGGGCCGGATCAGCGATTGTACACCCGGCAAACAGCCTCCATAACGCCTCCCGCCACGGCCAAACCCTTGTCTGATATGGTGTCCAGGTAAGCGGCGTCCCCCCTCGGGTCCACATCACCGACCTTCATGCCCCTTTTCACCGTCTGCCCCGGCCGGATGAGCCCCCGCAAAAGCCCTCCGATCTCCGAACGTAAAGGGGTTCCGGCAACCTCGGCCACAATGTCGCCTGCCGAAACCATTGAGCCCAATTCCACCACGGCCTCGAATACACCGTCGGACGGGGCACGAAGGACCCGCTCGGCCGCATATCCGCCTATAACGCCGGGGACACCCGTATCGGGGGCCGGCTCTCCTTCAGTCAACACCCTGCCCAAATTGTGCCCCCTCTTTGATTCAACCACCATGTGGACATCCCGGCCCGCACAAAATCCGGGCCCTACGCCTATCACCAGGGGCGCCGTGTCCATGCGAACGCCAAGGTTCTTTTTGGCCAGAACGGCATCCACCAGGGCATGGGGGCCCAGTTCGGAAAGTCTCTCCAGATTCGGGTCCACGAGAACAGGGATCTCCCGTCGTTTAAGTACGGCCTCCGCATCGGCCGGGCTCTCGATCCGGCAGGCTTTCACCCCCTGCACTTCGGCCGTCTCGTCCCATATGGCCTCACAGAAGGAGACGCGCCTTCTAACCGCCAAAGGCCGAACGGTCTCGGTCATGATTACCTGAAAGCCGGCCATGGTAAGCCGCCAGCCTATAGCCGAGGCCAGATCCCCGGCCCCCCGGACAACAATGCGCAACTCGTTCAGCTTCATGTTTTGGTTTCTCCTTGAATCCCATTTCGAGGTTTATTGGTTCGGATGGAAGCTAACACACCCGCAAGAGGTTGACAATGGCGGGAAGGCCCCGGCAGACTAACGGTTCATAGCCCAGGACATCTTATTCTTACCGGGAAAAGACTTTGACCTTTGTCTCATACAAGGGCTTGGCGGCGGGAGCGGAACACGGAGGCGGAAAAAATTCCCATGAACGTTTCGCTTAAAGGCCATTGACTCCCCGACGCGGATAGTCCAGAATTCACAGAAAGAGGTGAATGATGGCCGCATCCAAACCCATCATGCGTGGTGCTATCCCTATGCCGGTCCGGAGAGTCTGCCTGCTTCTGTTCGTCATGGTCCTTTCCCTGCTTATCCCTGGTGGGGCCGGGGCCGATAACGAATACGGCATCCAGGTAGGATCCTATCAGGACCTGGACAATGCCGTCGACCGGGTCAACTACCTGAAGCGGCTTGGTTACGAGGCTTTCTACCGCTACGAGACTGTGAAGGGCAAGGGAAAGTGGTATCGTGTGTACATCGCGCGTTATCCGACACGAAAGCAGGCTGAAGAGGAGGCCCGTGTGCTTCGGGATCTGAAACTCATCGAGGCCTTTGACATCCGGATGCTGCGTGACGAGCCGTCAAAGCCTGCCGCCCAGGCCGCACAACCGCCCAAACAGAGCAAACCCGCCCCGCAGGCCAAAGACCCCCCGGGCAAAAAGCCGGAAGAAGTAGTCTATCTACTCCACATAAGCTCATTCAAAGAGAAAGAACATGCTGAAAAGGAAGCTCAAAAGCTCGAAAAAGCCGGGCAAAAGGCCTTTTACGTGGACGAGGAACTAGCCGGAGGAAGGTGGTTTCGCGTCTACATCGGGAAGTATTCGACCGAAGAAGAGGCCCGGGCAGCCGGAGAGCGGCTCAAGAAGCAGGGGACCGTCTCCTACTTCAAGCCTCTGAAAATCGATCAGGCGGCCCTGTCTGGGAAACAATAACCAGAAGGCTGATGGGCCGGATTACGGCCGCAAGGAGGGATTTCACATGAGCGACCATACCTTCAGACCGTATAAAGCAGAAGTCCTGGATGTTAAGGGGGACTGCAGCGCCGGGCACCGGAAAGGGGATGTGCTTTCCATAAGCTGCTA
>CAZEIA010000122.1:0-2953 GCA_964512335.1 uncultured Desulfobacterales bacterium
CACCCACGGCATAAAGGTTGCGGATATTGGTGAGGGCGTCCTTGTCGGTGATGAGTCCCCCGCACATGTAATGGGCAGCCGGGACAACAGGAATGGGCTCCCTGGTGATGTCGATGCCGAAGCTCAGACAGGTGGTGTAAATGTGAGGGAACCGCTCTTTCAAGAAGTCCGGCGGCTTGTGGCTGATGTCCAGATAAACGCAGTCATCACCGCTTTTCTTTAGTTCCAGGTCAATGGATCGAGCTACGACGTCCCGGAACGCAAGGTCCTTCAAGGGATGGTACTTTTCCATGAAACGACGGCCTTTGCGATCCACAAGGATGCCGCCTTCTCCTCTGACAGCCTCAGAGATAAGGAAGTTCTTGGCCTTTGGATGAAACAGACATGTGGGGTGGAACTGGACAAACTCCATGTTCGCAGCCTTTACCCCGGCCCTGTATCCCATAGCTACACCGTCACCGGATGCGATGTCCGGGTTGCTGGTGTAACGGTAGACCTTGCCCGCTCCGCCGGTGGCCAGGACCGTGACGCGTGATACAAAGGTGGTGACTTCTCCGTTCACGGTGTCCAGCACATAAGCGCCCCAGCAGGTCTCCGAGGTTTCCGAGGCAACGAAGCCCTTCTTGATCAGGCTTGTCTTGGTGATGAGGTCGATGGCCACGTAGTTTTCCAAAATCTCGATGTTAGGGTTCTCCTCAATGCGGTCCAGGAGTGCCCGTTCAACCTCGTGTCCGGTTCGGTCCTTGGTGTGTACGATTCTCCTGCGCGAATGGCCGCCTTCCTTTCCCAGGTCCAGGTCATCGTTCCCGTTTTGCCGGTGAGAAAAGCGGACACCCAAAGAGATTAGATCGCGTATGCGCCCCGGGCCCTCCCGCACAACCATACGGACCACGTCTTCGTGGCAGAGGCCGTCTCCCGACTCAAGGGTGTCTTTGATGTGGAAATCGAAACTGTCCTCCAGGTCAAAGACGGAAGCGATGCCGCCTTGGGCGTAATTGGTCGAGGTCTCGGCCTTTTCCTTTTTTGTCACAATGATCACACGCCCTGTCCTTGACGCCTCGAGGGCGAAGACAAGGCCTGCGATGCCGCTGCCTATGACCAGGTAGTCCGTCTGGATTTCCATTCTTGATCCTTTCCGGAACTCGTTGACATAGAGGGTATTCCACCTTACCTTACAGGGGTTGTGGAGGCCCGGGTCCCCGTGATTCGCCGCCGAATGAAGCGCGGAGGACCTCATAACATGCAGGAATTTACTGTGCGGCTGTTTATGATGACAAGGAAAAAAACCATGGCCGTCATCTTTGACTGTGACGGCGTCATGTTCGACTCGAGACAGGCGAACATGAACTTCTACAACCACATCCTGGCGCGCTTCGGACTTCCGGCCATGTGCGAAGAGGAGGTGTCATATGTGCACATGCACACGGCTGACGACTCCATTCGGCACATCTTCCGAAGGACTCCCCATACTGAAGAGGCCCTTGCCTATCGATGGGAGATGGACTACTCCCCCTTTATCCGGGACATGGTCATGGAGCCTGGACTGAAGGAAGTCCTTGGGTGCCTGGGGATATTCACCGGACTGGCCGTTGCTACGAACCGCAGCAACACGATCGGCAGTGTCATTGAGCGGCACGGCCTGAGCGGTGTATTCGAGATGGTCGTCTCTTCTCTGGATGTGGCCCGGCCCAAGCCCCATCCCGACGCTCTGTTAAAGATTCTTCAACACTTTGAAATAAAGCCTGAAAACGCCCTTTATGTGGGGGACTCGGTCGTGGATGCGAAGACCGCTTCCGCCGCAGGGGTCCCCTTTATCGCTTACAAGGACAAGGACCTTCCCGCGGATTTCCACGCAGCCGATCTTTGGGAAGTGGCCAGGGTGGCGCTGAAAGCTTAATCCAGGGCCTTTACGAGTTGGATAACGGCCTGGGGAATAGCCCTTTCAAGGTACTGATACAACTCATCGGAATGCCTGGGGCGGGACATTGTGTAAACATGGCTTACCCTGGTCTCGGCCGATGCCGAGTAAATCACATCACCGCCGGCTGCATCCTGAATAAACAGATCCAGACGTACGAGCGGGGCGAACTTCTGCGCATCCTTCTCAAAAGGCTGGTTGTCTTCTGACCGGATTGATGCCCGCGGCGGCAGGCTGGGCCCGTCTCCAAACCACTCGAACGCCCCCAGGTTCGAGAGACCGATCAGCGGTGCGTCCTTTCCCTGCCTCGAAAAGTAGAAGGCAAGTACTTCCTCGGGATGGGGAGAGCTCTCCCATTTCAGTCCTGACTGAAATACGGTGATTCGGCCGCGAATCACATAATCGGCGTCAAAGGCGGCGCCTATGTCTCGAACAGCCTCCCTGTCAAGGGCGCTGCTGTCCACCTTGCTTCGAAGAGCTGTGGTTGAGATCAGGTTCTGATGACCGATTTTGCCCATCTTTCTGGACATGACCGGGCTCCATTCACCTTCTTGGATTTCGCGGAACAGGACGGCGGTTCGCGGTGATTCCTTTTGAATGATCGGGTTCGCTTCCAGGACCACTCCGCTTTTCAGCAGGAGGTGGTTGACGATCTCCCCGCAGATGACAGACTCGATGCCTCTTGCCTGCAAGGCCTTTACAAGCTCATCTTGAAGTAGCCCATGGTATTGGTTGTTCATTGACGGTGAATCATGTGAGGAGTAATCGGCAAACGGGAGGAGCACCGCGTTTCGGGGCGCGGCCTTGATCTCACTGATCAGATTGGCCGGTGATATGGTTGCGGGCACGCCGGATGGCCCGGGCTCTACGGTCTCGAAATAGACCGGGTGGACAAGGTTCTGGAGTTGCGCGCAGCCGGCCACGGCAGTCGCCGCGAACAAAAGGCCAATGGCGATAAGAAGTTGTTTTCTCAATGTGGCTTTCTCCATGCTTGACCCCAAAGGGGTGAACAGGCGCGCTCCCAAAGAGTGTCTT
>CAZEIA010000122.1:3053-10729 GCA_964512335.1 uncultured Desulfobacterales bacterium
GGCTGGAGTTCGGATGTGACAGGGACGATGTAAAGAACCACCTCTTGGTCGTCCACGATATTGGCCATTACAGCTAGACCCAGGCCCGATAGGACCGAGCCGGTTGTTACAGTGTACGTCACGTTCCCGTTTTCATCCGTAGTCGATGTTACCTTATCGATATAGGTAATGTCTTCACCAACGATTATGGATGCACCGTGACCGTTCATGATAGTGATCTTGGGGTTGGAGAGGACGTTTGTGGAGCCGTACTGCTTGAGGGCATCGATTGCGATGCTGAAGGCCTGCGGGGTCATCGTCATGTACTTTAAAAACTTGTGAGTGGGGTAGACGGTGTTGGCTATGATGGCGCCGCTTTCAAGTGCGTAGTCCTCGCCGAAGGTGGCCGTTCCGCCGAAGGTTTCGCTGTTCGTGCGGTTTACCGAATTCAGGATGTTCGCCCAGTTTATCCCCATCCGGTGCTCATCGTCCAGCCGGACTTCCATTATCCGGGCCTCGATAATCACCTGGCGGTAAATCTCCTTCTTGAGATCGTCAAGGTATGCTCGAACCTTCTCGTGGGTCTTTCGGGGTGCGGTCACCGTGACGAGGCCGATATGGTCGTCCAAAATGAAATGGCCCTTGTCCTCGGCTCCAGTGCTGTCGAGTATCTGGGTCAGGTTCGTTTCAAGGCTTCCCCAGAAGTCCATGGGCTCGCGGATGTCCGCAGTGATGGCGGTCTTTCCCGTGATCCGTCCCTGGACCGCGCCGCCGCCGATGAGGCTTCCACCCACCGAGGTCTGAAAGTCCTCCTTGAGCGTTGGCATGACAACCTGGTAGCGCTGGGTCTCCTTGTAGCTGATGATGATCGTCTCCCCGCTCAACTCGAAGAAATAGTCCCTCTGGCGCAGGAGGTTCTGGAGAGCATCCCAGAAGTTGTCCTCCGGCCGGATGTGGACGTTGACCATGATGTCCGGATCCACGTCATCCGCCCAGCTCACAGAGAGCCCTTGAAGGTCCGCCATCCGCTGGATTACATCGATCAGCCTGACAGGAGCCACCCTGCTCACTATCTCGGCACCCACCGGTGTGTAGGGGAGGCCCTCCCGGACGTCCATATCCAGGGGCCTTGTCCTGAATCCCTTTTTGTCAACGGTCCACCCGGGATCTTTTTCGGTCTCGTCCCTGGGGGGTGCAGGCGCCTCGATCTGGACGGCCCTTGGCTCGGACAAGACAGGCTCCGGATCAGCGTCCTTTCTATGGTCTTGCCCGGCGCATCCTGCGAGGAAGAGAACCACAAGCAATATTCCTGAAATTTGGATACCGTTCTTCACCCTGACCTCCTTAATCGCAAAGGGTGTTCAACTTCTGTTGAATAATGATTTCCGTGGCCTCATCCATAGGGAAGCCTGAAAATGAGATCTTGCGATAACGCTTGCACGCCTCGGTGTTGCGGTTTTTAGCCTCGTACACCTTGGCTATCGCAAGGCTCACCTCCAGGGAAGGACCGAAAGTCTCCTCGTGCCTCTGGTACACGTGGAGGGAGTCCGTGAACTTCCCGATCTGCTCGAGGAACAGGGCGCAGTTGAAGAAGGCCTCGGGCAGCTTGGGCTTTCCGTTTATTGCGGCCTCGAAGAAGAGCTCCGCCTCGTCGTTCCTGTTCATCTGTGCGGCGGAGAGTGCTGCATAAAGGGCGGCCTCAGCGTCCTGCATGTTGAGCTTGAGGGCCTCCTTGGCGAAGAAGTAGCTTCGGGCATACCGTTCCAGCCGGTAATGGAGATGCGCCGTCTTCTTGATCAGGTCTATGTTGCCCTTCCATGCATCATATGCCTTTTCATAGTTCTTGAGGGCCTCTTCGAGCCGGCCTTCCTTCTCAAGGTTGTGGGCCCTGAGAATGAGGTCTCGTGCCTTACGTTCGTCTTCTTTCTGTTTCTTGAGGATGCGTGCCGGGTGAAGGGTCTCGTCCGAAACACTCTTGACCACAAGCTCGCCCTTTTCTTCGTCATCCTTTGGCCGGACCACGAAAATGTCGGCACGTTCGGCTATTTCAAGGTCCTTCATGTCGGCAATGATGTCCATGGCGAGGTCCCACGGCACGTCTTTCAGGCTGAGGGTGAGGGTCCCCCTCACGGTGTCGTCCACGATGAAGTTCTTGCCGAACAGCTCGCCGAAGAGACGAAATACGTTGTGAAGATCTTCCTGATAGAAGTCGATGTGGTGGATTTTTTCTCCGGGGTATTTGGGTACCCTCTGTCCCTCGGGCTCTTCCGCAGGGGTATCCTGCCGGGAGAGGCCCAGTACGTCGCGAAGCTCCTGCTCCGGAAAGCCGGCCGAAAGAGGGCCTGTGCGGTCCGTTACAGGCCGCGCTACCGATTCCGTGGTCGCGGTGGCCGATCCCTCCGGCCTCCAGCACCTGAGCCGGAAGGCGCCGTCCACTTCGCCTATATTGAAGTGGAACGGCTCGTCCTTGCGTGACGAGTCGAGGACGACCCTGACCCGGTTCCGGCCTTCGCCGACCCGGATTTTACTCAAGACGGCCCCTTCGACATCCTGCGTCACGGGCAGATTCCTGCCCCGCCTGGTCCCCTCGAAGTCTATGACCAGCCTGGCGGGCTTCGGGAGGGTGAAGGCACGGTAAGATGAATACCCGCCCCGAATGATGACGTTCGTGTCGTTCTTGGCCCTTTCCACCTCGATTTCCGTCAGCTCCTCGGAAAAGGCCGGAAGGACCCACACGCCCCATGCGAGAAACCCGATCAGCACAATCAGGGATCCCCGAATCCATCTTTTCCCTTTGGTGGTCATTCTCATCTCCTTCAGCTTTGAATAATCTCCCTGCCGGCAAAATGCTGTTGTGCTTCTCTAATCAAACGAACCAGGCATTTTCAATTCCACATGCCGGTAGCTGATCTTTCGGTTCTCGTCCAGAAAGGGTTCCTTTATCACTACCTTGCGGATGAGCTGCTTCCCAAGATCCGTCATCCGTTCCTCACTGATGATCTCCTCCACCACTCCGCCGTTCTCACCTATGTAGGTCCCTTTTTTGAGCATATAACCCTTTGCGTCCGTGGGGCCCTTCACCATGGCCACGCTCTGTTCGCCGGTTTTCAGGATGGAAGTCAGCTGTATGGCGGAAAGCGGTATTGTCTGCAGTTCCGTTTTGGGCCTCTTCAGGTCCTCCAGAATGGCGAGCATCTTTCGCAGTTCCTCGCCCTCAGGATCCCCCTTCCTGATCTGCGTGAGGTCCTGGGTCTTCTTCACTATGAATGGATCAAAAGGATCGATCTTTCCTTCAGGGTCGTAACGGTACGGCGTGTCGTCCACTTCCTCGGTCGAGGCCTCTCCTTTGGTCTTGGGAGGCGCTTTTTCGGCGGATTCAGGAGTAGCCCCTGTCAGGGGTCCGGCCCAGACAAGGAGGAGTGCAAAAGTCATCCACGTGACTAATATGTTCTTAATGACGGGCATTACTTTTTCCTCCTGCGCGCCGGCTTCTTGCCCTGCGACTTTTTTGCCTCGCTTTCAGGAATGAACTGGTAGGTGACCGCCTGGCAACTGGTTATGAGTTCGGTTGACAAGGTCTGTGCAGGTTTCATGGAGACATCCAGAATGTTCACGATCCGGTCCATGCTTCCAACTGCGTCAAAGAATCTGGCTACATCGTGGTAGCTCCCTTCCACACGAATGGACACGGGTATCTCTTTGTAGAAATCCTGCCCGCGTTCCGTCTGGGGGTTGAACATCAGAAACTTCAGGCCGGCCTGGTTTCCCAGCTTTGTTACGTTTGTGAGGAGGCTGGGGATCTCCTTGGAGTCGGGCAGGATCTTGAGGGCGTCATTGAACTGGGCCGACACCTGCTTAAACCTTTCTTCGAATTTTTCACGGTCGGCCGCCGTCCTCTTCACATTGACGAGTTTTCTGGAGAGCTCCTCGACTTTCCTCTCGGTCCGCTTGATCTCATCCGTCTTGGGAAGGTAGACAAGGTAAGCAAACAGGCCTCCAAGAATGACAAGGGTGCCGACAAAGATCAGAATCCTTATGGACATCTTGATCTTTTCGACTTTTTCCAGCAAAGACGGTTTCTGATCATCCATGCCTGACAGCTTCCCTTCACTCAGATGGGTCTTGCCCCGACCCTGGTTTGAGAGGGGTTAAACCCCTGGGGCCGCACAATCAATCGGCCGTTTTTTTTGCGCTCCCGCCCGAGGGATCAATCTTGCACTGAAGGCTGAAATCGGACAGGTTCACGCCCTGAACAACGGTGGACTGGGTGCTTTGAAGGTCCACTGTTGAAATATAAGCCGAGTTTTCGAGGTTCACCATGAATTCGGCTACTGTCTCGTTGTCCCTGGCCATGCCTCTGAGAGTCAGGTTGCTCTTGGACTCCGCCAGCGAGGAAAGCCAGAGCCTGCCTTTGGGAACGGCCTTGGCCAGTTCATCCAGCAGGCGAACAGGGCCCTGTTTTCCCTGTTCGAGCTTCTTGATGACATCCAGCTTTTTCTCGATCAAGTCGATCTGCTTCTTCAGCGCATTAATCCGCTCGATGTCTTTTTCAAACTTGGCGAGCTCCGAGTTCAGATGCGTTTCCTGTGCCTTGGCGTCCGAGAGCCGGCCGTTGAGTTCGAGAAATGTGTAGGCCATAGCCACCAAGAGCAGCAATACGCTGAGGCCGTAGACAGTGACCTGTCTCTTGATGTTTTCCCGTTTCCTTGCGGCCCGGAAGGGCAGGAGATTGATGCGTATCATTTGTCTCCAATGCTTCTCAAAGCCAGACCAACGGCTACGGCGGCCTGCGGTCCCATGTAACTCAGGTATGCCGGATCAAACACCTTTTCGTTGATCTGCAAGTTCGCGAACGGGTTCAGTTCTTCGACCGGCAGCTCCGTTTCCAGCTCCAGGTACTTTCTAAACCCGGGAATCCTGCTCGAACCGCCGCTCAGATAGAGTTTCTCGATGCTTTCATCCGGGTAGGTGGAGGAAAGAAAGTCCAGCGCCCTCTTGATTTCCTGGCCCCATCCGGAAACGACATTCGTGAAGATCTCCTCGAGATCTGGTTTGCGGTCGTCTACCTTGGATCCGCCGAGCTTTATCCTTTCAGCCTCTTCAAAGGGGACGTTGAGCTTTGCCATTATCGCTTCGGTAATCTGTGTGCCGCCGTAGGAGGAATCCCTCGTAAAAATGGAAACCCCGTCCTTGATGGCGTTGATGCCCAGTTCCTCGGCCCCCACATTGATAAGAGCATAACAGCCACCGGGTTCTTCCACGCTGCTTTCAAAGGCGTTTTGCAGAGCAAAGGCGTCGACGTCCAGAATCATGGGGTTGATCCCGGCCAGTTGCAGCAGGCTGACATAGTCCTCTACCATGTCTTTCTTCGCCGCCACCAGCATGACATCCATGACGTCGGAAGAACGGGACTTCTCCGCTTCTTCATTTTCAGTCCCCTGCTCCCCATCACCAGCGGACGGGTATTCAAGGACCTCGAAGTCGAGATTCACATCGGTAATATCAAAAGGAATGTACTGCTCGGCTTCTTCATGGATCGAACTCTCGAGTTCGGAGTCCTCGCGGCGATCAATGCTGATTTTCTTTACAATGACACTGAATCCGGAAATGGAGGTGGCGATGTTCTTATTCCTGATCTTGAGGTTCTGAAAGAGTTTCTTGATGGCCGATGCCACAATTTCCATCTCTTTGACAGATCCTTCGACGATGGCATTATGTGGAAGGCCGATCACACCGAAGCTCTGCAGGAATCGGCCCTTCCTGGTGTCGAGGATTTCCGCCAGCTTGATGGAATGGGATCCGATATCCAGGCCGACGAGTTGATTTTTCTTGGCGACGGGCATCGTATCTCTCTTACTTGAAGTTAATCCTCTGGGAAAATCTGTCTTTTCTCGCCTAAATCGTAGCCAAGTGCTAGGATGATCTTACGCTTGGTTTCCATACGACAGCTTTTTCCTTTTTCGACGCGGTCTATTGTGAGGGGGGATACTCCCGCCTTTCTTGCAAGCTCGGCCTTGCTCATGAGGAGGGTCTCTCTTATTCCCTTCACCAGGTTACGCCCCAATTTCTCCTCCAGCTCTTTGGTCGGCCACAATTTATTCACGCCCCATGGTCCGACATCATATATATATGGTGCTATTTGTCAAGCATTTTTTTATAATTTAATTAAAATTAGTATAATTGATGTATATATAGTGCACATTAATAGTGGTGGGTACTATATCTTGTGATGTCAGGGGATGCCGTTATGCCCAAAAAACCTTTTTTTTCATGGGGTGATCAGGTACTAGTGAGGGGTATGCAGGGATTGGAACAAGAATTGTAAATGAATGCCACATACGACCAGCATCAGGGTGTACCACTTCCGAAGGATTCCATGAAGGATAGGGCTCACGACTGTAAGATCGAGATTGAAACTCTTCCGCTTACCAGGGAGTTCCTTCCGAGAAAGAGGCTTGTGGAGGAACGCGGGGAACTGGCCCTTATCGAGGACGGTATGTCCATAAACCACCTGGGATATTTTACTCTAGTCCAGGGAAAGGGTTACCGGGGCGGGCATTTTCACAGGAAGAAGACCGAGCATTTCTATGTGGCGTCAGGAGTCTTGCGTGTGGAGTTCGAGGACATGGAGACTGGCCGCGGCGGGGAGCTCATTCTGAAAGAAGGGCAGAAAGCGGTTATTCGGCCCGGTTGCGCTCACCGGTTCCGGGCCGAGAAAACAGCCCGGGTCATCGAGTACTATGAGGGGGTATACGACAAGGACGATGATCATCCCCACTGCTCATTCAAAGGCTAGCCTCGTTTCCACGCGGAAGTGGTTTTTTTGCCGATCTGCATTGGAAACGCTTGAGCCGGAAAAGCATCTCAGGATCGACTCGTGATCGATCTTCACTGCCACATCCTCCCCGGACTGGACGACGGACCGCAGTCTTTGGAGGAGAGCCTTGCCATGGCGGAGATAGCCCTGGAGGACGGCATAAAGACAATTGTGGCCACGCCGCACATGCAGAACGGTCTCTACAGGAATCAACTCGAACAGGTTCGTTCGGCTGTGTCCTCCCTTGAAGACGTCCTGGCGGAAAGGGGTCTGCCATTGCGTCTTTATATCGGCGGGGACGTGCATATCAAGCCCGACATGATGGCGGCAGTGCAGGCGGGGGAGGCTGTAACCATTGACGATGCACGGAAGTATATCCTGATCGAACTGCCTTCAATGAGCGTCCCTGCCGGAGTCAAGGAAGAGATCTTTCAGCTCAGGATCCACGGGATCACTCCGATCATCACACATCCGGAACGCAATCAGATCATCGTTCGTGCCCCCGAACTCCTGGAAGAGATGGTTGCCATGGGAGCCCTGGCCCAGGTTACCGCCATGAGTCTTACCGGTGGTTTCGGTAGAATTGTGCGTGAGTCTGCTGAGGCCCTCGTTGTGCGCCGGCTTGTTCACATTATCGCTAGCGACGCCCATTCTGTTGTAGATCGCCCCCCCCTCCTGTCCCGGGCCCTGGAGAGGTCTGTGTCGCTGCTGGGCGACCGGATCGAGGCGGAACGAATGGTAACCACCCTACCCGCCGCGATTCTTGCCGGCGACCCGGTGGCTTGAGGGCAGTGATCAGACGTCATCTGACCCGGCGGGCGGGTCGGGATTTGCGCTTATGGGTGTCGAAATCGCCTTCAGTATTGAAACGGGAACCGCC
>CAZEIA010000123.1:0-10625 GCA_964512335.1 uncultured Desulfobacterales bacterium
TGACGGCCTGAACCGCAGTCGCGCCCTGGCCGTAGGTCTTGATCAGATCTTGTCCTGAAATTAGTTCCACGACACCTCCCGCTTCACTTTTGATTGGCTCGAAAAGACCTTTCACCATAAAAGACGCAGAGTAAAGGCTTGCCCTCAAGAAAAGAGCCTTCTTATTATGCTTACGAGCCTTGCCTTCTCCTTACTACCTTAAACAGCTCCATAACAATTAACAGCGGTATGGCTAATATAAGGACCTCGGCCCATTCAATTATTGTAATCGGCTCTATTTTAAGGACATTTTGCATAAATGGGATATGCATGGCTGATATGTGGATACCCTGGGCGATAAAAACGCCGAATACCATATTGTTTGAGTCTCTTTCCTGCTTCTTCAAGACTGATTCCTTCACGGGATGTCTGCAGCTCTTCAAGAATATCCTCTTCAGCCAATGCATGCCACTTCTCATCAACCATTATTTTTGCAACGGCTTTTTGCATCATAATCGCATTATTCCTGGTTCATGTACCGTGGCTCTTGTCGGTACCCTCAAAAGCCGATAGTCCATTTGCGAAGAGATCTATTTCTCGGCAAAACAGTTCGCCCGCCATGCTAACACCTTGAGACCTCAAGCTCATCAACTTTCTGCTTCAGGCTTTCGCCTCCAGCCCAAGACATCAAGCCCGCCGGCCTTCCATCAAGCGGACAAGAAAAATCCCTGAAATGACAAGAGCGCCTTTAACAGCCAACCCCAGGCCGAAGGAACCCATATCGCCCGCCAGGGCAATGCCGGCCGGGACGAGCCCGCCTCCCAGAATCGGCGCCACCGCCAGGCTCAGAGAAATGGTCAAAGCGCGGTTCTCCGGCGTGGAAATACCTGAAGCGGCTGAAAGGATCGGAGGGAAAAGACAGGCCGCCACAGAGGCCTGTGCAAAAAGGGTAGCAACCGAAATGCTGCGGGGGCCGAGCCCCAGCAGGATGACCGTGGCACCGGTCAGAAAAAGCGCCAGGCGAAGCGTGGTCCCCGGACTCAGGCGATCAGTGATCCACCCTGAAAGCAGGACGATTCCCAGCCCCGGAATACGTGAGAGCCCAAGGAATTGGTTGGCTGTGCTCAAGTCGAAACCCCGCTCATTCACAAGGAACAGCGGCAGGACGGCATAAACACCGGTCTCCACTCCGACCGCCAGGCTGATCAGACCGGCCAGCCCCCAGAAGGCCGGATTCCCCGCAATCTCCTTGATCCTGTGGATGTCGGGAACCGAACCCCGGGCCTGCACGTCTTTTCCCCATCTGGCGTAAACAGCTCCCATGAGCGCAAGAATACCGGCCAGGGCCAGGTAGCCAAAGCGCCACGAAGCAAAGGAAAGAACGGCAGTAGCAAAAAAGGGGACCAGAATGAGGGCGAAATTGGGAGCAAGCTCATGGATGCCCATGGCTTTTCCCCAGTCCTGGGGCCTAATCAGGACACTGATCAGCGCAATGCCTGAAGGCACGTAGAGTCCGCTGGTCAACCCCAAGAGAAAAAAGCTGAAGAACAGCGCCCAGACCGATCCCATGAGCCCGACTATAGACATGGACCCGGCCGCCCCACACAAGGAGAAAACAATGCAGGGCTTATAGCCGAATCCGGCGGTCAAAAAAGACGCGCCCAGCTGGCTGAGGAAAAACCCCACCCCCATAAAGAGTATAAAAAGGCCGCCTACCGAATGGCTGATGTGGAGGTCCTGTTCCATGACAGGCAGCATCGGTCCCACCAGTTGCCTTGCCAGGAAGTGAATGAAAAAGATCAGAGTAAGGAACAGGACAGGGTTCAATCCCTTAGCCAGGCGGTCTCCGGCCTGGGCAGGGCCGGAGGGCTGTTCCGGCCTTACCCTTTCATGTTGGTCAGGTTGTTTTGCGGGATATCCGGTTTTCCGGTTCAATCGTCCTCCCTGCTCAGGCCTGTGAAATCCACCTGCATGCCGGTTACACGGGCCGAGTCAATCAGCGTAAAACCCATACATGTCAAAAGCACCACCTGAAGCACGATAAGATCGCCCTCCTATCTCCGATTCCCGCCTGCTACGTCACACTCTGCGATACCTCATTCAACCACTGCGTGTCAGACGCCATTTTAACCACCAGGCGGCTCCGCCCAGCAGCAGCATCACAAGGCATACCCAGACAAGATCTATCCAGTTCGGCTCTTCAATCAGCCGGAAGAGCCTGTCTGAAAAGACCGTAACGATCAGGGTGCCCGGAGCCATTCCCCCAGGGGAGTCAACCACCACAAAGCGGCAAGCAAGAGAAATGCGCCGAAGCCGACGAAAATGCGAAAATGGGACGCCGGGTCACATAGTGCAATGGACAAGAATATTCCGGGGTCCTGAACCTTGTCAATCGGACTGATGCGACTCGTATGCCTTGTCGGCTTCATAAACCCAGTGGAAGGCCTCAGGTCCATCCCGGCGGGACACCTTTATCCGGATCCATGATTGCCCAGGGATCCTGCAAAGAAAATCCCGGGGCACCAATACAGGACCGGGGGATGCCGGGATCCAGACAATGGAGGTTCTCCTGCATGGGTCGCAATCCGTTTGACGAGGTTCTCTTTCGTTTCGTGATTGTATGATGTCCTATCCAACATATTGTAAAAACTTTACTTGTTGACACAGAATTTTCCACACGGGTATCATTCAACAAATAGTTTCCTGTCGCCGGCATGCAGGCACTGCGGCTCATTGAACGGTGCCATGCCGGACAAAACACCGTTGCGTGTTTTTTGCTGAAAGACCGGCCCTATAACGTGGCCGGTCAGGGAGGCGTCCATTAAGCCATTAAGTCCGGCGGGATATCGGCGTTACAGCTATCTGTATTGCAGCGGCCCTGAAGAGAGAGATGGAAAATAGGCATGATGAACAGCCCGGATTCAATGGGGAGTGTGACCTTCCGTGACAAGCCGGAGCGGGTTATACATCTGCCCGAATCAGTGCTCCCTCAGGCTCGGATCGCCGACTACCGATCCATTGCCCGGATGGCCATTGTAGAGATCGCCGGACGCGACAGCGTGGCCGCGGCTGTAATGGCGGTCAGGGAGGAAGGGTTCACGGATCTTCTTCCCACCTATGCCTATACGGGGACGGAATACGGTGATTGGGTCCTTGTGGAAGATGCGGTGGCAAGGCTTTCGCAACGGCTGCCGCAAGTCCGGATGCATCCCCTGCTGGTTCTAGGGTCACCACGATTCTGGCAGGCCTTAAACGGCCGGTTTATGGGAGAATTGATTCGGAGATACGGTGCGTTTTCACCCTGCGTGGGATGTCATCTCTATTTGCACAGCGTTCGCATCCCTTTGGCAGTGACCTTAGGCCATCGTCCCATTATCTCAGGAGAGCGGGAGCATCACAATGGGAGTGTCAAGATAAATCAGACAGGCGAGGCGTTGTCCTGCTATCAGGCGCTGTCAAGGGAATTCGGTATCCGCCTGGTCCTTCCCCTCCGTGATGTTGCAGAGGGACACCGGATAAGAAAGATTTTGGGATATGACTGGGGAGAGGGAAAAGCCCAGCCGGGGTGTGTGCTCTCCGGAAACTATCGGGACGCCCAAAATCGTATCACCGTGAGTGTAGAGCAGATCGTTCATTACCTTGAAGGATTCGGCCGCCCCTTAACCAGGGCTATCATCACGGCCTACCTGAACGGCGAGATTCCCCCTCACATGGAGATGGCAGGCCGTTTGCTCGCCCCTCGCTCGTAAACCTTGAGCCCAATGGACGTCCAACGTCGAGCCTCCAACGCCCAGTATGGAATAAAAGGAAGAATTCTAGTAATACTGCATACACCTGAAGCCTGCGGAAGATTCGCGGTCTTTGAACTGGAAAATACCGAATCGGATGCTATAGATGAAACCAACCCTTGTCATGTGCAATATATTTCCCCGGTCGGAGGAGGTGAGGGCCTTTGCCCTCGAACACCGCTTTGCCGGGGTCGACTGGTCCTTTGACCTGGACCGCCTGCCTGAAACCCCCATTGAGGTCTCCAGGTGGAGCAGGGACCAGGCCCTTTTGGCCCCCTTGGAAGTGAGATATCACTGCCCCTTTTACCAACTCGACCTGGGCCATGACGATCCGGCACAGGCGGAAAAGGCGGAGGCGGTCTTTCGCCGCATTATCCGCCTGGTGGCAAAAGCGGGCGGCAGGTATCTTTCCATGCATATCGGTCTGGGGCTGGCTTCCACCGAGCCCCTTTCGTGGGAGGTGACCCTCAACAATCTCAGGCGACTGGTCCAGTTCGGCGCCCGACATCAGGTCAGGATATGTCTCGAGAACCTGGCCTGGGGATGGACCAGCAAGCCAAATCTCTTTGAAAAACTGATTCGCTTGAGCGGGGCCGGCGTCACCTTCGATATCGGCCATGCCTATGTGTCTGAGTCCGTGAAAAGCCTGCAGTACAGCATGGAGGACTTTGTCACCCCTCATGCAGACCGGGTCTTCAATGCCCATATCTATCATACTGAGATCCCGGGCAAGGGCCATATCCCGCCTGAAAACCTGGAACAGATCCATGACCGGCTGGCGCTGATCCATGCCGTAGGGTGCGCGTGGTGGGTCATGGAGATCAAAGAACCGGAAGGTCTGCTCAAGACCCGAGAGGTAGTGGATGCTTATCTGGCAAGGCATGAGGATGGACTGCCAATATCCGATATCCGATTGCCCCCCTGTTGAGAACCATTTTCTAACGGCTGATATCTGAAATGAAAATCATCATCGTGCTGCTGGATGGGCTTGGGGATCGCTCATATCCGGTCTTGAATCACCGAACACCCCTTCAGGCGGCCCACACCCCCAACCTGGACCGCCTTTCCCGATTGGGCAGTAACGGGCTTTATCACGCGTCAAGACCCGGACGGTGCCTCCCTAGCGAGACCGCCCATTTTCTCCTCTTGGGGTATCCTCTCGACCGCTTCCCGGGCCGAGGCCTGCTTGAAGCGGTGGGTGCAGCGGTCCCTTTTGAGCCGGACGATGTTCTGTGTATGGCCCACCTTTCGGGTGTGACATGGCAGGACGGCGTGCCTGTGCTTACCCAGGGCCGCCGGGACATAGAGGGGGGTATCCGGGAATTGAGACCGCTCTTTGAGGCCGTTTCGTCCTATGAAACAGACAGTATCCGATTCATTCTCCACCAGACTCAACGCAATGATGCTATCCTGATTCTAAAGGGTCCGGTATCACCATATATTTCCGACGCTGACCCCATGCAGACGGGCCGGCCCATGGCTCTGGTTCAGCCCCTTTCAGGCAACCCGGAACCGGATCGAAGTCTACGGACCGCACAAGCCCTCAATCGCTATCTATCTTACTGCCATCACTGCCTGTCCAGACATGATGTCAACCGACGCAGAGCAGGCGAAGGGCTTTGGCCCGCCAACTTCCTGGCCACGCTTCGGTGCGGCAGACGGATCGTCCAGGCACGGTTTGTTGAGCAATGGGGCCTTCAAGGCATGCTGATCGCCTCGGGAGGGATGTACGGGGGACTGGCCGGTGAACTGGGATTGACATTCAGGCGGATGAAAGACGGCCGCGATGCAGGCGAAGATTTACGGGACCGTATTGCCTTGGCCCTGGCCGATTCGGATCACGACTTTATCCACGTACACACCAAAGCGCCGGATGAGGCCGGACACTTAGGAGATCCGGAGCATAAAATGCGGGTAATCACCGAATTGGATCGGGGCCTGGACGAACTGACAGCGGCTGTTGAGGCCAGGGATGATCTGCTGGTGGCGGTCACTGCAGACCATTCCACGCCGAGCCGATCCGCCTTGATCCATTCGGGGGAGCCCGTGCCGGCAGTCCTGGTGGGCCCCACCGTGAGGCGGGATAGTGTATCGGCCTTTGACGAAGTCAGTGTGGCCGCCGGAGGTTTAGGTCCGCTTCAGGGTGATGAATTGATGGCAATGCTGCTCAATTATGCGGATCGGTCCATTCTTATGGGTCAGCGCCTGGGCGAAACGGAACGGTCGTACGTTCCTGACAACTACCCAGCGTTTGTACTGACGGACCCTTCGGACTCATAGCTTCATCCCTCCGGCGGGAACGGCTTAACGCAGAAAGCTATGACAGGAATCATCCCGGCTATTGAAGCAGTTGCTGCTTAAGGGGCTTCTCATCCAGCACCTCGCGAACTTTATTCGCTAATTCATGCTGTGCCCAGGGTTTCATGACAAAGGCCCGAATCCCCATTTCCCCGGCCCTTTTTTCCGAAATTCGCCTGCTGTAGCCGGTACACAGAATAATCGGCATATCAGCCCTGATCGAAAGCATCTCTGCTGCAAGCTTATCACCCGTCATGTGGGGCATGGTCATGTCTGTTATTACCAGATCGAATCGGTGAGGATTGTTTCGGAAAAGCTCGAGCGCCTCCAGTGAACTCGTTCTTACAGTGACCTGGTAACCGAGCCGCTCCAGATTCTGTCTGCCCACCTCTATAATGGGTGGTTCATCATCCACGAAAAGGATGTGCTCCCGGCCGAATGGAAGGACGGCTTGGCGGGCCCTGGGCGGTTCCGGGTCTTCCATGTATTCAACAGCGGGAAGTAAAATTGTAAAGGTGGTTCCTTCGCCCACCTTGCTGTCAATGGAAATACCTCCTCCACAATCTTTGACAATACCGTAGGCCACCGCAAGCCCAAGGCCGGTGCCCTCCCCCACCTTCTTAGTGGTGAAGTAAGGATCAAAAATACGTTCCTGAATTTCCGGGGGGATTCCGCCGCCTGTATCGCTTGTTTTCAGCCGCACATAATTGCCTGGAGAGAGTTCACCTGCATGGGTGGCACTGTGCTTGTCCAAACTGATTTGGTCCATACTCACTTCAATAGTGCCGTTCTCATCTTCTATCGCGTGAGCGGCGTTAGTGCACAGATTCATGATGATCTGGTGAATCTGCGTCGGATCCGCTATAACCACCGGAAGATCGGGCCCTATATTTTGACGAATCTCTATGGAGGCGGGAAGTGAGGAGCGAAGCATTTTCAAGGCCTCTTTCACGATCAACTCCAATCGCAAGGGCTTAACCTCGAGTTTGGTCTGACGGCTGAAAGCAAGAATTTGCTTTACGAGGTCCCTCGCACGATCACAGGCTTTGAGCACCTGAGCAAGATATTCAACATTCCTGGATCCCTCGGGCAAACCGGTTTTGACTATTTCCGTGAAACCAATGATCCCGGAAAGTATGTTGTTGAAGTCGTGTGCGATACCCCCTGCAAGGGCCCCGATGGATTCCCTTTTCTGGGATTGAAGCAGTTGAGCTGCAAGTCTTTCCCTTTCCTCCTCCATACGCTTGCGCTCGGTGATATCAATACCGACCCCCACAAGGAAATCAGGGACCGCCCCCTCAGTGCCCACGGTTCGGCCGTGCCATTCAACCAGATGGGTCCTGCCGGACTTGCTCATGATCAGATTCTGGTTTTGTGTGGCTCCCCGTTCCCCCAAGAGTTCCCGAAATACCCCGGCAAGCCCTTCGCGGGCCTCTTCAGGCACGAAAGTCCTGAGGTAGTCGGTATTCCTGACTTCCTCCAAAGTGTATTCAACGGCCTCCAACAGCGCCTTGTTCATCATCAGCGTCTTTCCATCAAGGCCGATGGCTACAATGAAGGCAGGAGACGTGTCAAGGAGCAACTGATTGAAATTCTGCTCTTCCTGAATCTTAGCATAGCTTCTTATTAAAGCTTCTTCGGCTCTTTTACGCTCAGTGATGTCCACAAGCACGCCGTGTAATCCTTTAACTTCTCCTTCCTCAATGTTGGGTCGAGCCTGTGTTCTCACCCACACAATCTCATCGTTTTTGGTCACAAAGCGGTATTCAGTCGCAATTGCCTCGCCTGCCAGCGCCTTCAGAAATCGGGGCATCCTGTCTTTTACATCTTCCGGATATACAAAATCGATAAAGGGCCTGCCGATAACCTCTTCAGGCCGGTATCCGGTAAGCTCTTCCACGGTGGGACTCACATAGGTAACTGTCCCGGATTTATCCGTGGCATAAATCACGTCCCTGAGGTTTTCCAGGATAGCGCGTACCCGGGCTTCGTTTCTACGCAGGGCGGCCTCTGCAGACTTGCGCTCGGATTCTGCTTTCTCCAAAAACTCAATCCGCTGCTCCAATTCCTCATACGTAGGCTTTTCAGCCATGACCGCCACCTGTATATTCAGCCCCCCTGATTGGAGACGCTCTTCACTTTTTGATTTTCCTTCGAATGCTATTAACCCACTTATCATCATTCGGTCCGAAGGCCAAAAAACATAAGTAAAATGTTGAAAAGTAAAGAGCGTCTCCTTTTCACCGTGTGGATCACGGCGCGTATCCCCTTTTTAATCAGAAGTCTTTGAACGATTCATCATCGTCAAAAGGGATCGCCTTTTGCGGATCCACCTCCTTGCCGGTATGCCTGGAGACGGAAGTTGAGCCCCTGTTCCCTGAGACTGCCGGATGAGGCGTCTCAGCCGGCCGGGGAAGCCCTTTGACGGCGCGGCCCTGCCTGGATCCGCCCTCCATATGGAGATTGGAGCTTCCACCCACAAGTATTACCAGATCGTCCACCATGGCCTTCATCTGCTCGGCCTGGGCGTTCATCTCCTCTGAGGCGCTTGCCGACTCCTCGGCATTGGCGGCGTTCTGCTGAGTAACCTTGTCCATGTCGGCCACCGCTACGTTCACCTGGTCAATACCCTCGGCCTGCTCCTTGGAAGCTGCAGCTATCTCGCCTACCAGCTCGGCCACCTTCACGGCGCTCTGCTCCACCTTGCTGAACTCCTCGCTGGTGCGCTCAACAAGCGTGGAGCCGTCCTGGACCTTCTTGGTGGTGCCTTCGATAAGTGCGGATGTGTTCTTGGCCGCCTCTGCAGCCCGCATGGCCAGGTTTCTCACCTCGTCCGCCACAACCGCGAATCCGGCGCCGGCCTCTCCCGCACGGGCCGCCTCCACCGCCGCATTCAGGGCGAGCAGGTTGGTCTGAAAGGCAATCTCATCGATGGTCTTGATAATCTTGGAGGTCTCTTCACTCGCCTTACGGATATCCTGCATGGAAGAAACCATCTCCGTCATTGAAGCGTTTGCCGACCCCACGATCCGCTTGGATTCCTCCATCAGGTTGTTGGCCTGTTCTGCGTTGCCCGCATTCTGCTTGGTCATGGAGGACATCTCTTCCAGAGACGAAGAGGTTTCCTCTATGGAAGCCGCCTGTTCGGAGGCGCCTTCGGCCAGGGACTGGCTGGCCGCAGAGACCTGACCCGAGGCCGAGGCCACCTGATCCGACGCCTCACCAAGACCGTCGGAGATTGCCATAAGGGCACGGCTGATGCTGCGCGCGAAAAGCGTTACAAGTACGATGCCGATGAAAAGAAAGACCATTGACATAATGAGGATGGTCCATCGCATACTTACAATCTCTTTGAAAACGTCCGACTTATGTGCGCCAACAGCGATTGACCAATTAGTGCCTTCAATAGGGGCATATCCAAAAAATCGATCCGAACCCATGAAAGGATACTCATCAAAACCTGATTCACCCCTGGTCATTCTCTGGAACATGGCTGCAACACGGGCATATTCAGGATTGGTCCTTGCTTCAACTATCAAGTTCCTCTGCTTGAGAACATCATCCCTGTTCACGTAGGCGATAAAAGTTCCTTTCTCATCGATGATGTAAGAGTATCCATTTTCACCATAGCCTATGCGGTCGGTGTTTTCGCTGAGCCAGGTGGCATCCAGCATGGCAATGAATACACCGGATACGCTCCGGCCGTCTCTGATGGGGACGGCAACCGCCATGAAAGGAATGTTTCGAACTCTATGAATCAACACATCAGAAACGACCGCCCTGCCGGATATTGCGTCTCTGAAGTACGCCCTGTCGCTTATATCCGTTTTCGAACCGTCATTGAGCGTGAGGCTCCCATCAGGCGTGGCCACCCCCATCTCAAAATATTCGAGCCTCTCGACTCCGCCTTCAAGTATCGGCAGTTGCAGTTCCCAGCGCATGCTCTTGATATCCGAGTTCTCAGCCAATTCAATTACTGTTGATAGATGTCCCTCGAGTGTGCTCCGAATCAATTCCGCCCCGTCTTGAGCCATTACAGGAATAATCTCCTCCACCTGGCCCTGTAAGGCACGAGACGCCTGCACATATGACATGACCCCGATCCCCGAAGAGACAAGAATAAGCATTAATATTACCCCTAAGGTGAGCTTTTTCCCAATACCCATTTTCGTCCTGTTTTTGAGACACAGTCCCAATAACAGGACAAGACAGGCTGGCATCATGGGGCTCGAGCAGCGAGGTCGACAGGGTGATGGGTTGTTCACTACGGCCTCTTGACCCCGTATCGTTTCAGACGGGCATACAACCGGGACCTGGACAGGCCGGAGACCATGCACGCCCTTTCCATGTCCCACTGGGTCACGGTGGTAAGGTCGCGGAGGTACTGCTTTTCCACTGCATCGAGCACATCCTTGATGGGTGGAAAACCGGCCTGAGGCTGCCCTGCAAAACCCCGGTCCGAGGCGGCTCCTTCCTTATCGTTAACAGAGGCACGGGCCATGAACGTTCGAATGTGAACGGGCAGATGAATGCAGAAAAGGGTGGGCTCATCCTTTGCCA
>CAZEIA010000124.1:0-10625 GCA_964512335.1 uncultured Desulfobacterales bacterium
AGCGAACCTCCTGTGTCCTGAAATCCCCACCTTTTCGACAGTGGCCAGGGAGGATTGGATGAGCACGAGGTTCGTATCTATGGCCTGCCTGGATTTTGTGGCCTCGAATCCTGTGATCAGCAGGATCAGGGCTGAGCCGTCCTTGTAACGGTGGGGTTTGACGATGGAAGGATACCCAAAGCGATTCTCGAAAAAAAAGGGCCTACGGGGTTTTCCCGTAAGTCCTTGAATTTGTTGGTAGCGGGGGGCGGATTCGAACCACCGACCTTCGGGTTATGAGCCCGACGAGCTACCTGACTGCTCCACCCCGCGACAGAATTGTTGAATATAGCAACAATCAGTAGGTTCGTCAACCCATATTTTAAGAAAAGGCTCGAAGCCCGTTTTCCTACATGCGGGGGAGCCTGATCACAAAGGTCGCACCCCTTCCGGGCCGGTTCCTGGCCGTGATCTCGCCCCCATGCGCCTGAATGATCTTGTAGGAGATGGCCAGGCCCAGGCCAGAACCCCTCTCGCGGGTGGTGAAGAATGGCTCGAAGATATGCTGGATATCTTCGTCGGAAATGCCCCGACCCTCGTCGCTGATCCGGATCTCGATCCCATGGGGAATACGTTCAGAGCTTATGGTGATTACTCCAACCCCGCCCATGGCCTCGATACCATTGGTAATAATATTGATGAAGACCTGCTTGAGCTTGTCGGGATCGCAGATTATCTCATCAAGGTCCGGGGCGAGGTTTTCCATGAAGGCACAGCTTTCGGGAGGGAATGCTGCACCCATAACCTTCACTACGTCCCTGAGGACGGAGTTCACATCCGCCTGACGCCGAATAAGCCTGTATTCCTTGGTGAAATCCCCGAGCGTCCCGACCAGTCGCTCCAGGCGGGCCACCTCCTCGAGGATTATATCCAGCTTCGGGAGGATCCGTGCATCCTTCAGGGTGTTCTGAATCTGACTGGTGAATCCGCCTATGATCATGAGTGGATTCTTGAGTTCGTGAACCACGTGGGCCACGGCCTCGCCCACCGCGGCTAGCCGTTCGGACTGAAGTAGCTTCTTTTCCAGACGCTTGCGGTCCGTAATGTCCCGGATTATGGCGGTGATAGTCACTCCCGATTCCATCTCCAGAAAAGAAAGGCTTAGCTCCACCGGTATCTCCTCGCCGTCCTTGCGGAGCGCCGTGAGGCTTATGGTCCTTCCCACCAGCGAACCTTCGCGTTTCTCCAGAAATCGGCTCACATACCGGCTGTGATCTCCATACTTGGCCGGGACAAGGATCCCCAGGTCCTGTCCCAGGACTTCGTCGCGAGAATAACCGAAGATACGCTCGGCCGCATCGTTGAAAAGGGTGATTCGGTGGCTCTCATCAATGCTCAGAACGGCGTTAGTGGCCGTGTCCAGGATAGAGCGGAAACGCTTCTGAGAGGCTCGAAGTTCTTCGATCAGGGTTCGATATCTGGTCTCGTCTCTGGCGATCTCCATGAAATACCTGATCCGTTCTTCTCCGGGGACGTGTATGGGATACATGATAAGGGACAGTTCCCGGCGCCGGCCCTGGGCATCCATGTGCCGGTAGCTCGTCTCCACCATGTTCTCCGTCTTCATGGCCCGGCTCAGGGGGCACGTGCTGCTCTCACCCCGGTAACAGGGGGCACCACAAGCCTCCTTGATCTCGAAACAGCGGCGTCCCAGCACCTTCGCTTTTTCCAGTCCATAGCGATCGAGCATCACCCGGTTGACGTTATGGATCGTGAAGTCCCGATCAAGCACCATTATCTCTTCACTTATGCCGTCGAAAACGTTGTTCAGAAAAAGGTTCTCGATCTGAAGCTCCTCGAGGCGCCTCTCCATGCGGGCGAGCTTGGCCTGAAGACCCTCCAATCGGCCCTCTCCTGCGATACTGCTTTCATCGTCCATGGCTCTCCCCCACGCCCGGCGTGTAAAAGACATACTCCGCCGAAAGGACGGCGAACATATCCTCGACTCCCTCCCGAACGGCCCCATAAAGCTGTTGAAGGCTCCGCGCCTCGCACAAGGCATAGCGGTACCCGCCTTCGTTGTAGAGGTGCCCGTCGATGGGAAACAGGACCTGGTCTATGGGGCCGTACCAGTTTACATTGAGGGTCTGCTTTAGGACAGACACCTTGCGATAGAGGTCCCTAATTGCTCCCGTTCGAAGAAGGGGGCTCACCTGGTTGATCATGCAGTCCACCAGTCCTGCCAGATAGTAAACATCCCGCATGCTCTCTTCATTCTCTTTGTGAAGGTAGAGACCGCGCACGGTGCAGCCCATGCTTCCCCGAAGCACGAAGTGGGGCGGAAGACCGGGGACGCCCGGAAGACCTTCCCGCAGGTTCTCCCCCCTAAGCTTCTCCAGCCGTTCAGACTCGGATCGCCGCATCAGGACAAAATCAGAGCTGTCCCACCCGGCCCGCCTGAACTCCAGGGGCCGGGGCGTTATGATATTGTCGGGCGGCCGTCTCCGCCGCTCTTCCAAGTCAATGATTCTGGCCAAGTCTCGACCCCCGGTACCGTGAGAACAAGCATGAACTCCCGCCCGCCAACGCTCAAGGTCTGGGATGATGCTTTTCATGCAGGCGCTTCAGGTGCTCACGGGTAACATGGGTGTAAATCTGGGTGGTGCTGATATCCTCGTGCCCCAGCATTATCTGCACCGACCGCAGGTCCGCACCGCCCTCCAGGAGGTGGCTGGCAAAGGCGTGCCTCAAACCATGGGGCGTAATGGAACTGCGAATTCCAGCGGACTGTCCGTGCCTTTTGATGAGCTTCCAAAATCCCTGGCGGGTGAGTGGGCGCCCTCGGGAGTTCAAAAAGACAAACGGCGAGGTACGGCGGCCCAACAACGCAACACGCCCGCCGTAAAGGTATTCCCGCACGGCGTCCTTGGCTTTGTCGCCCATGGGCACGACCCGCTCCTTGGATCCCTTTCCGACAATACGTACGAAGCCCGCCTCCAAGTTCAAGCTCTGAAGCCGCAGTCCGGTGAGTTCTGAGACCCTCAGGCCTGTGGCATATAACAATTCCAACATAGCCCGATCCCGCGCCCCCGCCGGAGTGGCAGGGTCCGGCTGTGTCAGGAGGCGGTCCACCTCCTCCTGAGACATTATCCCCGGAAGCCTGACGGGCAGCTTGGGAGTCTCAACAAGCCTGGCCGGACTCGTGGGAATGAGACCCTCCGAGACCAGGAACCGGAAGAACATGCGGACCGCGGACAGGTTTCGGGCGGAGCTTCGAGTCGAAACTCGCCCCTTGAGGCTTCCCATGAAGGAGGAGACGTCCTCTTGAGCAGCCTCCTCAGGTGCTCGGCCCAGGTCATCGAGAAACTCTATAAACCTCACCAGATCCCGGCTGTAAGCCTGGATTGTGTTAGGGGCCAACCCCCTTTCCACCCTGAGGTGTGCAATGAACTGGTCCAGGAGGTGATGGCTCTTCGTCATCTCGATAATGTTTCCTCTGAAGAAACGCGGAAGGGGCGAGCATTCGGATGGACAATCAGTTTTCCAGAAAGTGGCCGGTCCGGGTCAAAATTCTCGGGCCGCTTTTTTCGACAACGACCATCTCTTCCAAGCGGACTCCTCCTTTGCCCGGCAGATAGATGCCCGGTTCCACGGTCACCACGTGACCTCGTCGCAGCTTCACGGGCTTTCTGGGCGCAAGGCGGGGATTCTCGTGTGCTGCCAGGCCCACGCCATGCCCCAGGGAGTGACCAAAGTAATCCCCATAGCCGGCCTCACGAATCACCTCGCGGGCCACCCCGTCCGGCTGAGTGGTTTCAATCCCCGGCCGAACGGCATCCAGGGCTGCGAGCTGCGCCTTTCGCACGGTCCTGTATACTTCCAGGAATGGCGCGAGAGGGCCGGTGTTTCCAGGGAATACTGTGCGGGTCATGTCGCAGCAATAGCCGTCCATTTGAACGCCCACATCCACAACCACCGGCTCACCCGGCCTAAGCTCCCGGTCTGAGGGGACTGCGTGGGGAAGGGCGCCATTGGGGCCGGAAGCAACAATAGGGTCGAAGGCCATGCAATCGGCTCCGCCTTCCCTTGCGAGACCCACTATCTGCCAGGCGATCTCCTTTTCATTGCGTCCGGGGCGCATCCCGGGAATTACCTCGTCAAGAACAGCCCCCATCAGGTCGGAAGCCCGCGCCATGGCCTCGATCTCATCGGGCGACTTGATTTCACGCATACCTTCCACAAGACCCTTTACGGGCAGGAGCTTCACCGGCTCACTCATGGCCTTGAGCGCGCGACCCACACGGTGGTGAAGCCCGCAAGTGACATAGCCCGGATCAAAACCAAGCGCGCGGGTGCCGAGACGCTTCAGCAGGTCCGGCAGGCATTCTACAAAGTCCCGGGAGATGGTCACCACCTCCACATCCACAACCTGCTCCTCAGCCTCGGTCGTGTACCGGGAGTCCGTAACGAGCATTGCATTATCACGCGTAACCAGGAGGTAGCCGGATGTCTCGTCCAGTTGCACGTCACCGGCTCGAAACCCGCATAGATACCGACGGTTCTCGGGCCTGACAATCCACAGGGTGTCAACTGCTCGACCTTCCAGGCGGCGCCTCAGCTCTGCAAGGTTTTGTTGATGAAAAGTCCTGTCCATGTCGCTCGTGTGTAGTGATTTTGGAAGCAGCGCCTCTCAAGTGGATCAAATTATACCAGAGGGCCCGTGCATATGCAATTTTCCACAGTCCCCGCCCCGGGGCGGATCTGAGAAGGAATAGAAAGCTTTTTCCATATGCAAACCAGCTAGAAATGAAAGTTCAGCCCCAGCCCCATACCCTTTCCCGTGGAGTAAACCCCCAGGTGATCAGGAAGGCTCTCGAGAAAGTCTCTCTTTTCATTTTCATTGTAACGGTGGGCGCAGTTCACCGCACTGTAGATGTTCCCGCTGTAAAAGCCCAGCCCCAGGAATCCCAGAATCCCTCCGAGCACTTCCTGGTCGCTATCAAAGGCCTCGAAGGCGGCCCAGGCAACCGCCCCGTTGATAATAAGCGAGACAGCGGCGTCATGATACCTACCGCAGTACGCATGCCCCAGACCGGGAAGTACCCCTGCCATGACACCGGCCGCGGCCGGCGACTTGCCGGGCAAGGACAATCCTTCCAGGGACCTGTCGGCCATATTGAGGGCCATATCCCTCAGGGAACTGTCTTTCCTCATGCTGACGAATGTCCGGGACGCTTCATGCCACTGTCCCCCCTCCATGTGCACCAAGCCCATGCGATACCGGGATTCATCAGCGGCTTCAGTCTGCGGATACTCGGTCAGCACGCGTTCGAAATAGTAGGCGGCCTCCCTGCCGTCTCCCTGAAGCCTATAGGATTCACCGATCAGGTAGAGGGCTTTTTCGCTCGGAGGGTCGGGGCTGTAGGATTCGTACACTTCCCATAGGACCCTGCGGGCCCGCTCGAAACGCCGCAGCTTCAGATAGCACCAGCCGGTCGTGTAACGTGCCTCCGGGACGCGTGGATCCTCTGGAAAGAAGTATGTCAAACGCTCGAGCTCCTGAGCGGCACGGTCATACTCCTCCCGCTCTATATAGTGTCTTACGAATTCCATTTGTTTTTCGCTGTCCAAAACAATCCGGGTGGCAAGGGCCACAGAAGGATGTATCATAACCGCTGAAACGGAAATCAGGACCCACAGCAGGGCTCTTCGATTCATAATTTCCTCCCGACGGATCCGGGCCGACCATTACCCGGCTATAGGAAACGGCCCGCCTAACCACAAAAAAGACGTAACAATGTGAAGTTTCTTCGTTGAGAAGTAATCGAGGAGTCCTCTCAAGTCAAGGAGCAAAACCGTAGGATTGTTTACTCTTTGATGCAAACGCCAGACCGCTTTTTGGTGTGTCGGTGCCAGTGTTGGTGCAGGTGTTGGTGAAAACGGAAAAATGTGTGGTCAGTAAGTTTTTATTTTTTTCCTCGTGTTGAAACAGTGAGGCCAAAAAGGACACAAGATCAGCTCCTGGTCGGCTCCAGGGTCTTGTTGACAACCTGTGGCCCAGTTGATAGGTACTCATCAAGATTGCGAAGCCCTGTCCCTCGCCCTGAGTCCACCCCAGGCCGGCCTTCAAAGAGCCGGCCGAGATTTTATGTGAGGGGGCGGCTGCAAGAGAGGCGCCTTATTGAAGAGAATGATTTTCGAGGCTTTATGACCCAGGGAAAGACCGTTGAATATATCGATCAAGGTAAATTCGTCTGCACACTCTGCCTGGAAGATAAGAGTGGAAGGCTTCACCTGTTAACGACCCAGAACCGCCAGGTGAATGTCTCTGTCAAGCGGGTGCTTCTCATCTCAAGTCGGCCCCTTGACGATCCCTCAAGACCACGGGAGGACCTGCTCGTTGGCCTTCGGCGGGCCGAAGAACACAGGAACGCCCTGGCCCGGGAGGTGCGCGCCCGCGAGCTTTGGGAACTCATTCACGACGAAAATGAGAGCTTTGATTACCGTTATCTGGCCGAACTCTGCTTCGGTGAAGGCGTGGACGACGACCACATCTCTGCGGTTGTGAGGGCGCTTTTCGAGGACAAGCTGCACTTCAAGCTCAAAGACGGACGATTTCTTCCCAACACGCCCGAGCGGATCGATGAAATTGTACGCCTTCGCGACGAGGAAATCCGGCTTGAGCGGTTGCTGAGTGAAGGCTCTGAATGGCTGCGGCTTCGCCTGGAAGGAAAACCGGCGGGAGAACCGGAATGCGTTGATGAAGTGGTCCGCCTCCTATGCTCCCTTGCCCTTTACGGCAGCGATTTTCCGGAATACAAGCATGCCCGGGAGTTGCTGTCGAGGGGAGGGTATTCGGATCCCCGTTTGGCCCGAAAGCTCCTTGTGAACCTCGGGGTATGGGACGAAGACGAGGACCTGGACCTCCTTCGGCTGCAGATCCGTAAGGACTTCAGTGATGAACAGCTCGCCGTATCAGAGGCCCTGAAAGACACACTTATAGACACGGAAGGACGGGAGGACCTCCGCCGATTAGATACCCTGACCATCGACGGGCCGGCCACCCGGGACTTCGACGACGCCTTGAGCCTCGAGGTGGGTGATGGAGAGTTTGAGGTGGGTGTCCACATCGCCGATGTGGCCGGATCAATACCCCTGGACTCGCCCATTGACCGTGAGGCCTACCATCGAGGCGTATCTTTATACCTGCCTCGAAGACAGGTGCACATGATCCCGCCATCGCTCTCCCAGAACACCCTCAGCCTTGTAGAGGGCCTTGACCGGCCGGCCATAAGCCTGCTCTGCCGGATGAACAACAAGGGGGAGGTTCTGGGTTTCCGCTTTACACCCAGCCTCATCCGGGTAAAACG
Organism: uncultured Desulfobacterales bacterium; assembly: GCA_964512335.1. Lineage (GTDB taxonomy): Bacteria > Desulfobacterota > DSM-4660 > Desulfatiglandales > HGW-15 > JAIPEI01. The sequence goes on from CAZEIA010000124.1 coordinate 7,350, forward strand.
ACAGCTTACCTACGACCACGTGAACAGTGAATACAGGGATGACCCTCTGCTCCACCAAATGCACGGCCTTGCCACCGCCTTTCAACAGATGCGGGTCGAGAAAGGGGCGCTCGTACTTTCCACGCCAGAGCCGTTGATACACGTCAACAATGAGGGAGAAGCGACCATTTGCCTGCTGGAACAAGACACACCGGCCCGAATGCTCGTGGCCGAGTTCATGATCCTCCACAACTGGCTGGCCGCTCGATTCTGCCGGGATCGACGCATCCCCATCCTCTACCGCGCGCAGGACGAACCCACCGAGCGGCTGAAAAAAGAGGATATGGACCCCCTGTTTTTCGTTTTCATGCAGAGACGGAAGCTTCAGCCCATGACCCTTGACACGGATCCGGGGCCCCATGCCGGCCTGGGTCTTGAAGTGTACACGAACGTGACTTCCCCGATCCGGCGCTATCTGGACCTTGTGACCCAGCGCCAGATCCGAAGCACTCTCCTGGGCGAGCCCGCCCCCTATGACGCAGAAACCCTGGACAAGGTCCGCATCAACGTAGAGGCGGGCCTGAAGGATCTTGCCGCGGTCCGAAGAAACAGGACGCGGTACTGGACCCAGAAGTACCTCCGCCGGAACAGAACCCGCCTTTTCGAAGCACTTGTACTCTGGTCAACGCGCAACCGGCACCGGATCCTGCTCACCGAGGTCATGCTGGTTACTGATCTGAAGCGGAAGAACGGCCGGGACCTGGAGGCGGGAAGCCGAATCCGGGTGGCCGTAGAGAAAAGCGATCCCTGGGAGGACGTCTTGATATTGAGCCTCGCGGACGAAACTGTTTAACACCTCACACTTTACAAGTCATTCCCTACATCAAAGGGTTCATTGTAAATCAAACTCCCTTTGTCGTCGTATACCACCACCCGAATCGATTCCGGGGCCCCACCCCCGGGAAAGTTGTCGAACCGTCCGCGAATGGGTTTGAACCTCTGGATGATAAAAGGCTGTCCCACCCGGTAGCTGACAGGCATTCCATCCTCCGCTTCGCCCCTGGGGTAGACGGCCCACTGTCTGCTTCCTCTGTGGTCCCCCGATGCCAGGATGTGGATATAACCGCTCACCGGTTCGTCGCCCTCAGCGATGTTCACCAGATTGAACGCCACCTTGACCCCGCCTCTCTCCTTTTGGATGCTCATCTGCTCGATGTCAACGAGGCTCGGTACAGGCTCGCCGGACGAGGGTTTCGTTTCCGGAGTCGTCTCCTTCTCATCGATATGGCTCGCTGATGCGGCGGCCCCGGAAATGTCTTTTTCGATTTCCAGCGAAGCGATATAGCCGTCCAATAGGGCTACGTGCTGCTGAAATTTGAACAGAGAACGCTCTGCGCGGGCGAGCTCGAGTTCCAGCTGTTCAATCCTCGCCTTTTGTGCTTCAGTCTCCCGCTTCAGCTCCACCCACCAATTGGCAACGACAATGGAGAGAGGAAAGTAGAGCGCCAGGAAGAGCAGGGTCCAGAAAAGGATTCGGGGAGAGACTTTAAATGAGCGCACCTTCCCGACACGCCCCATGACCATGATGGTCCATCGTTTCGTGGCGGAGTCCTTGTGCCTCGCCTTTACGGGGCGCTCCGGTCCAGCTCCTGCCATTCCTCGCTCTTGATCTTCCACTGCTCACCCCTCTTTATCAGGAGGAGTTCTTTCAGACCGAAATCCCGGTAGTCATCGGCGCGGTAATCCTGCTTAAAAGTGACCCTGGCCCGCATATTGTCCAGAAGATTGATGTCCGGGTCACTGATTTCCACCCTTATCAGGTTCTGCTTCCGGTTCAGTCTGTCCCGATGCCTTTTCCATGCCTTCAGGTCCATCCCACGCGAGCGGAACGACGTATCGTAGCAGGCGATGTAGGCCTTGAGGTCCTGCCTCTCCCAAGCGCTTTCCCACCGGGCAATAAAACCCAGGATAACCGCGGAAGGTGAGGGAACAGGCTCGGTTTCCGGCTTCCCTGCGACCAGGACCCTCTCTTCTGAAGCGGTGAAGTGCTCGTCGACGATCTTCCACTCGCCCTGGTTCTTTCGAATGTAGAGCCGCTTTTCCCCCCGGCTGTCGAACCCCTCGCTCCGATAGTGCTGATTGAACTTGGCCAGGACGGTCCCATTGTGCCCCAGGAGACGCAGGTTGTCGATGTCTACGCTGATCCAGTCATATTTCTCGGCCAAACCGGCCTTGTACTCTCTGAAAGACTCGCGGTCCTTGTCCCCGTCGAAAAAAGCATCTCCATAAAACGATATGTAATCGTCGATGCGCTTCTCCTCCCAGGAGGCCCTCCAGCCCTCCACAAAAAGCTCCAACGAAAGCCGCGTCTTGTCGAGCTGAACCGGATCGATCATTTCGAGCCGAGAAGCGATAATGGTGGGTGTATCGTAAGGCCTTATGTACTCCCCAAGTGCTTCTATATCCCCGTTTTCAAGGACAATGCAGCCGTTTGTATCGTTCGGTTTGAGTGGTTTATTCGTCCCATGGAACCAGATGCCGTACCCGTCCTTTCCTTCCCTGTGATCAAGCGGGTTGGGGTAATCCACGGGATACGCCCTCGGACCGTAGATCGGGGTGAGGTCCCGCTCTTTAAATATGTCGGTGAAGAAATAGACACCCTCGGGGGTCTTTTTGTCGTTCTGGCGGGTCTTCGGGCCGATGTTTTCACCTGTGGAACAAACAAAGGTCTTAACCGGCCGGGAGAGGTCGTCCGTACGGTAGACCAGGACCTTCTGATCGGCTTTGTCCACGAAGACGGCGTAGGGCGAGTTGCTCTCGGGCCAGAGGATCAACGCAGCCGGCAACTCAGTTGACGTAGTATTGTACCGCTTGGCCTGCGATTCAATACCTCCAAGCAAGAGCAGGGCGGATAGAAATCCCGGAACCGCAAGCCAGCCGAGCAGCTTGAGGATGTACACGCGGTGAGCCTGTTTCATCTTCATCGCATCATTCATCCTGGAAGGAATTCATTTTAATGTTTCGACTCCTTTTGCCCGCAATGGCTTTTCGAACACGCGGGCGAAGATATCTTCCACATATCTGAGGTGATACTCCGTGCTGAACAACTCTTCAATGTCTCTTTCCGACAGGTGAGCGCGCACATCAGAGTCGGAAAGCAGGAGCGACTTGAAATCTTCTCCCGTGTCCCAGACCTTGAGGGCGTTACGCTGTACAAGCTCATATGCTTCCAGCCTGTTCAGCCCTGAAGAAGAGAGGCTTATGAGCACCTGCTGGCTGAATATGAGGCCTTTGAGT
>CAZEIA010000125.1:0-10582 GCA_964512335.1 uncultured Desulfobacterales bacterium
GATTCCTCTTTTTATCCTGATGGGTGAGATTCTCTTTCATTCCGGAATGGGAACACGAATCCTGGATGCGCTGGATGCATTCCTGGGAAAACTCCCAGGCCGATTAAGTGTGGTTGCAATCGCCGGCGGGGTCCTGATAGCGGTCCTTTGCGGTAATACGTGGGCGTCCACAGCCATGCTCGGTTCCATGCTGGTACCCGAAATGCGGAAAAGGGGATATGAAAAGCCCATCGCCTTAGGCCCTATTCTGGGTGGCGGAGCCTTGGCTATCATTATCCCGCCCAGCGGGATGTCGGTGGTACTCGCGACCCTAGCAGGGATCTCGGTGGGAGGCCTGCTCATTGCCGGCCTCATTCCCGGCCTTCTCATGGCGTTCCTTTTCTTCGTGTACATTGTGGGACGCTGTATGCTTCAACCTCAAATCGCCCCACCGCATGATATTCAATCCCGTACGCTTTCTGAAAGGACGCTCCCGCTGGTCAAGTACGTCCTCCCCCTTGGAGTCATTGTTTTCTCAGTTATCGGCCTCATGTTGCTGGGATTTGCAACACCTTCTGAATCGGCTGCCTTCGGAGTGCTTTCAACCGCTTTTCTAGCCTGGATCTATGGTGGCCTCTCCTGGGAATCCATTCGAAAAAGCTTCGCAGGAACCATGGCTACAACAACTATGATCTTGATGATCTTTTGTGGATCCACGGCCTTCAGCCAGCTCCTATCATTTTCAGGGGCTTCTCGAGGAATGGTGCAGTTCGCAGTGAATCTTCCCATACCTCCACTTGCCCTTTTAATCTGTATGATGCTGGCCGTTATGTTTCTTGGAATGTTTATGGAGCAAATGAGCATCCTTATGATAACACTTCCTATTTTTATGCCTGTATGCAAGGCATTAGGTTGGGATCCTTTATGGTTTGGCCTTATGTTATTAGTAAACATGTCAATTGCTAATCTTTCACCACCTTTTGGCATTGAATTATTTGTATTAAAAGGGGTTTCAACTAAAGATACAACTATGGGAGATATTTATCGTGCAGCCGTTCCTTTCATTATTATTGAATTTATTATTATTTTACTGGTAATAATTTTTCCATCTATTGCTACTTGGCTGCCAAGATTGATGTAATAATGTCTAACAAAATTTCTTTTACTCCCGAGTTAGCCATATTGGCATTATTTTAAACTTTCCATATCAACTTTTTTGCAAAAGGAGGTGTATTTCATGGGCAATGGAAAATGGTATGACATGCGTGAGTTTCTGGCTTTTCTCGAGAAGCAAAATGATCTCTATCATGTCAAGGAAGAGGTAGATCCGACATGGGAGATCAACGGACTTTCCAGGATCGGTCTCCAGGAATTCGGGCCCGCACTCATGTTCGACCGGGTCAAAGGAGCGGATCTTCCCATTGTAACGAATCTTTTGGGTGCGGATCGTCGCTTTCTTTGGGCACTGGGCATCGACGAATGGAGCGAGTTCAACGAGGAGTGGTTACGGCGGACCCAGAAGCCCGTCCCTCCCAGAATCATCGACGCCGGCCCCTGTCAGGAGGAAGTGATCGAAGGGGACGATATCGATTTGAACCGTATCTGCAATACCGTTTGGCACCAATATGATGGCGGACCATTTCCAGGTACGCTGGGTGTCTCGGTGACCAAAGATCCGGATAATGGCCTGCTGAATGCCGGCATATACCGAATGGGGACTTTAGGAAAAAACCTTTTAGGATGGGGTGCCCCAGAATACACCCACGGGCGGCAGCACTACATGAAATATGAGCGTATGGCCAAACCCATGCCTATGGCTGTCATTACCGGCTACGATCCGATCGTTTTTACGGTTTCATGCACCCGAACCCCGCCCAATGTAGACGAGTTCCACATTGCCGGAGGGCTACGGGGTGAACCCTTAGAAATGGTCAAATGCCGAAGCATCGACATCGAAGTCCCGGCCACGTCGGAGGTCGTGTTCGAGGGCTTTGTGAGACCGGATCACCGGCAGATCGAAGGAGGCTTCGGGGAGTACACGGGCTATTACGGGGAAGCCAGAAGCAACCCGGTCTTCGAGGTGACGAAAATCACCCACCGGAAAAATCCCATTTTCCTGGGCGCCCGTGAGCAATGGTATCCCTCTGACAGCAGCATCGTAGTAGGTAAGGCCTCTCAGGCAGAGGCCTACAGGACATTGAAACAGGTAGTACCCGGCATCATCGATCTACGGTGCGATGTCACCTATGAGGCTATTGTAAAGATTGACAAACTCTTCAAAGGACATCCCCAGCAGGTCATCGATGCCTTGTGGGGATGCACCTATGCAAGATACAAGCACGTGATCGTTGTGGACAAGGACATCGATATCTGGGACTACAACAGCGTGCACTGGGCCCTTTCAACCAGGGTGAAAGCTGACCGGGACGTGACAATCACCTCCAGAAGAGCCGGGCAGTGGCTCGACCCGGCAATACCTCTCAAGCCCAAAGGGTGGCAATCCGGGCTTGGAATCGACGCCACACTCCCGTGGGAAGAGTACCAGTTCTACGGGGAGAAACCTCCACGCACGGTCGATGACCCGGAAATCATTGCCAAGGTCCATGAGAAATGGGGAAACAAACCGCCTTGGTCATGAGACTTCAATTTCGGAAACCCCGAGCTGAATCTCTATTTGCGCGGGGTTTCCGAATTCACCAGGTAAAACATGATGGATCTATATCTTTTGACGCATGGGCCACTACTATGGATTTCTTTTTTCATATTTACTACCGGCCTTATTATGCGAACACTTTTCTTTTTGCTAGCCATAACAAAAAACAGACGCGATCCTCAGTATAATTTGGGCCATATTTTTCATAATATCATACGTTTCTTGTTTCCTTACTATAGAGCATTTGCAAAAAGGCCGCTTTATGCGACAATAAGATATATCTTCCATTTGATCCTTATTATTTTACCTGTCTGGCTATTAGGGCATATAGTTTTATGGGAAGAATCTAGATTTTCTTTCACCTGGGTATCGTTACCTCATCAAATAGCAAGAGGGCTAACTATTAGCTTTATTGCACTTGTAATCTATTTTCTGATTCGCAAAATAGCAATTCCCAGTCTAAGAAAAAAATCTAATGCTAAAGATTATGTTTTAATTACTGTCACTGTTTTGCCTTTTATCAGCGGGTATTTATACTCTCATGGTGGATTGGAAACAATACCTTTTATTGATGCAAATATTGCCTCTATTCATGCATTAAGTGGAGAAATATTGTTAATTTTTATACCATTTATTTTTTTAAAAATTGACTTAGATGAAACAAAATGCATTGGATGTGGTGCTTGTACAGTTGTTTGTCCAACACAAACGCTTAAACATCTTGATATTTTTAAGGACAGAGTATTTTCATATAGTCACTTTCAGTGTATAAGCTGTGGAACATGCGTTCGTTATTGTCCAGAATCAGCAGCTATTCTGAGCCATGACCTAAGCTTGACCAAACTCTTTCAACCCAAAGCAAGAAATAAGATATTCACCACTCGACTGATTCAATGCTCTGCATGTGGACTTATGTTCGCTCCGGAAAAACAGATCATGAAACTCAAAGAAGCAAAAATATGCGCCCAAGTGTTGCAGCTATGTCCAAGATGCCGTGGCTTTCAAGCAAACTTTTCAGCCCTTAATGTAAAAAAATATCATTATAGACTACAAGAAAAACACTCCGTTCAATACGGATCACGATCCAATATATGACGGCTTCGCAAGAATCTGCTTAGCCGCTGCTGACAACGATATGACCTTTTCTGGTGGACGGCAAGGACGGACCAATTGTCCTCGGATTTTTTGTGACGTCATTTTTGCCTGGCAAACCTCGAGTCATTTTCAGGTTCAAGGTCAACCTGAACGACTCGAATGATTTGGCCCCATCAGCCGGCAGCTGGGTGGAAATTCAAACGGGTCCGGGCTGAATCATATTGCTGCCTCAACCCGTCAACAACATATCGAACCTATTAAATACCAGGTGACGCTGAAAAAAGGAGGGCCATATGGATGAATACAATACCATAGGAAAAAGAGTCCGGAAAGTCGACGCGCTGGCCAAGGCCACAGGCAAGGCTCGTTTCGCCACCGATGTCTATCTCCAGGGCATGCTGTGGGCCAAGGTACTGCGCAGCCCTTATCCTCACGCAAGGATACTTTCAATTGACACAGAAAAGGCAAAGCGGCTTCCCGGAGTGAAAGCGGTTCTAACCGCCAAGGATGTGCCGGACGCAAGGTATGGGGCCCTGGTTCTGGATATGCGGATATTTGCTCGAAGCAAGGTCAGATACATCGGAGAGTCCGTTGCGGCCGTAGCGGCTGTCGACGAGGAGACTGCTTTGAAGGCCCTTGAGCTGATTGAGGTTGACTATGAAGAACTTACACCGGTCTATGATCCACTAGAGGCGATGAAGCCGGGCGCACCCGTGCTTCACGAAAAACTAACTGAATACACAACTCTTTTTGAGAGAACCGACCAGGCCATGTCCGGCAATGTCAATTATCAGGCTCAGATCACAAAAGGCGATGTCGAAACCGGGTTTGCCGAATCGGACATGGTCTTCCAAAACACTTACAAGACACAAAAGGTCCATCCCTCCTACCTTGAACCCAATTCCACGGTCGCGATTGTCGAATCCGATGGACGCCTGGTGATATACAACACGACCCAACGACCCCACATCAACCAATCCATTCTGTCTTCCCTGCTCGACATTCCCATGTCCCGCATCCGTGTCACACCCTGTCACGTCGGAGGTGGTTTCGGAGGCAAGAACAGGACATTGACGGAGCCTACAGCCGCGGCGCTTGCTCTCAAGACCGGGTTGCCAGTGAGGCTGACGTTCACCAGGGAGGAGGAACTCACTTCCTCGACAACCCGTCATTCCTCTGTCATTGAGCTGAAAACCGGTGTCAAAAAGGACGGGACCCTGGTAGCCACCCAGATTCGTATGATCTACGATTGTGGGGCTTATGCGCCCACTCCGAATGCCGTTTGGCTTGGCGCGATCACATCCACCGGTCCCTATCGCTTTTCTCATGTCAAGCTTGATGCCTTCTCTGTGTACACCAACAAGACCATGGCAGGAGCGTTCAGGGGGTACGGAACGCCTCAGGTGACTTTTGCCAGGGAGTCCCAGATGGATGAAATCGCAGAAAAACTGGGAATCGATCCTGTGGAATTCAGACTCAAGAACTGCCTTCAAAAGGGAGACGCCCTGAGCACCGGGCAAGAACTCCAGAGCGTAAATGTCAGGGATACGATTACCAGGGCAAGAGAACTCATGGAGCCATGCCTCGAAAAGCCCGACAAGAACCGGGCCATAGGAATTTCCTGTGGATTTTGTCCATGTGGAGGATTTGCCACTTCCAGTGTTGTAAAAATGAACATGGACGGAACGGCCCTGGTAACCACCGGCGCAATGGACATGGGGCAAGGCTTGAAAACGGTGATGGCCCAATTGACTGCGGAGGAACTCGGCCTCAGCGTGGACGATATCACCGTCATCAGCGGAGATACTGACGCCACCCCATTTGACGTAGGGATATTCGGAGATCGCGGTACACACACCACGGGCATGGCCGTGAAAATGGCGGCCGCCGATGCGAGGGAACAGATCAGTGTCCTGGCGGCCGAACGTATGGAAGCAAACCCCGCAGACATGGAATTCAAGGACAAGAGGGTTTACGTCCGCGGTTCTCCCGACCGCTTTCTCAAACTCCAGGACCTTCTCGGGGGCGGTATGTACAAAAAGGGCGGCCCCATTATCGGGAAGGCATCCATCAACCCCAGCCTGAGGCCGATTGAGGCGTCCTTTGCCAGGGGAGCCGCATCCAGGATGTTTTCCACATACACTTTTGCAACCAATATGGTTGAAGTCGAATTGGATCCTGACACGGGGGCCGTTGAAGTAATCCATGCCGTCGGCGTGCATGACTGTGGAACAGTGATCAACCCCAATGGCGTGGAGGGTCAGATTGTAGGCGGCATGGCCGTTGGACTGGGATATGGGCTTTATGAGGATGTCCTGATCAAGGAAGGCCAGGTGTTGAATCCCAGCCTTCTGGAATTCAAGCTTCCCACGGCCCTGGACATGCCGACCATTTCATTCGACGTGGTGAAAAATTATGACCACAACGGTCCATTCGGGGCAAAAGGGGCAGGCAACAGCTCGGTGGTAAACCTCGCTTCGGCCATATCAAACGCCGTTCGCCGCGGCCTGGGCGTCCGGTGCACCGACCTTCCCCTTTCACCCGAAAAGATCCTGCATGAAATGAAAGAAAAGGAGGTGGCCAATGAGGCTTCCTAGTTTTCAATACATGGTACCGGAATCCGAGGAGGAACTGCTGGGCTTTCTGAAAAACAACAAAGGAGAGACCAGGCTCGCAGCAGGCGGCACAGACCTTCTTCCTTCCATGAAACAGGGGCTCTACAGACCCAGGAGTCTGGTGTTGCTCAACCGGCTTCCCAGGCTTGGACAAATCAAATTCAACGAGCTGTCCGGCTTGACAATCGGCCCCTTGGTCACACTGAACGACCTGGAAACCTCCACCCTGGTTAAAGAAAAATACCCTGTTGTCGCTCAAGCCGCCGGTTTAGTGGGGTCTCCTCAGCTTCGATACATGGGGACCGTTGGGGGAAACCTGAACCTTGACACTCGCTGCTTCTATTTCAACCAGTCCTCCTCGTGGCGCAAATGTCGACCCGTCTGTGTCAAGGCGGGGGGTGAGACATGCAATGCGATCGGCGGAGGCAAAAAGTGCTTTGCAGCTTTCTCGGGCGACCTGGCACCGGTCCTCGTTTCCTTGGGCGCGACTGTCAGGCTCCTGTCCGGCGAAGGCGAAAGGACCGTTCCTTTGGCAGAGTATTACACGGGGGATGGCGCAAACCCCTTTGTCAGGAGAGACGATGAGCTACTGGCAGGCATTGAGGTACCCGTTCTCCCTGAAAGTGTATTCTGTTCCTACCACAAGTACAGCATCAGAAAAGCCATTGATTTTCCGCTTGCCGGTGTTGCTGTCAAGGTGGAACTGGATAGGGACAGGATATGTAAAGACATTAAAATCGTTCTGGGGGCAGTGTCCCCCAAACCCCGGGAAGTAGAAGCCGCCGCGGAGGTGCTCAAAGGAAAGGAGCTCAAAACCGAACTGCTTGAACAGGCGGCAGAACAGGCATTCAAGGCGGCCAAACCGGTGGCGAACCTCGGGAGCACTCCTTCTTACAGAAAGATCATGGTGCGCGAGTTTGTCCGAAAAGCTCTTTTCCGCATACAGAGTGTTTCTGTCTAGCACGGATTACAGCTAAGGAGTTAAAAAATGAAGGAAATCGTAACACTTCAAATCAATGGAGAAACCCACGAAGTAGCCATTGAGCCACAGAGAACGCTGCTTGAGGTCTTGCGCGAAACCCTCGGTCTCACTGGTACCAAGGAAGTCTGCGACCTCGGAAGCTGTGGTGCATGCACCGTACACCTTGACGGCAAGCCCGTTCTCTCATGCCTCACACTCGCCGTGAACTGCAAAGAGCTCGAAATCACCACCATTGAGGGATTGGCAAGCAGGGACAGGCTTCATCCATTGCAGGATACGTTCATTCAAAACGGGGCGATTCAATGCGGTATGTGCACGCCGGGGTTCATAATGTCGGCAAAGGCCCTTCTTGATCAAAACGCTGATCCTTCGGAACAGGAAGTAAAAAAAGCCATTTCAGGGAATCTCTGCCGGTGTACCGGGTACTCAAAGGTAATCGAAGCCGTTATCACGGCGGCAAAGACGCCACCCACCCCTGTAGAGAATGAGAAAAGTGCATTGGAGAAAGGAAGGACAATGCTCGCGCCCGAAATGGGCGAGTAGAAACTCCGCAGCCCAAACGCCCGAGCTTGCCCTCGAGACAAGACCGGGAGCGGGTTTCTGCAGCAACCCTGTTATGATTTTCAGCAGGCCAAGGCCCGCTCGCCGAGGAGGGAGTACATGGGAAACGTTGTAGGGAAGAGGTTGCCCCGACCCGATAGCTTTTTAAAGGCAACCGGTGAGGCCATGTATACCATAGATATACAGCTGCCCCGGATGCTCCATGGAAAGATTCTGAGAAGCCCTCACCCACATGCAAGGCTCCTGAACATTGACACGAGCCGTGCAGAACGCCTGCCGGGTGTTCTAAGCGTGATTACGCGGGAAGATATCAAAGGGGATAAAAAAAGCCATCATCCCTACGGAGCCTTCATCCCTGATGAGTACCCTCTCGCGATCGATCGGGTCCGCTTCATCGGTGATGAGATAGCGGCCGTGGCAGCCATTGACGAGGACAGGGCTCAGGAGGCGCTGGATCTGATTAAGGTTGACTATGAACCTCTCCCAGCGGTCTTCGATGCAGAAGAGGCGATGAAAGACGAGGCGCCGCGCATTCATGATCATGCCGAAAACAATGTCAGCTGGCGGCTTTATCAGGACCTGGGAGACGTAGACAAAGGCTTGGACAGGGCCCACCACATTCAAGAGGATCGGTTCGTCACCCAGTTTGTCGATCACTGCCCCCTTGAACCTCACGCGGCCGTAGCTCGTTTTGAAACAAACACAGGACTGACAGTCTGGACGTCCACCCAGCGGCCTTTTTTTGTGTCCTGGGACCTCGCTGAAGCCCTGGATATGCCGGAAAGCATGGTCCGGGTCATCAAACCGCATGTGGGGGGAGGATTTGGAGGCAAAATTGAAACCTCTTCAGTTGAATACTGCGCCGCCTTTCTCGCCCGAAAAGCAGGTCGGCCTGTAAAAATTGTGTTGGACAGGGATGAAGAGCTTTTCGCAACGCGCAGAAGGCATGCCTTTATTTTCGATATCAAAACCGGTGTGTCCAAGGAAGGCTCAATCACAGCGAGGTCCTGCAGGGCCGTAATGAACGGGGGGGCATATAACAGCATTGGGATCGTGACCTGTTATCTGTCGGCGATTTTTCTCAACATCCCCTATAAGGTTGAAAATATCAGATATGAAGCACTCAGGATCTACACCAACAATCCTCCGTGCGGCGCCATGCGGGGATTTGGGGCTCCTCAGACCCATTTCGCGGTGGAAGTCCAGATGGACATGATCGCTGAAGCCATCGGGATGGATCCCATGGAGCTGAGGCTCAGGAATTGCCTCAACGATGGAGACGAGACAGCGAACGGCATAAAGATCAGGAGCTGCGGGCTCGAACAGACAATCAAGGCCTCCGCTCTTCACACAGGATGGAAAGAAAAGCGGTCAGGGAAAAAAAAGGGCTCCGGTATCGGAATGGCATGCAATGGGTTTATTTCCGGGCCAAGGCTCAGACGCCTGCCACGGATGGCCGACGCCTACGCCTTTTCATCAACCATCCTACGAGCGCATGGTGATGGCACTGTGACCCTGATCACCGGTTCGGCGGATATCGGCCAGGGATCGGAAACTGTCCTTGCGCAGATTGCAGCTGAAGAGCTCGGGATACCTTTTCACAGGGTAAGCGTACTCGGCGGAGACACACAAATTTCGCCGCTGGACCTGGGAACGTATGGTAGCCGTGTCACCATGATGGCTGGGAATGCCACCAGAATTGCAGCGTCGGATCTCAAGAAAAAAATCTTTTCCGCAGTGGCGGATCATTATGAGGCCAACCCTTTGGATCTCGATATCCATGAAGGAACCATTTCCGTCAGAGGCAGTTCAAGCCCGGGGCTTTCATTCGATGAGGCCGTGCTCCTCACCCAGAAAGCCGAGGGTGGGAGGCCTGTGATTGGTGAAGGGGCCTTTAACCCTGAACAAGAGGGGGTGCTGGATGCGAAGGAACTCTGCGAAAAAGGGATCGGCAACTATTCTCCCGCCTACAGTTTTGGCACCCATGTGACGGAGGTGGAGGTAGACCCTGCTTCAGGCAGAGTAGACGTCAAAACGGTCACCGTTGCTCACGACTGTGGGGTTGCTATCAACCCCATGGCCGTTGAAGGGCAGCTCGAGGGATCTGTATCCATGGGGCACGGCTACGCCTTGACGGAACAGGTCCTGGCTGACAACGGCTTGATGCTGAATCCCAACATGCTGGAATACAAGTTGCCGCTTTCCCTGGATACGCCTCAAATTGATATTGTTCTGGTGGAAACCCATGACCCTTATGGACCTTTCGGCGCAAAGGAAGCAGGTGAAGGCCCTGTTTCTCCAACAGCTCCGTCGATTGTAAATGCCATACATCAAGCAACAGGCGTGTGGATCAAAGAGCTTCCGATATCCCCCGAAAAACTGATCAAGGTTGGAGTAGAAAAGAGCAAGTATTGAACCCCGGTGCAATGAAGCGAATTTTAATGGCATTGAAAAACACCTGGAGCTGAATCATGTGACCTCTAACTTTCATCCTATTGCGTTAACTAATCGGTTTTCTTCAAAGTATTTTGTTTGCCTATTGCTTAAAATCGAAGTCTTTGATCAGCACCAAAAATTAATACAATTAATGCAGATGGGCATTATTCGCGCTGAATAAATTAATATAACGAAAACTGAAAAGTGAAATAATAGTTTTTATTAACTTTTGATAAGAAAGCGTATTGGCAGACTGGCAGT
>CAZEIA010000126.1:0-10506 GCA_964512335.1 uncultured Desulfobacterales bacterium
ACGGCCACTGCCATGTGGGTGTATTCCTCGTGATCGTATCCCGGGATGCGGGCCGGGTCTATGCCGGATCGGCCGAGTTGATAATCAAGGAGTACTCGCGTACCCGAACCGGCCTGCCGGTTGACGAACTTCACATCACCTCCGGCCAGGTCCTTTAGATCTCTGATGCCCTTGGGATTACCCTTGGAAACCATCAGGCCCTGATCGCGTCCCACCATGTGGAACAGGGACACGGGAACCCCCTGAAGGTACTTCTCGATATAGGGCACGTTGTAGTCTCCGCTGTCCGGATCCAGGAGGTGGGTCCCGCAAAGGTGGGCGTTGCCTTTACGCAGGGCCATGAGCCCCCCCAGGCTGCCCACGTTTCCCGAGGAGACACGGACGTCTTGTCCCAGCCGGCGGATCTCGTCGGCCAGGAGGTCCACAGTGATGTCGTGACTGCCGATTATGACGACGGTTCGATCGAGCTCCTCTTCCGGCACGAGCAGCTCCGCCTCCACCTCCTGGTCACGGCTCACGCCTTCCGACAGGGCCGGTATTTTCAGGATGCCCTCGGCCCGGGTAAGGGAGGTGATGGAACCCGCGGCCCTGGGGAGCGGAGTGGCCACGGCCCGGTCACCGATGCGCCCGATGTTCACGCGGACGAATTCATCAATCCCCGGCCGGGACGGTATGTCCCGTGACGGGTATACCCGGACGGTCGCGGGAGGTTGAGGAGAAAGTCCCTGAAGCCTCAGGAGAAGGGGCTTGACGAACTGCTCGAACGATAGCACGGAGGAGACCGTGAAGCCCGGGTTCCCGACAACGGGTTTGTCTTCAACCACTCCCAGGATCGTGGGCTTGCCCGGCATCATGGCGACACCGTGTACCAGGACCTCGCCGAGCTCGCGGATCACGTGAGCGGTATAATCCTTGCCGCCGGCCGAAGAGCCCGCATTGACGATGATGACGTCCGCATCGGAACGGACCGCCTTCTGCACGGCCTCGATGATCTTTTCTTCCCGGTCGGGGATTATGTCGTACACCTCGGGAACAGCCCCGCATTCCCGGACCAGCCCGGAGAGGATGACTGAGTTGTACTCGATGATCCGGCCCGGTTCCATGCGTCGGTCATGGGCCAGGTCTTTGTGGTGAACCAGTTCGGAGCCGGTCGGAAGAATGGCTGCAAAAGGGCGTTTCCATACCTGAAGGGAAAAGATTCCGCCGGAGATGAGCGCACCCATGTCCGTGGGTCTTATCCTGTGATAACGTGGCAGCAGGAGCTGCGTGGCCACTATGTCCTCACCCACCTTGCGCACGTGCTGCCATGGGTGTGCCGGGGCACGGATCTCTACCACGCTGTCATCGGGCTGGTGGAGCTTTTCCACCATTATCACGGCGTCAAAGTCCTGAGGCAGGATCTGGCCGGTGTTGATCCAGACGGCCTCCCTGCCCAACTCGAGGGTCCCGGGATCTCGCTCCGTGGTGCCGTAAGTGTCCCGTGCGCGTACAGCGATGCCGTCCATGGCGGCGCAGTGCGTGGTGGGCGCGGACATCCCGGCGAAAACAGGTTCCGCGGTTACTCGACCCAGGGACTCCTCAACGGCGACCTCTTCGGAGATGGTCCTCTTCTCGCCCCCGAATCGGCCCAGGAACAGGTCCTTGGCCTCCTCCAGGGATTTCATGGCAAGGTAGACATTTCGTTTCAATGGTTTCTCCTGTATGGAATTACCCGCCGAACAGTCGAACATTAACCCGGTCACCTCGGTACAGCCCCTCTGTGAAACTGTCAACCCTCACCAGCCCATCGGCTTCTATGAGAGGAGAGATGAGCCCGGACTTGCCGAACAGGGGATCGGCAATAAGCCGCCCGTCCTCCTCGCTGAGCCGGACACGGATAAAGTCGTCCCGGCCAGGTGCGGACTCGATATTTCTGCCCAGTTCGGCTTCAACGCTGAGCCGGGTCAAAAAGGACTGCGCCGGTTCTCCGGAAATCCGCCGCAGGAACGGTCTGAGAAGGACCTCGGCCACCACAAGCGCCGAAGACACGTGACCCGGAAGTCCCCAGATTGTGCGGTGGCCCAGCCGTGCCAGGATGGTGGGTTTGCCCGGGCTGATGGAAACGCCGTGGGCCAGGATCTCCATGCCCTCTATGGATTCCAGGGCCCGGACCGTCAAGTCCCGTGTCCCGACCGAGCTTCCCCCGGAGATCCACACGGAGTCCGCCTTTTCCAGCCCCAGATGTATGCGTTCCTGCAATTGGTCGAAACTGTCCGGGACAAGTCCCAGGCCTATGGGTGAGGCGCCCAGGCCGGCGCAAAAGGCGGACAGGGTATGGGTGTTGATGTCACGGACCTGCCCGGGGGCAGGCGTTCTGTCCACCGGTACCACCTCGTCGCCGGTGGAGATAACGGCCACCAAAGGGGAGCGGATTACAGATATTCTGGAGACGCCCAAGCCCGCGAGCACCCCCAGCTCTTGAGGCCGAAGCCTCCTCCCGGCAGAAAGGATCTGCTCGTCCTTCCGAATGTCGTCCTCGGGGCCGATGACGTTTTCCAGGGGCGATACGGCCCGGGACACCTCCACAGTATCTTTGTCCAGGGCGTGGCAGTATTCCACCATGACAACGGCGTCCGCGCCGGGAGGAAGCATGCCGCCCGTGGCGATGCGAACGGCCTGCCCCGGGCCTATGCCGTCGGCGGCTCGTGTTCCCATGGAGACCTCTCCCGCGATCTCGAGGAGGGCGGGCAGGCTCTCAGCCGCACCGTAGGTGTCCCGTGCCCGGACTGCAAATCCGTCCATGGAGGAGCGCGAGAAGCCCGGGAGCGACTCGGGGGAGATAACGTTTTCTGCCAGGACACGGCCGAGCGCCGATGACAGGGGCACGATCTTCTCATCACTGACGGCAGGAAGCCCGGCGATGATTTGGAGGATGTCTTCGACTGTCTTGAGTTTGAAGAACAAGTAGTAGAAAAGCTCCTGTTTATTATTGTCAAAAGACCGATTCAGTGAACAGGGTCCCACTCGGGAATGAACCACTGACGTGTTATGTCAAACACGATATAACAACCAGCGAAAAATGCAAAGATGTTTTCACCTTTTACATTTCGCCTTTTTCTTTTATTCTTCAGCCACATTTTTGGTCGCTTACTCCTGAAAGCCTGTCACAAAAAAGCAAAAAATTTTGGCGGTGGACGATTTCATGAAAAAAAAGGACTATGAAAAGTATATCTACTGGGTAACGCCGGAAACCGAGGCCCGCCTGCGGGAGGACCTGGCCTCCCGAGGTGTCCGGCTCAAGTCGGCCAAGGGTGTGGTCTGCACCCCTCTCGACGAGATCAACCGCATCTCGAGCGTGGCTCCGGAGGTCTGGGGGGACACGTGCCGCAGGCAAGGGAGCTGGTATCGGAGTTCCGATCGAAACGGCCTCTTTTTGATAGTCAGTTCCTTTGCCGTAGAGGGTTACGAGGAGGACCTGGCCGGCAGGATCACCCGCACGGCCGTTAAGCCGCCCGGATACGCCGGCCGGGAGGAAATGGAGGCCATGGTGGCCGACCAGGCCTTTTCAAAAAAAGTCCCTTTGGAATGGTCCCGGGCGGAGACAACGGAGAAGCGGATTCAGATGCGGTGGGCACGGCGGCTGGGGGCTGTTATAGACGATTACGACGATCTCTATCTGGTCCATACCGCCAATCACGCCAACTTTATACACCCCAGGTTTTTCATGCGGGAAGGGGACTGCGTGATCCCGTATTCCATTGAACGGAGCGCCCATCTCTGCTCCTGTTGCCTGGAGCTTTTTCAGGTCATCGGTTCCGAGTATTCCAGAAAACTGGTGGCGCCATGCCCCGGTGCGGTCATTTTCGCACGGCTTGAACCGGATGCTCTTCTGCTGGCCGAGAGGATGGGGGAAAACACTGCATGATCCGCCTGAACGATCTCATCCTGATCCTCGTGCTTTTCTCCTCAATGCTCGCGGGGATCCTGGTGCCGGGCTTCGGCGCACTGTTCCAGCCTTTTCCCCTCTATCTCATGATGCTGCTTCTATTCATAAGCCTCCTGCCCATTCGGCCGGAGGCCATCTGGGGCGCCATCCGATCCGGATGGCGGGGCATCGCCCTGCTTGCCACGGTCAAGATCGTCGTGCTTCCGGCGGCTGTGTTCTACCTGTTCAGGTGGTTATTTCCGGAGTATGCTCTTGGAGCTCTTCTGCTGACGGGCATTTCAACGGGCGTGGTAGCCCCTTTTATCTCCAACCTTGTGGGCGGGAACAGTGCGAGGGTGCTCGTTCTGGTGGTGGTGACATCGCCCCTGGTGCCCTTTACGCTTCCGGTCCTCGTGAAGGTACTGTCTGAACAGGCTATGGCCCTGTCCCTCGGCGCCATGATTCAAATGCTGGCGCTGGTCGTCTTCGTTCCGGTCCTGGCCGTGGAGGTACTCCGGCAAAGGGCGCCCGGGCTCCTCGAGAGGATCGACCGCCGCAGGTTCCCGATTTCTCTTGCGACCTTCGCCATGATCAACCTGGCGGTCTTTTCCAGGTACTCGGAGTTCTTTCAACAGAAACCGGGCACCATAGCCGTGGCCACCGGACTGGCCGTGATTTTGGGAGCCGTATATCTGGCTGCGGGTTTTCTACTCACCTGGCGCGAGCCCCTGGACGACCGGCTCGCCGCGGCCGTGAGCTTTGGGAACATGAACAATGTACTCGTGATCGTGTTCGCGGCCCGTTTTTTCAGCCCGCTGGAACCCACGCTGGCGGCCATGTACATGATTCCCTTTTTCGGCCTGATCGTCCCTCTGCGCATCTACCGTCGATGGAAGGAGGCCAGCGCGTCCTGAAAATCTTCGCGGTCTTTGAACAGAATCGCCTTCATCCCCCGCTCCCGGGCCCTTTCCACATTCCCTGGATGGTCGTCCACGAACAGCGTGACATGAGCGGGAATGCCCATGCGGGCGGCTGCGCGGTCAAAGGCCGCGGGGTCCCGTTTGCTCACGCCGGTGTGAAAACTGTTGAACACGTGGTGGAAGTGCCTGAATAAATCGTGTTTCCGGTCCAGTTCGTCCAGCCACTGGGTCTGGTCGCTCAGAATGCCGGTTATAAGGCCTTGTTCGCGGAGCCGTTCAACTGTTTGAATCATCCACGGTCGTATAACAAAGCGGGACAGGATCTCGCGGCGAAGGTCTTCGTCGGTTCCCCCGGCCCCGGCCTCCTTGCGCAGGGAGGCCCAGAAGGATGCCTCAACGGCTCGGCCTGTGACGTACCCGGTGCGGTGGACGAGATCGAATCCGGCCCGGGCCATGTCGTCCGGGGCCACGCCGCTGAGCCGGCCGATGGCGCGCAGGCCTTCTCTGAAGCCCTCTTCCGCCAGCACTCCTCCAAAGTCAAAGAGAACGGCACGGATGTCCGATGAGCTTACCTTTTTGCAGTCCGATTCACAGGCCAATGTAGAGCCTCCTCTCGTGTTTTCCGCTTTCCACCGAAACATACACCGAAACATACATCGGCACTGACACTGACATCGATGTAACGCACAGCGGCCTTGCCGGGTTTTCCCTTTACACGGCACCCTGTTTCGACTATACCTTGGGAGCGAATGAATAACCATTCATTTTTTCGTCAGGCGACCACTGGACTTTGAATCGGGTGGATTTCCAGTTCGCCGAATTCGAAGAGACGAGGTGAGATCATGAAAGACGTAGTAATCGTATCGGCTTGTCGAACGGCCATAGGGGCCTTTGGCGGATCCCTTCGTGACGTGAACAGCGCGGAACTCGCGAGCGTAACCATGAAGGAGGCGGTTAAGAGGGCCGGCATACAGCCGGAACAGGTAGATGATGTTCGTTACGGTTGCTGCCTGGAGCCGGCGGACGCCCTTAATGTGGCTCGAGTGGCATGGCTCCTGGCCGGATTTCCAGACAAGGTCACAGCGGTAACCATAAACCGTGTCTGTACCTCGGCCATGGAGGCCGTGATTTCGGGCATGGCCATGATTCAGGCCGGCCTGGCCGACATTATACTGGCCGGAGGCACCGAACACATGTCTGGCGTGCCCTATTCCGTGCCCAATGCACGCTGGGGATGCCGGCTACAGGACCACACCTTCGTAGATACGATGATTCACGCCCTTCATTGCGGGTCCCACCTCCTTCCACACCCGGAAGACGGGCCGGTCAAGGAGGGGATGCCGCTGGAGCTCTTCAAAGGAAAGCCCTACATAATGGGGCAGACGGCTGAGCTTGTGGCCCAGCTTCACAATATCAGCCGACAAGAGATGGATGAAGTTGCCCTCAGAAGCCACAACAACGTCGAAAGAGCAATTCAAAACGGTGATTTCAGTGATGAAATAGTCCCAGTTTTGGTTCCCCGCAGAAAGAAGGATCCTTTGACCTTCGACAAGGACGAGCACTTCCGTCCCGGGCTTACCCTTGACGACCTGGCCCGGCTCCCCCCGGCTTTCGTGCCCAAGATAGGGAAGGTGACCGCCGGCAATTCTTCCGGAATAAACGACGGGTCCGCCGGTATGGTGATAATGTCCGCTGAAAAGGCCGATGAACTGGGGCTTCAACCCTTGGCACGCATCAGGGCCGTTGGCCGTGGTGCATGCCATCCGTCGGTAATGGGGCTGAGCCCCGTGCCCGCGGTCAACGACCTTATACATCGATCCGGGTTGAAGACGGCGGACTTTGAACTCGTGGAACTCAACGAGGCGTTTGCGGCACAGTATATAGGGTGCGAGAGGGAACTCGGGCTGGATCGCGACCGGACTAACGTCAATGGTTCGGGTATCGGCCTGGGACACCCCGTTGGATGCACGGGCGTGCGCATCATGGTTACCCTGCTTTATGCCATGAAGCGCCGGGGAAAGTCGCTCGGTATGGCTACTCTGTGTGGGGGCGGCGGCGTGTCCATGGCAGTGGCCCTGGAAATGGCCTGACAGGAGGCATTTTGATCGGATCGGCATGCCGGCCGGATTTTAAACGACAAAAAAAGCTTCCATTGAAGCGGTGTTTGAGGTACGCTATCTCTAAATTCAAATCCTTCAGGTCACAATTGAAACATCAGGTAATTGAAAGAAAGGGGGAGCATCTCCGATGATAAAGAAAATGCTTGTTTTAGCGATTCTTGGTCTGTTCCTTGCAGGCTGCGGTTCTGCGGCGCAACGCTCGGAGTTCTGGCAACATGATAGCATGTACAAAAACTGGGACCACACGTTTTATTCCTGGGGTGGGCACAAGAAGTGCGAAGAGGACGCCGTGAAAAAGACGCAGGAGCAGGACTGGTGGGGGATGCCCGCCGGAGAGCAGTGCGATTTCTAGTTGGTTGAGGCCCCGGCCCGAGCCGGGGCCGCGCTCCAATTCCCTCCTCCGCCAACCCTTGAGTTGAAAAATCAAAGACTGGAAGCAAGCTCCAGGTAGAAGTCCTGTATCCGGCCCTCAAATTCATGCCGCGATAATCCCGCCTTTTTTTCGCCGAAATTCCACCATCCTATCTGGTTCAGATGGTCCGCATCAATGGTCGCCAAGTGGTAAGCCTCCTTCCATATTGCCGATGAGCGCGGCACGAGCCCGTCGTTGTCACCTTCCTCGTCCTGGATGATACGGGAAGCAAAACGCATGGGCAGGAAAATCCTTTCGAGAGGCTGGGTCCCGGCTACTGTGCGGTAGAGGACGCCGTTTTTCTCCTCGTAGGAGGCTGCCGTCTCGTTGAAGCGGCGGCATTGCTCCCGCGTGAGGTCGCGGAATCCTTCAAGGTTGAGTCCCAGGACTCGGGAGAGGCCGATCAGGGAGTCGAATCGCCGCAGCCCCCAGTCCGCATAGGGCGTGCCCAGGTGAGGTGTCCCGATGGACGTAAGGGAGGCCACCTGCTCTTCCATCCGGTGTTTCAGGAGCATGTGCCGGACGTCCAGACCGCCCATGCTGTGGGCGATAATATGCACCCTTGGCCAAAGGCGGAATCCGCCGGTCAGCCGGATCAGGGCGTCACGAAGATCCCGGGCGCGCCTATCCACTCCGGCGGCCCAGGACACGCGGGTGTGAAAAACAGTGTAACCGCTGCGTTGAAGGGCGCTGCGGATCAATCTAAAGTAGTGAAACCGGTCGTCCGGGCCGTTGTCGCCTCCGGCCAGGGGATGGAAGAGACGGGTGAAAGGGCAGATGCCATGGGCGAGCATTATTGGAATGTTGGTCGGCAAGGGAGATTCGGCCTCCTTGGCATGGACTCCCGGCGGCGGGAGACCCCGGGAATTCCACCACTGCCTCCTTCGAGTTCTTCGTGCCCTTCTTGGTGACACACATGCCTTTTATACCACGAAAATCACGAAGTGCACGAAGGAAGAGAGGGAAGAAGAAAACGTAATCCTACTTGTAGAACCATGCACTAGGTGTATGGCTGGTTTCCTCTTATCTTGTGGGCCGGGGTTTGTCAAACCTCGCATTGGCGATTCCGGTGTCTGTGTAGCCGATGGTGCCCGGGTGTAGCACAAAAACTATTGACAAGCCGGAGACCCTTGGTTTAGGTATATGATTCTTGGGAAAAAAATCACGATAGGCTAACTCTTTAAAATAAGGAGAAAAGTCCCATGCCGAAGGATATTTTGGGCTCGGTGATGGTCGTGGGCGGAGGGATCGCAGGCATGCAGTCCGCACTAGACTTGGCTGACTCCGGATACTACGTCTATCTGCTGGAAAAATCCCCCTCCATTGGCGGCACCATGGCCCAATTGGACAAGACCTTCCCCACCAACGACTGTGCCATGTGAATTATCTCGCCCAAACTGGTCGAGGTCGGCCGGCATATGAACATAGAGTTGCTCACCCTATCCGAGATCAAAGACGTGAAGGGGGAGAAGGGAAATTTTGAGGTCGAGGTCCTTCAGCACCCCAGGTTTGTGGATCTGGACAAATGCATCGGTTGTGGCACCTGTGCTGAGAAATGTCCAAAGAAAGTGCCCGATGAATATAATATAGGGCTTCAAAAACGCAAAGCAGCTTATGTGCCCTATCCCCAGGCGGTTCCACTCAAGTACGCCATTGACAAGGACAACTGTATTTACTTCCAGAAGGGAAAGTGCAGGGCCTGCGAGAAGTTCTGTCCTACCGACGCCATCAAGTTCGATGACGGGGAAAGGACCATTACTGTGAAAGTGGGGTCCGTCATCCTGTCAACCGGTTTCAGAACGTTTGACCCCAAGGCCTTCGACACGTACAACTACGCAAGACACCCCAACGTCATAACCTCAATGGAGTTCGAACGGATCCTCTCGGCCTCCGGCCCCACCATGGGTCACCTGGCGCGTCCTTCAGATGAAAAAGAGCCCGAAAAAATTGCATTCCTTCAGTGTGTGGGGTCCAGGGACATAAACCGCTGCGACCACGGTTACTGCTCGGCGGTCTGCTGCATGTACGCCGTCAAGGAGGCAGTTGTAGCGAAGGAGCACAGCGGTGACGGCCTGGACTGCGCCATTTTCTTCATGGATATGCGGACCCACGGCAAAGATTTTGAACGCTATTACACGAACGCTGAAACAAAGGAGGGCGTCCGTTTTGTCCGCTCCCGCATTCACTCGGTAACCCCCATACTGGACAGCGATGACCTGCTGCTTCGCTACGCAACCGAAGAGGGCGAACTGGTGGAGGAGACCTTTCAAATGGTTGTCCTGTCCGTTGGTCTCGAGACCTCTCCCGAACTGATCGCGCTGGCGGGCAAACTGGGGATCGAACTTACAGAAGGAGGTTTCTGTCGTACGGAGACCTTTTCGCCCGTGGCGACTTCCCGTGACGGGATCTACGTCTGCGGCGCCTTCCAGGGTCCCAAAGACATACCGCAGTCTGTGATCGAGGCCAGTTCTGCGGCGGCCGAGGCTGGAGCGCCCCTGGTGTCGGCACGCAACACAGAGACTCGTGAACCGGAGATCTTCGAGCAGAGGAACGTAGCCGGAGAGCGACCCCGGATCGGGGTCTTTGTCTGCCGCTGCGGCATCAACATCGCCGGCGTCGTGGACGTGTCCGCGGTAGTCGATTACGCCAAGGATCTCCCCTACGTTGACTTCGCCACGGACAACCTCTACTCGTGTTCTCAGGACACCCAGGACAACATGGCCGCGGTGATTCGGGAAAACAACCTGAACCGGATTGTAGTGGCCGCCTGTACACCCAAGACGCACGAGCCGCTCTTCCAGGAGACGCTGGTAGCGGCCGGGCTCAACAAGTATCTCTTCGAGATGACCAACATCCGGAACCAGGACTCCTGGGTCCACAAGGAACATCCCGAGGCCGCAACCGAGAAGGCCAAGGATCTGGTCAGAATGGCGGTTTCCAAGGCGGCCTTGATGGAGCCGCTCAAGGAGGCCCAGGTCGATATCAACCCGCGCGCCCTGGTGATTGGAGGAGGGATCTCGGGAATGGTGGCGGCCCGCAGCCTGAGCGCCCAGGGGCACCCGGTGACCCTGGTGGAGCGGGACGCCCGTCTGGGAGGACAGGCCCTGAACCTCAACCGGACCGCCCTGGGCGAAGACATTCAGCAGAAAA
>CAZEIA010000127.1:0-10496 GCA_964512335.1 uncultured Desulfobacterales bacterium
CCCTCCGGGTGCGTCCTCTCGGCCCGGCATGTTATCTGCGTCAACTACCTCTGCAATAAAGTCTCTGACTTCGTGTCTCCGGACCATCTTTGTTCTCTCCGGGATCGTGAGGGAGAGGAGCTCCTTGTCCTGTTCCTCCTGGCGGAAAGGGTGAAGAAAGAGCTGTTGAGGTGTTAAGGTAAAACAATGACCACGCTCCGGTGGTCAGATGATGGGATCAGGTGTTGAGGTGTTGAGGAAAAAACAAAGGCGCCACGAACCGCAAGGGCTCCGGGCCATGGCCCCCCATGCGTGGAGCACCATGAAAGCGGTGGCCCGTTTCTGCGACAAACGGCAGGTGGGAGACGTGGGAGCCCTGGGTTTTCGACGTTCCAGCGAACTGGGCCGGGTGCTTCCCTGCCTGGAGAGGATGGCGGAGGACCGGATCCTCATCCCGGGCAAGACGAGGTTTCTGGACATGGGCTGTGCGGACGGCCGCGTAAACTTGCTGCTCGGGTACGTGACCCGCCTTTCCGTCGGCATAGAGTTGGACGACTGGATCCTTGACGATTATTCAGGCCTGAGAAACGGACTCGAGGCCGAACTATCCCGACTCGACCTTCTCCCACCTCCTGAAAACGTTCGTCTCTTCTCGGGCGATTCCACCGACGATCGCCTGCACGACATGATCGAGGCGGAAACCGGGACCCCGTTCAAGGCCTTTGACCTGTTCTACACCTACCTTACCATGCAAGAAGAGTTCGCCTCACTGATCGCTCGAAAGGCAAGGCCGGGGGCTGTATTCGGGGTGTACGGCCTGGACCGTATTCAGCCGCTCTTACCCGGATTCGAGCTCCTCACCCCGGACCGGGCCCTCAACAGCATCCTGGCGCTTTACAGGAAAGAATGATCATTCCAGGACCGGTCGGCTTTACCGAGTATTTCTTCGATGGTATCCGAGATGTCGGACATCCTGAAGGGTTTTTGTATGAAACCGCTGCAACCGCGGTCCAGAATTTCTCTTGCCTCCCCGTCCAGGCTGTACCCGCTCGAAAGCAGCACGCAGACGTCCGGGTCAACCGACTTGAGCCTGTCGAAGGTCTCCCCTCCACCCATGTCCGGCATGATCATGTCCAGTATAACAAGATCAATCTCATCGCGGTACCTTTCGTACACATCAAGGGCCTTTTTCCCGCCATCGGCTCTGAAAACCCGGAAACCCAGTGTTTCCAGCATTTTCCCCGCAACCTCGGAAATGATCTCTTCGTCGTCAACCAGAAGAATGGTCATCGGTCCGCTCTTTTTCCGCTCCTTCATGAGCACCTGCTCCTTCCTTTCCCGGCCGCAGCTTATTAACCTCAAAAGTGAAAAAATTTTGCGTGCCGAGCACTCGTTCCCTGTTTTCACGGCAGGCGCGTCGGGCGGCCGTCAAGGTCAACTCGATGAAGAGGACGGCCATGGCAGCAACGGCCCGGCGAGTCTCGTCGGGAAGCATAAGAAACCGTTGATCAGGGGCCAAGGCCCCGGTAGCGCCCTTTACGTCCGGAGCACCGGAGGCCTTGGGAAGCTCCGCGGACAGCAAATCAGGACCTGCCACATCGGCCCAGCTTGCGGTCCATGGCCTTCATAAAGTCGCTGTATACCCGATAGTGATCCGTATGCTCATAAGCAATCTCACTGATGGGAACCCTGTCGAAGCTGTATATGACCGCTCCGGAACAGGCGAGGAGGATCGGGGAGTGCGTAGCCACGATGAACTGCGCATGACCGGCCTTGCCCGTCTCCTCGAGCAGGTTCAGCAGTTCGAGCTGAGTGCGGGGGGAAAGGGCCGTTTCCGGTTCATCCATTAGATAGAGCCCTTTGATACGATAGCGCGCCTCGAAAAAGCTCATCAGCGACTGCCCGTGTGACTGGGTCATGAGGGATTTTCCTCCAAAATACCTCAATGTGTCCGGATCGGATACAGCCCATTCATCCAGATTCCGGGCGAAGTCGTAAAACATCTCTGAGGAAAAAAAGGATCCTGATACATACTCCCCGGCCCACTCGACGTCGATGAAACGCCAAAGCAGTTCCTCGTAGGGATTGAGCTCGAACCGGCTGGTCTCGATGGTCTTCCAGATATGTATGCCGCAACGATTTGCAATGGCGCGAAGGAGCGTGGACTTGCCGCTGCCGTTCTCCCCCACGAACAGGGTGACCGGGGTCTCGAGCTTCAAAGACTTTGTCCTGCGAAAGGTTTCCAGGTTAAAGGGATAGTAGGAGTCGGTAGGGTAGTCTCCGCTCAGAAAGGTGATCCCGCGAACATGCATTCAGACCTCCTGGGGCTTGATAGTAAAGGATAGGCACAAACTAGAGCAAAAGGCGGGATATGTCAATGGCTCGGCCAGCGCTTTCCTACGCTTTCACAGCTCACCACTAAGGACGAAGAGATTCACCACGAAGATCACGAGGAACACGAAGAAGACAAAGAAAGATAAATTGAGTCCTGTTTTACACCAATGCAAAGTTATCATAATGTCTAATGCTTTTAATTATTTAATATTTTTAAGCTTTTCTTCGTGGTCTTCGTGGTCTTCGTGGTGAATGTCCGTTTCAAATACCCAGAGTCCTTTGTTGAACTGTTTGTGAAACCCGCGCTTTTTCGCAACTTGTTTTCAAGCAAGCTTTTCGAGGCATCGTTCTGTCCACGAATCACAGGCATCTCACCAATTGCTAAACCGGAGGGCCTAGCGGGAGGATTCAGGCGGCGGTAAGAGGAGGTTATCTCTCAGAAGGGAAAAAATCCGATCGCGGCTTCGGTATCCGTGCCTGGGGCCGTTCAGGAGGATGACAAAAGAGACCGGTTCTCCGGCATCAGGCACCAGGTACCCGGCCAGTGACTTGACGTCGTGAAGGGTCCCGGTCTTGGTGCAGGCCCTGTCCTTACACCCGAGCAAGCCCCGGTGGGGACGAAAGCGGTCCAGGACACGAATCATCTGTTCCGCGGTGATACGCGTCCTCCGGCTGAGGCCGGAGCCCTCTTCCACGTGGATATCCTCAACACCCAGGTCTTTCAGGAACGCTGTAATAACCCGCCTCGCCTTTTCAGGCGTAGCCGGGGGTCCGAAGCGGGATGCGCCCATGGTCAGAAAGATCTGGTTGGCCATGAAATTGTTTGAGTAGCGAAACACATCTTCCAGGAGATCCGCGAGGGTCCGGCCGGATCGATGGACATACAGGAGAGGAAATGACTCCGGGTCCTCTTCACACCTCTTTATATCCCCGCTCACCTCAACACCCTTTTCCTGAAGAAAAGCCCTCAAGAGTTCCCCCGCGTACCGAAGGCACTGGTCTGGGCTCGCGGAAAGGTTGATGCGGGACTCGCCCTTGACCCCGCCCCGGTGTGCGGCCCGGCGCGCTATATCCGTCAAAGGGGTCTGAGGCTCGGCCGAAATCACACGTCCCCGGGCATCCACCCGGACATTAACGGTGTTGAAGTTGACGCACAGGGCGCCGTTATAAGCATCGTATGGATTCAGGCTTCGATTCGTGCCGTGAAGCACCAGGCCTTGCTCGAAAAAACGGTTGTCGAGCAATATATCACGCACCTGCGCCAAGCCCTGGGCCCGAAGCGCTCGCGCTACCCGGTCGAGTTCCTCGGACACCAGAAAAGGGTCACCCCTGCCGGAAACCAGCAGATCCGCTTGAGGGGTTGAGCGGAACACGGTGGTGAACCTATAGTCCGGGCCCAACTCCTCGAGGGCGGCCGCGGCCGTTATAATCTTGAGTATCGATGCTGGAACAAGCGGCTTGTCCGGGTGGTGCGAGGCCAGGACCCTGCCTCCGGCATCCACAGCCATGACCGCGCCGTCGCCTGCGAGGCGAGAGAGCCCCTGGATTACTCCTGGGGAAACTGCTTCCGCCGGTCGGTGTCCCAGGCCGGGCCACGCCGAAAGGGCCGTCAATAAGAAGGCCGAAACCAGAAGGATTCCTTTCATGAATCGAGCCCCTTGAACCCGGAGCGACCGTCAGGCCGGCTGTCCTTTAAGACCTATTTCTTCCGCCGCCTCGCGCATGCCCATAATGGTGTCCGTGATGAGGTCGCCCAGTTCCACGCCCAGCATCCGGGCGCCCTTCTCGATGATGGAGCGGTCCACACCGGCGGCGAATCGCTTGTCATTCCACTTCTTCTTGACGGACTTTGCCTTGAGGTCCATGACGCTTTTGGACGGTCGGACCAGGGCCGTGGTCACCACGAGGCCCGTGAGTTCGTCAACGGCATAAAGGGTCTTCTCCAGGTCCGTCTCGGGCTTTACGTCCGAACAGAGCCCCCAGCCGTGGCTCACCACGGCACGAATGTAGTCCTCGGGCCAGCCCCGTTCTTGAAGGATCTCGCCGGACTTGTTGCAGTGCTGATCAGGGTACTTCTCATAGTCCAGATCGTGAATCAGGCCGATGATGCCCCATTTCTCCTCGTCTTCCCCCCGCTTTCGGGCCGAATAGCGCATCACGGCCTCAACGGCCAGGGCGTGCTTCACCAGGCTGTCGGACTGGTTGAACTCCATAAGAAGCCGAAAGGCCTCCTCGCGCGTGGGTACGTTGGGTGTCATTCGTCTCTCCTTTCTTCATCTTTTCAGGCTGAGCAGGTGCAACCAGGATAAAAGACTACCGCCGACCGAGGGAAATGGCAAGGACGCTGGGGCGGTTTATCAGGCGCCCCCCCGGCCTGAGTTGCGCCCGGCATTAAACCTATTGAATACCTGGGAACAGTGCTTAGTTTTTAAGAAACAGCAAAGACCTTTTTATTTTGAGACCTTCCGAGCCAGGCGGTTTTCGGGTTCTGCTGTAGCGTTAAGAGAAAGGAGACAATTATGATAAGCTGTTCCGAATTGACCCGGGATATGCTGCCGAACAGGGTGCCCGTTCACGGCGACAAAGAGGCGGACTTTCAAAAGGCCAGGAAACTGGCTGAAAAAGAGGCGCAGAGGCGTATGACCGATCCCATGCTCCTAGGTTGGCACGACCGCCGGTCCGGCGCCTTCTCTCCGCAGGTGGAGTGCTGCAGCGAGGAGAAACCCGGCTGGGTAGTGTACGCTGAAACCCGCGGCGGGAAACTTACCGTGGACGTAAACGATGGGGACTACTATTTCATTTACGGCGATTTCCCGTAAGATACTCCGGAATAAACCCTTTACACCCATGACGTCCGGCCGGGAGACGGAAACGCATACATTCACGTTCGATCCGCGCTCACCGGCCCGTCATTGCATATTCCCGTGATCAATGGTATGTTCACGCCCGGCACTTGGCAGCAGATAGTTCTCCCGGCCTGTGACAACCGCCCCCGGGAGCGTCTCATCCTAGCACGATTCCACGGAGACTGACCATCAAGGCCCCAAAGCCTCCTTTTCCTCTGACGCGGGAAAGGGTGAAGGTATTTATGGGGCTTTTTGTGTCTCATGGAAAATCCGAAAGGCACTCTATACTGCCTCCGCGTAGCAGAGGGAACGATTGGGAACCCAGCAAAAGACTGAAAAAATCTGTTTTGAAGACTCGAAACTGGTCAGATCCCTTTGTGGAGAGCACAACTCAAACCTGAAAAGGCTTGAGGACAAGATCGGCCTGACGGTCAACATGCGAGGGAGCGAGTTTCTACTACAGGGAAGGGACTGGGAGGTTGAATTGGGGGCCAAGATCCTGATTCAACTGTACGAACTTCTCCAGAGCGGTTATCCCGTCTATGAGAACGACGTGGACTATGCAGTCCGCATCCTGAGCGGAGACCGGTCCAAAGATCTGAAGCAGATCTTCATGGATCGGGTATACATAACCTCGGGCAGGAAGATCATTACGCCCAAGACCGTCAACCAGAAAGATTATATTGACAGCATTCGAAGATACGATATTGTCTTCGGTATCGGACCGGCCGGCACAGGGAAGACCTACCTTGCCATGGCCATGGCCGTTGCGGCCCTGGCCAGAAAAGAGATAAAAAGGATCGTCCTGGTCAGACCTGCGGTGGAGGCCGGCGAACACCTGGGATTTCTCCCGGGAGACCTTTACGAGAAGGTAAATCCATACCTCAGACCCCTTTACGACGCCCTGCACGATATGATGGAGTTTGAGGACGCATCCAAGCTCATCCAGCGGGGCGTAATCGAAGTTGCGCCCCTGGCATTCATGAGAGGCCGGACTCTCAATGATTCCTTCGTAATCCTCGACGAGGCTCAAAACGCGAAAACCGAACAGATGAAGATGTTCCTGACCCGCCTGGGATTCAGTTCCAAGGCTGTAATCACGGGGGATGTGACCCAGACGGATCTGCCCAGTGGAATCGCTTCAGGCCTCATCGAGGCCAAAAACATACTGGACGGAATCGATGGCATTCGATTTCTCCACTTCGGTAGAGAAGACGTCATCCGCCATCCACTGGTACAGGAGATCATCGAGGCCTACGAAAAGGCCGAACAGGGCCGATCGGTTGCATGATCGAGTCCCCATTGGTTATTGGTTAAGGACACTATCAGGCCTCCGGACATCAAGGATGAAATAATTATTTATGAACTCAATATCCGACAAGGAACAGATCAAGCTGCTGAACCGCAAGAACGGAACCGTGGCAAAGGTTCATTCAAAGGTAGATAAGCGGTCTACCGCCGCCGCCAAACCCGTGGCCAAAGGCGACCGGGACAGCGGCGGCCGCAGGATGAAGAAGACGATTTCCTTGTCATGGCTGACCCATAATCAGATCTTGTGGGCAAGCCTCATCCTGCTGAGCATCCTCTTCGCCGCCTTTCTGTTCCCCAATGTCCTGACCCACGGACCCGACTACGAGATTGGAGACGTGGCGGAAACGAGCATAAAAGCCAGCCATGACTTCCTGATAGAAAACCGCGAACAGACCGATCGCAACCGTGCAGAAGCCTCAAGGCAGTCCCTTGCGGTCTACGACTTCGATCGATCTCATTCGGACCTTATCAATCGCGTCAAAGAGGCGTTCTCCTTTGCCCGGAAACGGCACAGCGAACTCCTTATTATGTCCCCTGACCAGGCAGGACTCGTTGAGCCGGAGCCGGCGCCCGAAGAAATCCTTGCCTTGCGTGACCGTTTCTTTTCCATCCTGGATATCACGCCCGACCAGACCCTCTTCAACACCCTTATGGACAAGGGTTTCTCGACGGCCACGGAAGAGGCAATGATCCAGATTCTCGACCAACTCCTTGGCAAGGGTATTGTGGCAAACCGGGATCGACTCCTGTCCCAGGCGGAAAGAGGAGGAATCATCCTCCATGACCTTTACACCCATCAGGAAACCCGGATGGAGGACCTGGAACGGTTCCATGACCTTGAAAGCGCACTCGCCCTTGTAAAAAATCAGGAACCGGACCTGATGAAACAAATCGGACCCGATAGAGCGAAGGCCGCGGTTGAACTGACCATGGCCCTTCTGCAGCCGAACACCACTTTCAACCAGCGGGAAACCGAGATTCGAAAGGAGACCGCACGCAACGAGGTTAAGCCCACCTATTTCATGATCAAGAAAGGCGAGATGCTCGTGCGGGAGGGAGATCGAATAGATCCGGCCCACCTGGAAAAACTGGCGGGCGAGTTTCGATCCAGAGACCGGGTGGACATGCTGGGGCGAGTTCCCGCCATGGCGGTACTGATCGGACTCTTTTTCACAGTCATGTACGTAGTCGGATTTCGAGGACTCAAGGTCCTTATGGAGGACCGGCGCGATCTGGTCTTCGCCGTGGCAACCCTGTTCAGCCTCTTCATTTTTACCTGGACATATCGCTTCGTTGCAGATGAGGTTGCTCGAGGCTTTGCGTTCATGAGTCCGAGAAGCCTTCTCTACGCCATGCCGGTTGCTTGTGGGGGGATGCTTGTCTCCATATTCCAGGGACTGGCGGCTGCGACCAGCTTCTCCCTGATCATAGCCGTTCTTGCTGCCCTGATATGCGGCGGGCAGATATCTATGTTCGTCTATTTTTTCCTTGGAAGCCTGGTTGCGGCCTACGGCGTTCGCCGCTGCACCGAGAGGGGAACTCTGATCAAGGCGGGTCTCAAGGTGTGCCTGGTCAATGTGGTGCTTGCCCTCTGCATTGAAATGATTTACGGATCCCTGTATTCGTTTGACATCCTGATAGCCGTGAGTGCGGGCTTTGCAGGAGGGATACTCACCGCCATCATAGCCACGGGCTTTCTCCCGCTTATAGAGATGTCCTTCGGATTCACCACCGACATCAAGCTCCTGGAACTATCCAGCCTGGATCAACCCCTCCTTCGCCGTCTCCTGGTCCAGGCCCCGGGGACTTATCATCACAGCGTTATAATCAGTAACCTGGTCGAGGCCACAGCACAGGCCGTGAACGCCAACCCCCTGCTGGCCAAGGTATGCGCTTACTACCATGACATCGGAAAACTGAAGAAACCCCTTTACTTCATCGAAAACCAGAAGGCCGGAGAGAACAAGCACGAAAAGCTGGCTCCCTCCATGAGCAGCCTGATCTTGACAGCCCACGTCAAGGACGGAGTGGAACTGGCCAGGGAATACGGCCTGGGAAGGGAGATCATAGACACGATTCAGCAGCACCATGGGACCAGCCTGATCAACTACTTCTACCAGAAGGCCAGGGAAAGAGCGGAAACCAGAACCGGGAAACGTTCTCAGGTCAAGGAAGAGGATTTCCGCTATCCCGGCCCCAAGCCGCAGACCAAGGAGGCGGGGCTGGTAATGCTGGCGGATATGGTGGAAGCGGCCTCCCGTTCGCTCAGCGATCCTACCCCGTCCAGGATTCAGGGGACGGTGCACAAGATGATCAACCAGGCCTTTTCCGACGGTCAACTGGATGAGTGTGAATTGACGCTCAAAGACCTTCACGAAATTGCGAAAAGCTTTAACAAGACCCTGGTAGGCATTTTCCATCAGAGAATCAAGTACCCCGAGGCCGGGGAGTCCAGACCGGAGAAAAAGGGCAAGAATGGACATTCAGATCAGGGGCCTGAAGACGAAACCGAAGCTCGAAAACCGGACGATACGCCGCGAACTGAAAAAGGTCTTAGGCGACTTGGGTTACAGTAAGGGGGAACTCAGCATCCTCCTTACGGGCGACGAAGAGATCGCCCGATTGAACAGCCGGTACAGGGAGAAGGATGGGGCTACCAATGTCCTGGCCTTTCCCATGTCGGACAAGCCTCCCCCGGGACCGGACGCAGGAATGCTCGGAGACATCGTGGTATCCATGGACACGGCCCGCCGGGAATCCGACGCCTATACAGAAACCCTTCCGGAGACCGTTTTCCGCCTGCTTATCCACGGGCTTCTGCACCTGCTGGGATACGACCATGAGGTCTCCGAAGAGGAGGCCTTGCGTATGGAGAAGGAGGAAAAAAGGCTCCTCTCTCTTGTGGACCATGGCATCTGACGGGCGACAAAACACCTGTTTCGGGTGAGCCCACAGTGAACAGGCAGGAGGGAGTTTATATGGCTAGACTTGCAGTCAACGTAGACCATGTGGCCACCGTCCGACAGGCACGCGGCACAGACGAGCCTGACCCGGTTATCGCAGCAGGCATTGCGGAGCTGGCAGGAGCGGAAGGAATCATCTGCCACCTTCGAGAAGACCGGCGTCACATCCAGGACAGGGACCTGCGGCTTTTGCGCCGGACAGTCAAGACCCGCCTCAACATGGAAATGGCGCCGGTGGACGAGATGATAGAAATCGCTATGGAACTCCGGCCCGATTTCGTCACCCTGGTTCCGGAAAAACGGGAGGAGCTGACCACCGAAGGCGGACTGGACGTCCTGGCCGACCCTGACCGGTATTGCGATGTGGTTGAACGTCTTCGGAAAGGCGGCATTCCGGTAAGTTTTTTTGTGGACCCTGAACCATCCCAAATCGAGGCGGCTCGCTCTGCAGGTGGACGCATCGTGGAAATCCACACCGGGCACTATGCAGAGGCCTCATCCGAGAAGGAGGCAGAGGAACGCTTCATGCGAATCGCCCGCGCCGTGGAATCGGCCTCCGGTACCGGCCTGGAAATCGCCGCAGGACATGGACTGGACTACACCAATATCAAGCGTTTCCACTCACTGTCCAGGATCGGGGAATACAGCATTGGGCACAGTATTATTTCCCGGGCCCTGCTCGTGGGCATGGAGCGGGCAGTGCGCGACATGATTGATCTGGTGAAGGGTTTCTGACCTGCTTATGATCTACGGAATCGGCGTGGACCTCGTGTATGTCCCTCGAATAGAAAACGTCCTTGTGCGGTGGGGAGATCGCTTCCTCGACCGCGTCTTCACGGGCGATGAGCAGGCCCTTTGTCTTTCCCGCCCAAGGCCGTCTTGTGCCTTCGCCATGCGTTTCGCGGCCAAGGAGGCCTTTTCCAAGGCTATAGGGCTGGGCATGAGGCGGGGCATCAGCTGGAGGGACATTGAGGTTTTTCACCACCCCGGCGGACGCCCCGGAATCCACGTCAAGGGAAAGACCCTTGATCTGTGCCAAGAATACGGAATCACCGGCATGCAC
>CAZEIA010000128.1:0-10463 GCA_964512335.1 uncultured Desulfobacterales bacterium
GTCTTCCAGCCTGGTGTACTTGCCGCACATGGCCACGGTGATCTCCTTGTCCGGACGGCGCAGGTTCTCGATGTATTCGCGCCACCGGCCCAGGATGGGCGGGCTGTAGATATTGAGCTTCTTGTGAAGAATCGCGGACAGGCCTTCCCCTTCGAAGACCAGGGGGATCTCGTAGATGTCTTCCACGTCCAGCCCCGTTATGACGGCCTCCGGGGCCACATCGCAGAAGTTGGCGATCTTCCGCTTTATCTCGCGGGTCAGGTAGGTGGGGCACCTCCCGATTATGATGTCCGGGAAAATGCCCCGCTGCTTGAGCAGGTTCACACTCTGCTGGGTGGGCTTGGATTTCTGCTCGTTGACGCCGTAAGGAATGGGCACGTAGGTCAGGTGGACGTAGACGATGTTGTCCCGGCCCACGTCCTCTTTCATCTGCCTCATGGCCTCGAGGAACAGTTCGTTTTCTATGTCACCGACGGTCCCGCCGATTTCCACTATTACAAGCCCTGCCTCCTCTTCCTGTGCGACGTCGAAGATGTGACTCTTGATGACGTCCGTTACATGGGGGATGTACTGCACGGTCTTTCCCAGGTAGTCCCCCCTGCGCTCTTTCTGGCGGACCATGTCGAAGACCTTCCCCATTGTGAGGTTCCACTTGCTCTTGCAGGTCACGCCGACAAAGCGCTCGTAGTGGCCGAAGTCCATGTCCACTTCCCCCCCGTCGTCAAGCACGAATACCTCGCCGTGCTCATAGGGGTTCATGGTACCCGGGTCCACGTTGAGGTACCCGTCGCACTTAACCGGTATGATCTTGAGGCGTGAGGAGAGGAGATGGCCGATGGAGGCGGCGGCTATGCCTTTTCCAAGGCCTGAAAGAACGCCGCCGGTCACGATAATGTATTGCGTGGAAATGTTGCTCAAGGTCTCTCCTCCGCACACATTGTTAACATTCAACTGACCCGAACATAAAGGCAACCACATGTCCAGTCAAGCCAAAACCCGGGCTGAAATCAGGAGCGAACCGCTCCCCGAAAGGCAAAAAAGGCATTTTGGCGATAACCCCTTGTTTTTCCCTAAAAACACAACATGTTCTACTTTTTTTCTGAAGACACACAATATATCTTGACACCTCCCTGGTAAAATCGGTATATTTTGCAAAATTTTAAGGCCTTCGGGGGCCGGCTCCCGGAACAGGAGCAAGGATCATTCACGGCGAGGTCAGACATGCAGGATTCTGTCAGGATTCTTCTGGTGGACGACAATGAAGTGGTCACCCGGATCATTCAAGAAGCCCTTACCTTTTACGGCTACGAGAATGTGACCTGTGTGGGAAACGGCAAGGAGGCGGTACGGGCTTACCCGGAACTCCTGCCTGACCTGGTGTTCATGGACATCGACATGCCCGTCATGGACGGGTATGAGGCGGCCCGGCGCATCAAGGCCCTGGACCCCGATGCACAGATCGTCGTTGTCACAGGAAACTCGTCGGACTCAAGGGCCATGCGCACCCTCGATGAGGGACTGGTCCGGACGGTCCTTCAGAAACCGATCCGGCTGTGGGACCTGAAGGCCATCGTCGACGCCCACGCCTTCGACGGTTCGTTTCCGGAATCGTTTTCCTCGTCTTCTCTTCCATCTCGAGAACGCCCGGCTTTCGGGCAGTTGCCTCAGTCGCTTCGGAGCCGTCCTCCGGCCCTCTAAGGCCCGGCGGCCTTTCGCGTAACCGGCCTCTCATAAACCCTGACTGGATGATAACCCTTTTGCCATGACCGCCGTCGTAGCCATTGTGGGCCGCCCCAATGTGGGCAAGTCCACCCTGTTCAATCGCCTGAGCCGCTCCCGCGACGCCCTTGTGGACGACAGGCCGGGTATCACCCGGGACCGTCTGTATGCGGCGATCCGGTGGGAGGGCTTTCCGATTCGCATCATCGACACGGGCGGATTTGCCGCAGGCGAGGACGAACCTCTCTTAAAAAGCGTAAAGGACCAGGTGTTCAAGGCCATAGACGAGGCCGACGCAGTCCTGTTCCTGGTGGATGGTCGTAAGGGCCCTGTGCCCGGGGACCGGGAAATCGCAGATCTTCTGCGCAGGCAACAAAAACCCGTGCTTATAGCCGCCAACAAGATAGACGGGCCTGAACACGAGACCCTTGCCATGGACTTTTATGAGCTGGGGCTGGAGGAAGTCCACCCCCTCTCCGCGGCCCACGGCTACGGCCTGAGATCCCTCATGAGCAGGCTCGTGTCTCACCTGCCCGCGGCCGAAGAGGAGGAGGCCGAGCCCAAAAGGATCCGAGTGGCTGTTGTGGGAAGGCCGAACGTCGGAAAATCCTCCCTGATCAACCGGGTCTTAGGTCTTGACCGCCTGCTGGTGAGCGACATCCCCGGCACCACACGGGACTCCGTGGACACCCCGTTTTCCTTCCAGGGAACCGACTTTACGCTCATAGATACGGCGGGACTGCGCAGGAAGTCCCGGGTCCGCGAAAAAGTGGACACCTACAGCATGATCAAGACCATGCGAAGCCTCGACCGTTGTCACACGGCCGTGGTGCTCCTGGATGCCGATGCCGGAGTCGCCGAGCAGGACGCCAGAATCTGCGGCTACGCCCTGGAACGAGGTCGCGCCATGGTGCTCGCAATAAACAAGTGGGACCTTGTAAAGCGGGACGAGGAGCGGAAGGCACGTCTCCTGAAGGAACTGGACCGGCAGCTCGAATTTGTTTCCTTCGCCCCTTCCTTCCGTATATCAGCCCTGACCGGAGAGCGTGTGAACCGGTTGATTCCCTGCATCCGGGACCTGTGGGAGCCCTTCTGCCGACGGATTCCCACTGGCGAGGTGAACCGGGTGGTGGCCCGTATAATTGAGCGCAAGCCTCCTCCGAGGACGGGCCGCAGGGCCGTAAGGCTCTTCTACGCCACCCAGACCGCGGTGCGTCCGCCCACGTTCGTAATGTTCCTGAACCGGCCGGACCTCCTGCATGTCTCCTACCGGCGGTTCCTCGTCAATCAGTTGAGGGAGCACTTCGGGCTCAAACAGATCCCCATACGTCTGTATCTCAGAAAAAGGGAGGGGTTGTATTCATAAAGCTGTTGAGCTGTTAAGCTATTGAGCTGTTGAGCCGGCAAGCCCCGAAGGATAGAGGTGTTAAGGTGTTGAGGTGTTGAGGGAAGATAAAACCGAACACCATAAACACGGCTCATTTATGCAAGGAAGAGAAATGCCAAGGCCGCGAAAGGAGGTTTGCCGATGAAGATCCGGATCAATTCAAAAACAGCCGCCCCGCGTTGCCACCGGATATCAGGGCCCTGTCTTCCGCTGAAAGGCCGGCTTCCTGAAGTTCGCGAAGGCAGCGGCCGGGCTGAATCAGGGGATAGTCCGAGCCGAAAAGTATCCGGTCAGACCCCACGATCTCAGAGGCCCTCCTGTACACGGCCGGCTCATAGAGAAACGGGGACGCAGCCGTATCGAACCATACGTTTGTCAGCACATCCCGCACCTCTCTCTTCAAAAGCCCGTAAAAAAACAAGCCCCCGCCCCAGTGGGCCAGGATGATGCGGTTTTGCGGATAGGCCTTGAGGAATGCATAGAGGTCGGCAAGGTCCATGGGTGTTTTTCCGGGATATGAATGCCCTACAGGCTCGTTTGCGTGCAGGAGCATCAATGCGTCCCGGATCCTGCAGACCTCCATTACCTCCGCAAGCGCGGGAACCGCGTCCATGCAGAACCCGTCTCCGTAAACAGCAAGCTCCCCTACCCCGGCCATGCCCCCGGACAGACACCTCTCGGCCTCGGCCGGGGCATTGGGAGTATTCAGGGAAAAACATCCAAGCCCGGTCAAACGGTCCGGATGGCGCGCAACCGCCTCCATTACGTAGTCGTTGTGCCGGCGATATGTTTCCGGACCCTCCCAGGGAAACCCGAACACCACGGCACGATCCACTCCCGCCCGATCCATGTCGCGGAACAGGTCCTTCACCCCGGCCAGACGGGCCTTGGGATTATCGTACAGGAGCCGGAACGCGGGCTCACCCTTGAAAAAACGTGCCCTGTCCTCCCGAAAGTCAGGGGGAAATATGTGAACATGGCTGTCTATGATCATCAGGGACGTCCATACTCAGTTTATTATAAAGGAGGCAGCGGATGTACAGGCGATTTCAAGGCAGCTAAAAGAATCGCCGGAGAGACTCTTCCAGGGCTCCTGGAATAAAACCTACATGCCGTTCCACTACAACCCCGTCACGGTCAATGACGAACATGGTGGGGATTCCCAACTTTTCATCCCCGAAGTAGTCCTCCACCACTCTGAACACGCCCGCACCCCTCACGAGAGGGTAGTTGATTCGGTTCCGCTCCTTGAAAGCGATGAGAAACCGGTCGTCGGCCTTTTCAGGATCATCCAGTGAGATTCCGATAATCACAAGTCCCTCATCTCCGTAACGATCTTGAAGGCTGACCAGTTCCGGTATCGAATTTCTGCATGGAGGGCACCACGTGGCCCAGAAATCCAGCAGAACCACCTTGCCCTCATAGTCCATCAGCGAGACGTCCCTGCCCGAGAGGTCCTTCAATGTGAAGTCCGGGGCTGTCCGGGTGGTGTTGTTGGCCGTGTGATTGCACGCCGCTGTTCCCAGAAGGAAGAGTGCCACGGTTATGGGTATACATATGCGCAAGACGTCTCGAAATTGTATCATTCATAATCCTTTTCAGCCACCGGCCTTTCCCCCTCTCGCTCAGGATGCGGGGAAGGCTGGACCAGGGCTTTCTGGGAGTATCAGGATTTTCTTTCTTTTACGACTCGGCCTGGTCCTGTCTCAGTTCCTCCTCGAACCGACGGAAGAACTCGTCCTTTTCCTTCCAATCAGGACCGAACCGCTTGTTGAAGTAATCTCCAAGCCGGTCGAACAGCTTCTTCCAGGCGGGTTTTCCGCGTTCCATGACCACGTCTTCCAGAAAGAAACGGATCATGTGGATCTTTTCCTTGGGAAGGAACGACACGGCACCCAGCTTGATGGAGGTCTTCAGGGATTCCGGAGAGAGGGAGTGGGCGGTAAGCATGACGGTCGGGAACCCCTTGAGCACGGACAATCTGAGAAGCTCGAACCCGTTCACCCCCATGATGTCGAGGATGACCACATCGTAAGTGTAACTCACCAGGTACTGGTAAGCCGTGTCATAATCCCCGGCCTTGTGCACTATACACATGTCCAGTTCGTCTTCCAGCGTCTCCAGCACGTCAGGCTCGTCGTCAACAGCCAGAATGACCTTGTCCTTCAATAGGCTTTCCATTGGCATATCCATTAGTTATCTCCTTTCCAGCGGGCTCGTCCAACGCCGTAGCAGCATATCAGGCGGTGCCGGGCTCGTCCTTTTGCTTTTCCTTGTCTTTCTGTTTTTCGAGCTTCTTTTTCTGCCTCTTACTCAGCTCGGCCTGGACTTCACCGGTATCCTGCTTCTTTTTCTTTTCCTTCTTAGGCGTCTTTGACTTCTCTTCTTTGGCCTTGGCCATATCCTCTATTTTCTTTTCTTTGCCCTCTATGACCGAGAGCCTTTCGCTCGCCTTTCGAAGATCGGCCCGGAGTTTCCGAACCGCCCTGTCCTTGGCGGCGGCTTGGGATCCCAAACCTTTTTCTGCAAGCTCGGCCAAGCGCTCGTTCAACTTCGCCTCCAGGTACTCCTTTTGCGCGAGGCGGGTATCCTTGGCTTTTGACGGCATAACATGGTCTCCTTTCTTGATCAAATCAAGCCCGTTCCCCGGAGGAGGATCAGGTCGACGGCTTTTCCAGCAAAACTCGATATCTATTAACAGGAAATCTTGCAAGAGTAAAGCATGATGAGACCTTCGGTCTCAAGCTGCCGGGCTTTTAAGCCGATGACCCGGACCGATTTTTCCTGATTCGTCTTGAATAGGTCGAGCCGAGAGGGTATACTAATGAATTACGGCGAAAACAATATCGCCCCAACCGGACTCAAGATACCGGCAAACAATTATGCGGCGGGCACATGCCGCCCCAGGACTCATGCACCGTGCCGCCGACGGCCATATCACGGGGCATGCAGATTAAGGATATCCGCCGTCGTTTTCAGGAAGGCCCGGGGTACGGGTTCGCTTGTACGAGTATCAAAAATACGGAAGGTACTTCGCCCAGGTCGCCGCGGAGATGGTTTCGCCGGCCGAAAAGGAACTGGCCTCCCTGGGGGCCGCCTCCATCCGGCCCGTCCACAGGGGAATCCACTTTGAGACTGATCTTGTAGGTCTCTTCCGGATTACATACCACACACGGCTTGCCACCAGGATCCTCGCACCGCTCTCGAGATTCCGCTGCCATGCCCCTAAATACCTTTACAGGAAGGCAATGCTTCTGCCCTGGCAAGACCTCATCGGCACGGCGAGGACATTTGCCGTGTCCGCTTCGGTCGCCAACAGCCGTATCCGCCACTCCCGGTATGCGGCCCTCAAGCTCAAAGATGCTGTCGTGGACACCATCCGGGAAGCCGTGGGCGCACGACCGGATGTAGACCGCAGGGATCCGGATGTTCGAATCGCCCTCCACATCGAGAACAACATGGCGACGATCCTTCTGGACGTTTCCGGCGGGTCCCTCCACCGCCGCGGGTACCGTGTCAGCACAGTAGAGGCACCCATGCAGGAGACCCTGGCCGCAGCAGTCATCAGGCTTACCGAATGGGACGGCTCCGTTCCCCTGGCGGACCCCATGTGCGGCTCCGGCACCCTCCTCTGTGAAGCGCTTGTCTCCTTCTGCGGCACGCCCTCACAGTTTCTTCGGGCCGGCTTCGGGTTCGAATGCCTGCCGGAGTTCGATCCATCCGCCTGGAGTCGAGTCCGGAAAGAGGCGGACCGGGCGATACGGCCACTGCCCCCGCAACTCATCACCGGGAGTGACATAGCACACGCGGCTGTTCGGGCGGCCCGCAGCAATCTCGAGCGCCTGCCGCACGGAAGCGCCGTTAGAGTGACGCGCTCCGACTTCCATGAGATCGCTTCTCTTGGGGAGGCCACCATTGTATGTAATCCTCCCTACGGCATACGACTGGGCTCCGCCGGGGAGGCCGCAGAGCTTTACCGGGAGTTCGGTGACTTCCTGAAGCAGCGATGCCGCGGTTCTTCGGCATACGTCTACTTCGGAGACCCCGGGCTGATTCCGGCGATCGGCCTGAGGCCAGCCTGGAAAAGGCCGCTTAAGAACGGCCCTCTTGACGGGCGTCTTGCACGTTTCGACATTTATTAAAGAGGTTTGTTGCTTCGCAAAAAACCTGATAAATTGAATAGAATATGTTGCTTCGTAAAAAGCCGGAAAGCCTTGAGACATTGAAATAAGAGAACAGAGGCATATGATTCACATTCGCAATTTCAGCATCATCGCCCACATCGACCACGGAAAATCCACTCTGGCCGACCGGCTGATTCAGCACGCCGGGCTGGTTACAGACCGTGATTTCCGGGACCAGATCCTCGACACCATGGACATCGAAAGGGAACGGGGCATCACCATCAAGAGTCAGACCGTAACGCTGCCTTACACATCCAAAGACGGCAAGACTTACAGGCTCAACCTTATCGATACGCCCGGGCACGTGGATTTTTCCTACGAGGTCTCCAGGGCCCTGGCCTCCTGCGACGGCGTCCTGCTCCTTGTGGACGCCTCACAGGGCGTCGAGGCCCAGACCGTAGCCAACCTATACCTCGCCCTGGACCATGACCTCGAGATCATTCCGGTCATAAACAAGATCGACCTTCCGGCTGCGGACGTGGACCGTGTCCGGGCCCAGATCGAGGGAGAGCTGGGGCTCGACGCGGAAGAGGCCGTCTTGTGCTCGGCCAAGGAGGGCGTGGGCATCGAGGACGTGCTCGAGACCGTGGTCAAAAGAATACCTCCTCCCAGCGGCGACGCCGGCCGTCCCCTCTCTGGCCTTGTGTTCGACGCCCATTATGACCCGTTCCGCGGGGTGATCGTGAGCTGCCGCATCCTGGACGGAGCCCTCAAAAAAGGGGACACCCTGCGCTTCATGTCCAACAAGGCATGTTACCGCGTGGAA
Source organism: uncultured Desulfobacterales bacterium (assembly GCA_964512335.1). Lineage (GTDB taxonomy): Bacteria > Desulfobacterota > DSM-4660 > Desulfatiglandales > HGW-15 > JAIPEI01. Next base: position 8,057 of record CAZEIA010000128.1, read on the forward strand.
GAGGTGGGTTTCTTCAGACTGCGAAGGGACCCGCAGGACGCCCTATCGGCCGGAGATGTCGGCTACGTGATCGCCGGGATCAAGGACATTGCAAAAGCCCGCATAGGGGACACAATCACCCTGGACGAGCAACCGGCCGAAAGGCCCCTTCCAGGGTTTCGCAAGGTCAAGCCCATGGTGTTCTCGTCGCTTTACCCTGTGGCCTCGGACGAATACGAGGACCTGAAGGAGGCCCTTGACAAATACACGCTGAACGATGCGGCCCTCACGTTCCAGAAAGATGCATCCGTCGCCCTGGGCCAGGGTTTCCGTTGCGGGTTCCTGGGCCTCCTGCACCTGGAGATCGTCCAGGAGAGGCTGGAACGCGAGTACGGCATCTATCTGGTCATGACTGCCCCAAGCGTCCAGTACCGGGTCCACCTGAGGTCCGGAAACACCATCGTGGTGGACAACCCGCAGGAGTATCCCGACCCCATGGAGGTAGAGAGCGCGGAGGAACCGTTCATTCGGGCCCACATCCTGGTGCCTGAACGGCATCTCGGCGCGGTGATGTCCCTGTGCATGGAGCGCAGGGGAGTCCGGCCCCGAACCGCTTTTCCTTCCCCCGAAAGGGTCGAACTCACCGTGGACCTTCCTCTCGTGGAGGTAATATACGATTTTTACGACCGCCTCAAGACGGTCAGCCAGGGGTACGGATCCCTGGACTATGAGATGCTGGACTACCGCTTGAGCAATCTCGTCAAGCTGGACATCCTTATCAACGGAGAAAAGGTGGACGCCCTCTCCGTCATCGTGCACGAGGAGCGTGCGCGGGAGTGGGCCCTGCGGGTCTGCGAAAGGCTCAAAAAGGAGATCCCCAGGCACCAGTTCAAGATCCCCATCCAGGGGGCCATAGGGGGCAAGATCATCGCCCGCTCCACCATTTCGGCCTTTCGAAAGGACGTCACCGCCAAGTGTTACGGCGGGGATATCACCAGAAAGCGCAAGCTCTTGGAAAAACAGAAAAAGGGAAAGAAGAGGATGAAGATGGTGGGATCCGTTATGATTCCTCAAAGTGCCTTTGTGGCGGCCCTGAAGTCGGAAGATGACTGAGTCCATGGGAACACATAAGGATCCCGGCCTGTCACTCCAGGCAGGTCCCGGTGAACCACCCGGGCTTTACGTGCATGTGCCCTTCTGTTCCGGAAAATGCGCCTACTGTGACTTCTTTTCCATAACCGACCTCGGCGGGGCCGCGGACTGGGCCGGGCTGGTCCGCCGTGAGGCCGGGCTTCTCGGAGGGTCTTTCGGGTCTTTCGACACCCTGTACCTCGGCGGCGGGACCCCTTCCATCCTGAGTCTTGAGATCCTGGACAGCCTGATCGGTTCGATTCGAGGGGAGCTCTCTTTTGTACCTGACACGGAGATCACCCTGGAGGTGAATCCGGAGGATGTTCAGCCCGGGAGTCTCTCCGCATATCGAGCCATGGGTGTGAACCGCATCAGCATGGGCATCCAGTCCCTGGACAACCGAGTGCTTCGGTTCCTCGGGCGAAGGCATTCGGCTGAAAGGGCCCTTCATGCCCTTCATGACATCCTGAACGCCGGATTTCACAGAGTGAGTGTGGACCTCATATACGGTGTACCGGGCCAGGGCCTTGACGGATGGATGGAAACCCTTTCATCCGTCCTTGCTCACGGGCCGCACCACATATCCTGCTACGAGCTCACCGTCTCACCCGGCACACTCCTGGCCGGGCGGATCGCTTCGGCAGACGTCTTTATGCCGGAGGAAGACCGGCTCGCGGCAATGTTCCTGGCCACTTCCCGACGCCTCGAGGCCGAGGGATTCATCCACTACGAGGTCTCCAACTTCGCACGCCAGGGCTGTGAGTCCAGGCACAACCGCAAGTACTGGCGGCGTGCGCCATACCTGGGACTAGGGCCCGGCGCCCACTCGTTCAGGCACCCGCTCCGCTGGTGGAACCCTCCCTCCCTGGAGGCTTACGCCGAGCAGATCCGTCGAAATCGCCGCTCCTCGGACTGCAGGGAGCTCCTTACACCGGAACAGGATGTCCTGGAAAGGCTCTGGCTGGGTTTTCGCACCCTGGACGGCGTGGACGCAAACGACCTTGGCGGAAACGTGAGCGCGGGCCGGGTAGCCCTGGACTTGGAGCGATCCGGCCTGGTCACCCGGCAGGGGGACCGCCTGGTGCCGACGACCCAGGGGTTCCTGGTGTCCGACAGCCTTCCCCTGATGTTTGCCGCCTGACCGAATTTGATCCGGATACCATCAGCAGGTGAAACACTTCAAAGGAGGACAAAATGAAAACGCATACCTCTCATAGGGTTATACTTCTCGCCCTGCTGTGTATAGCGCTGCCCACCCCCTCAAATGCCGGCATCTCCGACTTCCTGAAGGGCCTGG
>CAZEIA010000129.1:0-4996 GCA_964512335.1 uncultured Desulfobacterales bacterium
TGCTCTGCGGCAACATGTTTGGAGACATTCTTTCCGACGAGTGCGCCATGATTACGGGATCCATGGGACTGCTGGCCTCGGCAAGCCTTAATGAACAGGGTTTCGGGCTCTATGAACCGGTAGGCGGTTCCGCTCCGGATATTGCGGGAAAAGGAATCGCAAACCCTATTGCTCAAGTCCTGTCGGCGGCCATGATGCTTCGGTTCAGTCTGAACCTGGAAGAAGAAGCCTCGGCCGTGGAACAGGCGGTGGAAGCTGTCCTTGCGAACAACATACGTACCATTGATATCGCCTCTGATTCGGCGACAATAGTGGGAACTACGGAAATGGGGGACGCCATTGCCCAACGCATCCTTGCCTGTTAGGCCTGTTTCCACCGTTCCGTTACCGGAAACCCTTAAGTGAGGACCAAGTTATGAACCCAAAAGTCATTATGATAATTGCGACAGGAGAAAAAGAAAAAGCGCTGGTCGGGCTCGTTTATGCTCAGAAGGCGCTCGCCCAAAGGTGGATGGATGACGCCATGGTCATCCTGTTCGGCCCTTCAGAAAAACTCATTATTTCAGATACCAGGATATCCCAAATTGCAAAAGATCTTGCGCTGGATAACAAGCTCATAGCTTGTAAATATATTGCTGATCAGGAAAACATTTCCGAAGAGATAGAGGCGTTGGGAATCAGACTGGACTATGTAGGTAGTTTAATAACTGACTACATCAATAGAGGTTTCATACCCATGGTATTTTAGGGGATCTTATTGACTGCGTTGCCTTTGGCGCATATATCGACTGCAACAGGCACCTTTGTTTGAAAATATCATCAATATCGACGGCTTCGTAAAAACCCGCCGCCATCGGACAGGGGATATCCATTTCGAATTAAAGGAACAGATGACCCGGTTATTTGCTCCTGGAAGCTTAAGCAAATTTCATGTGAACATGCTTTCTACGGCAATCACGATATCATTCTAGAACGGCTTGATATAATTAAGTAATTCCCCCGATCCGTCTTGATGTTCCGGTGCATCCTGATCTCCCCCGCTTGGTCGAGGAGACAGAGTTACAATTTTTTGGCATACAGGTCCATTCCACAATAAAACTTTTGCTGTTTGGTGTAGGATCTCATTTGGCCCCTCCCTTGGTTTTTGGGATGTTTTGGGTGATGAAAACATCTTATCACGCTTTAGGCGGAGGCCTCAAACAGTATCAAGGTTACTTAAGCCGACGCTTACCCGTCGGCGCCCATTGGCTGTCAAAAAATGAGGAGAACTATGAAATCAGATAGATACAAAACTGGTTGGGATAAATTGGCAGAAATTGATAGCGGACAAGGGGAAAGAGTGGTGCAAGCTCTTAAAGATATTTCACCAGATTTTGCCGACATACTCATAGAATTTCCATTTGGAGATGTATATAGCCGACCGGGTTTGGACATAAAATCACGTGAAATAGCGACTTTAGCTGCTTTAACTGCAATCGGCACAGCCATGCCCCAATTAAAAGTGCATGTTCATGGCGCACTAAATGTTGGTTGCAGTCCACAGGAAATAATTGAAGTAATGATTCAAATGGCAGTATATGCTGGTTTCCCTGCAGCACTAAATGGGCTATTTGTTGCAAAAGAAGTCTTTGATGAACGAGATATAAAAATCAGCACCTAAATCAGAGCGCAGGGGTTGACATGGAATACAGCAAAAGGTTCAAAGATAGGATGGCGCAGCGGATGAGTGGGGTGAGACCGATTTCGGCCACCGCCCTGCCTCGGGAAGCCGGTGTTTCTCAGCCGACCCTGGCAGTGGACCCATATTTTAGGACAGACAGACCGCATAGCTAAGCTCTGAGTCCATTACGTTTTGTGGAGGCATCAGGCGTTAGACGATGGAGCCATGGATCGTCTTTGACGCTGTGTGGAATGCCTGTCGCCCCCCACGAAAGCCCTGTTCACGGCAACGCGATTCGTGGCCTGGGTCCAGAGCGGCCGCCATGAGGTGTCTTTCCCTTTGTCCAAAGGGGAAGAAGACAGAGCAGGATCACCAGGACGTTGATGACGAGCGCAATTAGGAACACATCGTGAAACGCCATGGCCACGGCCTGTCGAGCGGCATAGGCCGCCTCGATTCCCTGCCCAAGAATCGCCTCCTGGTGGCCCTCTCTCCATGCCGAGAACAGGGTCCCGCTCACGGCCATTCCCACGGCCATTCCCACTTGCCGCATGGTGGCAATGAGGGCGGAGGCCGTTCCCAGGTTTCCCCTGCCCACCGCTCCCATGATGATGCTGTTGTTGGCGGGCTGAAACGTGCCGGCGCCCATGCCCACCACGACAAAGACCGCGGCAATGGATGTCACCGGCGTATCGAGATCGAACCCGAGCATGAGGGAAAAGGCCGCGGTGAGCAGGCCGGCCCCCGTAGCGGCGAATCCCACCCGCCCGAACCGGTCCGTGAGCCACCCGCTGACCGGACCGAAGATCATGGTTGCCACCGATGTGACGGCCATGAGCATGCCCGCCTCGGAGGCACGCATCTCAAGCCCCCGCATCAGATAAAAAGGCACAAGCAGACTGTAGGACGCCGCAGCCACAAAGATGAGGAACAATCCCCCGATGGCACTGCTGAAGACTTTGTCCTTGAAGAGCCTCGTGTCCACAATGGGGTTTGGGGCCCGGCGTTCCAGGAAAATAAAGGCCGCGATCAGGGCCAGACCGAGGCCGGTGACTGGAAGTACAGGTACGGTGGGCGCCTCGGACTGTCTTATCTGAGTCAGGCTGTAGACGAACAGGAAGATGCCGGCAGAGGAGGTGACGGCCCCCGTAATGTCCAGGCGGATCTTCCGGGGCATTGCCGGATCGTTTTGAAGGAAGGCGAGGGCCATCAGGAAGGCGGCGACACCCAGGGGGATTCGAATGTAGAAGATGGAGCGCCAGTCCAGAAAGTCCAACAGGAGTCCGCCTATGATGGGGCCGGCAATGAAACCGAGGGATACGGAAATCCCTAGCAACCCTAGTCCTTTGCCGAGATCCCTTGCAGGAAACGCCTCGGTGACGATGGCCGTACCGCACGATATGGTCATGGAGGCGCCCACGGCCTGAAAGGCGCGGAAGAGAATCAACTGCCCAATGGTCCCGGCAAGGGAACAGGCCGCCAGCCCGAGGGTAAACGCCACGATGCCGGCCAGGAAGATCCGTTTGCGGCCCAGCATGTCGCCGATCTTTCCGATGATCAGCATGGAACTCGTGCTCACCAGGATGAAGGCGACGGTCACCCACATGACCACCGGAAGTTCGGTCCTGAAGACACGGGTCAGCTCCGGAAAGGCGATATTGGTGATGCTCACGTCCATGGTCGCCATCAGGGTGGTGGCGGCGACCGTGAACAGGATGTTCCATTGATTTCGAATCATTCTAAATCATCGCTCCGGAAATAAACCGGGAATCCAGAGGCAGCGCTTCGAGTGTTCGAGTGACTCCGCATCATATTCGTTGCCTCTTCAGCGAAATGGGCACCCCCTGCTCCAGATGGGCTGAAAACGCAGCTTCTCCCGCTGTTCCTCGATGCTCCCGAGCAGAGCACACATACTGAAACGGAGAACGTACCTTTTTTTGAACAAGGATGGCAAGCGGATGACTCGGGACGATTTTCCAAAGATGGTTGTTCCAAAGATGGTTTGACCCGCTCCAAGTATCGTCCCATAATAATAAGCAGGCTGGGTGACCAGCGAAAGGATCAGGCATGGCCATTGGAGTATGCAGTATTCAGTGTGATGTGTGCGGGCTTCATGTACGAGGGCTCTGCTCCACCTGCGGCCCCGGCACGAGCATCGAAGCGGCCAGAAAACTGGACGCCCAGGAGCGTATCCTGGGTGCGCCCTGCCCGATTCTGGAGTGCGCCGCCGCCCGGCGACTGGACCACTGCTCCAGGGACTGCGCAGACTACCCGTGCCGGCTTTTCAGCGCGGGCCCGTACCCCTTCAGCGAGGGCTACCTTGACATGCAGAAGCGAAGGCGGGCGGAACGGCCTCCCGACCGCACGCCGTCCGGGGGTGCGGTGGAGGTGCCTTCAGAATACTGGGACGCCCTGCTGGAGCGGGACCCGGCTGTTGTTTGCCGAAACGCAGGCGCTCGCCCGAAATCCCCTGCCGGGTTTCTCCTCCCCTTTCTAAAGGAGTTCGTGCTGGTGGACACCACGGAACGCAGGATTTCGGGCCAGGACCCTTCCGGATGGAAGCCTTTGAGCGACCCGCTCCTGGAGCTCCTGTGCCTTGTCTACCTCCTGAATGCATCCCCGGCGGCCGTCCAGGGCCGGGTGGTGGGCGTGCGGGAACTTCGAGGCGCCCGCTTTTTTTCCGCTCCCCACGAGCTGGATGTCCAGCCGCTCTTGTCCCGGTTCGGAAGGGATCCTGCAGGATTTCGAAAGGCCTCGGAACGCCTGCAGGGGGAGCCGGTGGACCTGGCGGAAGCGGCTTACCGGTTCCAGGTGTTTCCCAAAATACCGCTCTACTACCTGTTCTGGGAAGGGGACGACGAATTCCCCCCGCGACTCACCGTGCTTTTCGACCGGAGCATCGAGGAGCACCTGGCTCCCGATGGAATCTGGGGCCTGTTCAATCTGGTCACCGGTCGGCTCCTGTACGGACCCCGGTCCTTTTGACCCACCCCCTGAAGAAGGGTGGGGCTGAATCCGATCACCGATCAAATGATTGCCTTGCTTCCGCAAATCCGGCATAATTCGGAGGTATTGTGTCAGGCTCAGCTATCAATCGACCAACATAGCCTGGAACACCCCTGGGCCGGGAAATGTGCTACAAGGCCACAATTCTTTTAGGAATTCTCGCTGGAAGCGTTCGCGCCGTATCACCCTCGCCTGTGGAAGCGGGAGTCTGCCCGCGAACCATAGCAGTTGTTTCTCGACCTTGAATGGTTGTCGCCCCTTGGGCGCAACAGAATCGGCCAAGTACCACGCGCCCGGCTCCAAGCGCGCGGTCTACTACACGACCTGCGC
>CAZEIA010000129.1:5096-10252 GCA_964512335.1 uncultured Desulfobacterales bacterium
CGGCCAAGTACCACGCGCCCGGCTCCAAGCGCGCGGTCTACTACACGACCTGCGCCCTGGGCTATAAGCCCGAATGGGGCGGCACCGAGGCGCTGCGCATCGTGGACAAGAACCGCGCTCCGGCCTACGACACCAAAGGCGCGCCTCTTTCCGCGCCCTTGGGCTTCATTCCGCAAGTCGAGCACACCTACGCTTATTTCGACGCCAACTACGGCCTGATCAACGAGCACCAACTCTCCATCGGCGAATGCACCGACTTGGCCAAAGTGCATCCCCAGCCCGAGCCGGGCAAACGCATTTTCTACTCCTCGGAGCTCTCGCGCGTGGCCCTGGAACGCTGCAAGACCGCGCGCGAAGCCATCGAGCTCATGGGCGAGCTGGTCGCAAAGTACGGCTACTACGGCACGGGCGAGACCCTGCTCGTGGCCGACCCCGAAGAAGGCTGGGTCTTCGAGGTGTGCGGCTACGACATGGACGGCACGGACGGCGTCTGGGTCGCGCAGCGCGTGCCTGATGACGAGTTCTTCGTGGCAGCGAACCAGTTCCGCATCCGCGACGTGCGCAAGGACGCCGACGACATGATGTACTCGGAGAACATCTTTGACGTGGCCCGGGAAAAAGGCTGGTGGAAGCCGGAAGACGGCCCGCTGGACTGGGCCAAGGTCTACGGCGACGGCGAGTTCCACCACCCCTACTATTCGCTGCGCAGAGTCTGGCGAGCGCAGTCCCTGGCAGCGCCGTCGCTGAGCCTCCCGGCCTGGGTGGAGGGACCGTTCACGCGCGAATACCCCTTTACTATCAAGCCGGACAACAAACTTACCGTGGAAGATCTCTTTGCCATCCACCGCGACAATTACGAAGGCACGGAGTTCGACCTGACCAAGGGCTTGGCCGCCGGTCCCTTCGGCAACCCCAACCGCTTCGAGGGCCGTGCCGAAGCCATGGCCGAGGCGGACGACAAGCTCAAGGAGCTTGGGGGCGCCTTCGAGCGGCCGCTGAACATCTATCGCTGCGTTTACGCCTACGTGATCCAGGCACGCGACTGGCTGCCCGACCCCATAGGGGGGGTAATCTGGTACGGCCCGGACCGACCGGCCACGGCCGTGCTGCAGCCCTTCTACTGCGGCGCCCTGGACCTGCCTCAGTCCATCCAGACCGGAAACATCCTCGTTTTCGACAAGACCAGCACCTGGATGGCCTTCAACTACGTGGCCAATTACGTGATGCTCAAATACGACTTCATGATCAAGGACCTGCACGAAGTGCGCGACCGTTTCGAGGCCAAGGCCTTTGGCGAGCAGGAAGCCATCGAGGCCAAGGCTCTGGCCTTGTGGCAGGACGGCCAGGAACAAAAAGCGCGCACGCTTCTGACAGAGTACGCGGACAACAACGCCACGGCCATCCTCGACGCCTGGTGGGAACTGCGCGACCACCTGTACCTGAAATACAACGACGGCTACCTGAACACCCAGGCCGGCCTGGCCCAGGAAGTGTTCTACCCCACGTGGTGGCTCAAGGAAGTGGGCTACACCAACGGCCCCACCAGCTACCAGAAGCAGCCGGACAGCAATTGATGCGGCCCTGAAGCAGTCTCAGCAGAACCCGAAGAGCCGCCTACTGTCTGGACGACAACGGCCGCACCTACTGGTACACGGCCACGGACTTCATTGTCGCCAGGGGCGCTACCTCGAACTCTCCAAGGAGAACAGGAAACGCTTCCCTCCTATCATCTGCGGCATCAATGCCACTAACAAGCACGCGCTGCTGCACGTACAGCGCATGCTCGACGAATACCCGGAGGTCTGGCAGGGGATCGGCGAGATTTTCGGCCACCGCTACGATCTGACCAACCTGATCTACGGGGAGATCGCACACGCCGGCCTCTCGCGCCTCCTGGACCTGGACCAGGCCGAGTACCTCCATTCTGCGCGACATTCTCGAGCAGCACGCCAACCTCTACATCGACCTGTCCTGGATCATCTTCGGGAAATACGTGCTGGAGAAAAGCGGCGAGCGCGTCGAGGACGATTGGCTGGCCCTGGTGAACGACCATGCCGGCCGCTTCATGATCGGCACGGACAATATCGGCCACTACGACACCCACCAAAAGAACGTCACCAAAAACTCTATGTGTCGCTCGACGTCCTCGAACCCGAGGCGGCGCAAAAGGTGGCCAGGGACAATTTTCTGAGGCTGCTGCCCAGAGCCAAGGCCGAGGCCCTGCCCCAGGCGGCGTAGAAGCGATTTTTGGCTACCTTCAGAGTGTATGATAGGATAAAAGAAAATGGTCTTGAGTTTTGGATTTTTGTTTGACGCCGATAGATTTGCAAGTAGTTGGGGTTTAAACTGGAATTCAGGGCTTTGCAAGGATACAATAAGAATCATCGTCCATCCGGTTGGTATCTACTTTCTATGTCAGAAAACAAATGTCATCAATTTTATTCGCTAGGAATAATCTGCAAACCGCATAATTACTTGTTCGGCACTAAAAAAGGATAAATGTGACGCATTATGGGGTTACTGTTTGAATGGGATCCGAAAAAGGCACGGTTGAACCTCAAAAGGCATGGTATCTCTTTTGATGAAGCAAGCACGGCGTTTCGTGACCCTTTGTCACAGACGATTGAAGATCCCTTGCATTCTGAAAACGAGGAACGCTTTGTCCTGATTGGGCGATCCATTCAAGGACGGCTTCTGGTTATCGTCCATACGGACAGAGGCGAGCGAGTACGTATTGTCAGCGCCAGGCCGGCGACAAAAAAAGAGAGGTTAAGATATGAAGAGAATGAAGAACGATCCGGATATGCTGGAGGAATACGATTTTACTGGTGGAGTGCGGGGAAAATATGCGAGGCGATATGCGGAAGGAACCAACGTCGTGGTTATTGATCCCGATGTGGCTGAGTATTTTCCCGACCACGAATCGGTCAACGAAGCTCTCCGCGGTCTGACTGTAATTATTAAGAGACAGAAGAGAGACGAACAAGGGCATGGAGAGGGACGCTCGTAAACTCGCGCCCCTCATGCCTGCCGTTCAGGAATTGCTCTGGAATGCCCGCGATTCCGGACCCTGCTGAATGTGCATATTACGATAAGCTGTACGTCACAAACGGGTCTCATATTTTGGTCTTTTGGTTGAGGCAGATGGATTTGTAAGGATTTGTAGGGTAAATACGGACTCCTGGCATTTTCAATGATTGAAGAGGAATCGAGGAATCCTCAAATCCTCTCTCCCCCGACTTCCTCACTGAATATTAACCATCTTTTGTTCCAGAATTGATTTTCTCCAAACATTTATAGTCCATGAAAGAGATACAAATGGATACCTAGACACCCACCGATAAAGCCAAACCTGTTGTGAGACAGGGGCGGAAAGCCACGGGTCTGAAGGAGATAGCCGGGTTGCCGAAAGGTGATCCGGTTTTTTTGGGTCCTTTGCTGACCGACAGGTACCAGGAAGCCCATGCTGAGAGTTGGATGCTCTTGGTGTGGGTTTTATTCGTTTACTTCATTCTCTCCCCAAAGAAACGGAAGGAATTATGCCGAACCTAGAGATACTGATACAGTTGTTTTCTTCCACGAACTATCACTCTCGCTATACGAATGCCAAGGCATACCATAAATGCATTCTTTGCGGAAAGAAGGCGATTGCATTTCGTGACAGCACATCATACATAGAATATGAGGTTTCTGGGTTGTGCCAAAATTGTCAGTATAGAGTTTTCAAATCATCGGAGGTACCAGAAGGTTCATACTGAGAGTTGATGCTCTTGGTGTAGTTTTTTTATTTTTAGAAGAAAGGAGGATGAGAGAGATGAAGCGAGCATGGATGTTGGGATTGTCGGTTGCGTTGGTGATTGGGCCTTCTGGTGTGGTGAACGCGGCTCTGACGGTGATAGGGACAGCGTCATATGACAGCGATGGAAATGGCACAGCTGAAGACTACAAAATGATCTACCTTGACGACGGCCCCTTCGGCCCGATCACGTGGCTGGATTACACCAAGATTGCGGACAACTGGCAGAACCAGGTGAGCTGGGCCTCTGGGTTAGGAGGAAATCTGACCGTAAATCTTGACCCCGTATACACGAGCACCATTGATTGGAGTACGGGTTGGCGGCTGCCGGAGACGGCGGACGGTTCATATGTGTACGGCTACGATGGCACGACAACGGCAGGCTATAATATCACCACAAGCGAAATGGGATACTTATTTTACGAAGCGCTGGGTAACAAGGGGTATTACGACACCAGTGGCAATGGTCCGCAGTCTGGCTGGGGTCTCCAAAACACATTTGATTTCGATAACTTGCTGGCCGACTTCTACTGGTCGGGTACGGAGTATTCTCCCAATCCTCACAGCGCATGGGACTTCTATTTCGGCTACGGCTACCAGGGCAACTACGATAAGAGCTCCCACAACTACGCGTTGGCGGTTCGCCCCGGAGATGTCTCCGCCGTGCCTGTTCCTGGAACGGTGCTACTTTTGGCCTCGGGACTGGCAGGACTCGGTGCATTGGGCAGGGAGAGAAGGCGGAGACGTAGGTAATTGGGTCATTTGAGTCCTTTGGTCCTTTGGGTTTTTGGACAGGGGGTGCAGGGGGATGATATCCCCCTGCACCTTTCAAAATTTTTCAGCTCCTTTCGATGGCGCGATACGAATACCTTGTGATTCGCTCTTTTCCATGATTGCTCTGCAATCCTTCCGATTTTGCCCCTCACTGAATGTCCGTATTTCGATAAGAATCTCTTGGTTTTCTGGTTCTGGAGCCATTTGGCAATATGAGTACAGGAAAGGTCCGGCCAAGAGGTTGTGGCTCAAAGCCAGAATTTGAGTACGTCAGTAACCGTTGGTGCGAAATCCACCAGATCAAGCGCGAAGATGCTCTATCCGATGTCACGAGGGTGAACTCTCAGGTACACCCTGATGATCAAGATGATTTTTTGGCACGTAACCAGGAATCGTTTCGCGACCGGATTCCATTTGCCTGGGAAGGACAGTTCTTCATTGGTGACGGCACTCTTCGTTGGTTACGCATAGAATCCACTCCCATTGTGTTTGACAATGGTGACATCCGTTGGTTCGGAGTGACGTCGGACATCACCGAGCGCAAGGAAGCCGAGCTGCTGCTGGAAGCGGAACGTGCGCAATTGAG
>CAZEIA010000130.1:0-10235 GCA_964512335.1 uncultured Desulfobacterales bacterium
GTATGTGCTCCTCCACGGCGGCTCTGACAACGGCTGCATCTCTCTCCCCGGCATCCACCATTTCCTGGGCCAGGGCCAGGGATCGGCTCAGGCACAAGGCCGCCTCTCGTTCCTCGGGGGACAGATAGCTGTTACGCGAACTCATGGCCAGGCCGTCCGGATGCCGGACCGTAGGGACACCGACGATACGAATGTCCATGTTTAGGTCACGGACCATGCGGCTTATCACTGTGAGCTGCTGAAAGTCCTTCTGCCCGAATACCGCCACATGCGGCTTTGTGATGTTGAACAGCTTGGCCACTACAGTGGTCACTCCCTCGAAGTGTCCGGGCCGGAGCGGTCCGCAAAGGTGCCTTGTGAGCCGATCCACATGGACACGGGTCTGAAACCCCTCCGGATAGATGCCCCCGGCCGGCGGCGCAAACACGTAGTCCACCCCTGCTGATCCGGCCTTGGCCAGGTCGCCTTCGAAGTCGCGGGGGTAGGCCTCCAGATCCTCACCTTCTGCGAACTGGGTCGGGTTCACGAAGATGCTTACCACTACCGTGTCGGCAAGCTCTTTCGCCGCACGCATGAGCTCCAGGTGCCCATCATGAAAAAACCCCATGGTGGGTACCAAGGCGATGGTTTGTCCGGCCAGCCGGATCCGCCCGCTCAGGGCCTGCATGTCTGAGACACTATTTATGACTTGTACTGTCAATTGATTTTGTTTGGTAACTCCTGCTTTCTATTGCTTTTTTGATTTTTTCTTCGTGGTCTTCGTGGTGAAGAAACCATTGTCAACCACAAAAAACACGAAGATCACGAAGAAGAGTCCTGTTTAGCTCCTCTTTCCATCAGTCAGCGGATTTCATGGGCACGTAATACTGGGTTCCCGATTTCATGCCCCGAATCCGCCAAACCAGGTCTTCGAAATCCTCCGGCACGTTCACGAAATCGATCTCCGAGGCATTCACCACCAGAAGGGGGGCCTCGTCGTAATTGAAGAAGAACTCATTGAACGAGCGGTTGATCTCTTCAAGGTATTTAGTCCCTATGTTTCGCTCGAATTTGCGGCCACGTCTTCGAATGCGATCCATCAATACATCGGTCCGCGCCTGGAGGAAAATAACCAGATCGGGAGATGCCAGGCGTCCCTTCAGGAGCCGGTAGAGTTGATCGTAGAGCCAGAACTCCTTTTCGTCCAGATTGGTCCCGGCAAATATCCGGTCCTTGTCGAACAGATAGTCTGTAACGAGGACACGGTTGAAAAGACCGATCTGGCCCAATTGCCGGGCTTGCTGGTACCGCCTGAGCAGAAAGAAAATCTGGGTCTGAAACCCATATTTTCTTGGATCTCGATAGAAGTCGGCCAGGAAAGGGTTTTCTTCGATATCTTCCAGCAGTATGTCGCCGTCGAGTTTCTCGGCCAACATTCGGGCCAGACTTGTCTTCCCCACACCCAGAGGGCCTTCGATTACAATGTGGTTGTGGGGAATGGAACGGGATGTTTGCATGTTCAGCCTCGGTCCCTCATAGTCCAGTCCGGATAACAAAGCAGGCCGGGGATTAATACCGCCGCAGGAGGATTCGCCGGAAAACTACGAAGAGGGAAGCGGGTTACAGCGGTGAAGCCCCGGCAAACCGTCAGCCGCGGGGACATCCGTAAAACCGTATCTCACTATCACCCGCCGTCTTCTTTGTCAAGAATGGCGGATTGGGTCGGAGGAAACGCCTCGCTGAGCCGAAGGAAGTCATCGACACTCAGGGTCTCGGCGCGGCGTCCGGGTTCGATGCGGCAATCAGCCAGGACTCGGCCCACCGCATCCCGGTCCCAGGCCGGAAAGGACGCCAGAAGCGCATTTTGCAGGGTTTTTCGCCGGTGGTTGAAGGCCCCTTTGACCACGGCACGGAACCTTGCTTCGTCAGCCGGCTGAGGGGAATGGGGAAGATCGAAATCCAGTTCCACCACAGTGGAGTCCACACGCGGTATCGGGTGAAAAGACTTTTTGCCCACCCGCAGGAGGCGCCGGACGGTTGCATGAAGGCCCACAAGGACGGTGAGCGCCCCATAGGCACGGCCTCCGGGAGAAGCAGCAAGACGGTCTGCAACCTCTTTCTGAAACATGAGAATCGCACGGCTAAACCTCCGGCGCTGATCGATAAGCGCCTCCAGGACGGGCGTGCTGACATTATAAGGAAGGTTTCCGATTACATGGATCCTCTCGGATGAAAAGCTGTCCAGCATGCTGAAGTCGAATCGGAGTATGTCGCCGCAGACTACTTCTGCGTTTCTTATCTTTCGAGCCTCCAGCTTCGCCTGAAGCCATGTCGCCAGGTCGCGGTCCTTTTCAACGGCCAGTATGTGGTCCACTCTTTCTGTCAGAGGAAACGTCAGGGCTCCCCGGCCGGGACCGATTTCCAGGATACGGTTAGAGGAATCCAGCCCCGAGAGTTCCAGTATCTCATGGATTACCCTCCGGTCCTTAAGGAAGTGCTGCCCGAATCGCTTTTTGGCTCTCAGTCCTGACAATGGTGTCAATCGATTTTCCGGGAGAGGCTTTTGAACGTCCGCCGGCGCTCCCTCCACATGTGAATTCCGCGGAATACTTTGAGAAAAACAGGGTAGGACAGAGAAGCGAGCAGAAGCCCCAGAATAAGCCCGCCCAGGATGAAGGCCGCGATGATGGATCCTCCCGCTCCCAGGACCGTTTTCACCACCGCCATGCCTTCCGCGCCCCTCTCCAGAGCCGCTATGACCGAGGAGACACCGCGGTTTTTCTCCGGAAGCCCCAGAATGCCCGCCCCGATCCGGTAGTCAAGGTAGTATACGAAGTACCAGTTGAGGGGGTTGCTTATCCAGGTGCCAAGGGCGGCGGTGATCTTGCTGCCGCCGAATAGTAATGCCAGAAAAATCGCCAGGGCGGTCTGGAACGGCACAACAGGCATGAGGCCCGAAAAGATACCCAAGGCCATTCCCAGGGCGAGCGCTTCTGGATTCCCTTTGAGTCGAATGAATCTCCAGTAGTAATACTGGAGCTGTCTTGAGAATTTCACGTCCGGCTTGTTCCTGATCCCATGGCCGGAGGCAGTTCATCCACGGGATACCTCGATCGTACATCCGTGGAGAGATCCGCGCGTTCACCGTTTTCCAGGCGAAAGAGCGCAGCTTCGGCGATCATGGCCCCGTTGTCCGTGCAGAGGATCGGGTGGGGCCAGTAGACCCGGATTCCCCTTAAATGACCTTTTTCCTGCAACCTGCGCCTGAGGGCCCCATTGCAGGCCACGCCCCCGGCCACCACTACCGATCCGGTTCCGGTTCGCTCTGCGGCTGCAAACAGCTTTGCTGTGAGGACGTCTATGACCGCCTCCTGAAAAGACGCGGCAATGTCTTCCAACTGGATCCCGTTCTTATCTTCCCGGACCCTGCTCCAGCGTTCCACGAAAAGGCCCACGGCGGTTTTAAGCCCGCTGAAGCTGAAGTCGAGGGACTCGTTCCCCATCATGGCCCGCGGGAAGTTGATTCGATCCCCCCTGCCTCCTGAGGCCGTTTTTTCAATAACAGGCCCCCCCGGATAGCCCAGTCCGAGGAGCTTGGCTATCTTGTCGAACGCCTCGCCCGCCGCATCATCCAGGGTCTGTCCAAGGGTTCGGTAGATACCGGGGCGCTCCACGTGATAGAGGCTGGTGTGCCCTCCCGATACAGTCAGGGCCGTAAATGGAAAAGACGGTATCTCGGGCTCCAGCAGGATCGATAGAATGTGCCCCTCCAGATGATTCACACCGACGAGAGGCAGACCTTTGATCCAGGATAGACCGCGTGCGTAGTGGAGGCCCACGAGGAGTGAGCCGATAAGTCCGGGCCCGACCGTGACGGCCACGGCGTCCAGGTCTCCCGGCTCGATACCTGCATCATCCAGGGCCTTGTCCACCACTGGCACAATATTACGGACGTGCTCACGCGAGGCCAGTTCCGGGACCACTCCGCCGTATGGGTGGTGAAGCCCGATCTGGGAGTTGATCACATTGGAAAGGATTCCATCCCGATCCGAAACGACTGCGGCTGAGGTATCATCGCATGATGTGTCAATGCCGAGAATGATCATTTATGCCCTGGTGCTTTCGCCCGTCTCCTTCAGCGTTTCAGTTTCTTCTTCAACTTGCTCCACTTACCTTCTTCGAGTACTTCCAGGAGTAAGACCGTGATATTGTCTCCTCCTCCCCCCCGGTTCGCTTCGTCGATCAGGATGTCGGCCTTACGTTCGAGAGAGGTGGAAAAATCGTCGAGCACCGTGTTGATGGCCTGCTCTCTCATATAGTTCGTGAGTCCGTCTGAACACATCAGGATGATGTCCCCGGCCTCGGGCCGGAGAGGGGTGATGTAAACATCCAAATTTCTGTGCTGCCCCAAAACCCTTGTCAGCAGGTTTTTCATCCCGGGGTGCGTGGAGCCCATGGGGTCGGTCAGTCCCATGGCTTTCTGCTCCGCTTCGACCGAGTGTTCCTGGGAGACCTGAATAAGCCGTTGCCCTTGGTCGAACAGATAGATCCTGCTGTCGCCCACGTTGGCGGCCCAGATGCAGTCGCCTTCCAGAAGGAGTGCCGTGACGGTCGACCCCATTCGATGATACTCGGGCTTTTTCTGGGCCTCATGAATTATTATATTAGAGAGAGAAATGGAGTTGATCAAGTGCTTTGCGAGGTCCGAGACATCCTTGTTAATGGGCTCGAGAAATGAAGGGAGGCGGTTGTTTCTTACCTTTCCCCAGTAGTCGGCCATGGTTTCCACGACCATTCGGCTTGCCACGTCGCCGGCCTTATGGCCTCCCATGCCGTCGGCCACAATGAAAAGGCCCAGGTCAGGCGACACCAGGAGGTTGTCCTCGTTGAGCTTCCTTTTGAGCCCTATGTGGGTTTTTCCTGCTGACTTTATGTTCATATAAGTAAATAGGTGTTGAGGTGTTAAGGTGTTGAGGTGTTGAGGGATTAAAAACCAAAACACCCTAACCGCGACCCTTTTTTCCAACACGAGCCACGAAATACGAACACGGCCCTTGTCCCGCTCACTCCTCACTTCTCACCGACACCGACACCTCCCTTTTCACCGGAACCGCCTTTTTTTTCGCCTGCAGTTCCACCATTTTGGCTGCGACCTTCTTAAGATGCTCCGACATCTGTCCGGCTTTCTGATAGCGCTTTTCCACGTCTTTTTCCAGGGCCTTGTCAATTATCTTTTCCATCACAGGAGGTATACGCGGATTGATGGAACGGGGTGAAGGGTGAGGCTCCCGGGCGATCTGATACATAAGCGAGGTCATATCTTCACCGCGAAAGGGCTTATGTCCGGTCAGCATCTCGAAGAGAACAACACCTAGGGAGAATATGTCCGAGCGCCCGTCCACCTTTTTTCCGGCCACCTGTTCCGGGGACATATAGGATGGGGTTCCCAGGACAACGCCGGTCTTGGTCTTGGAAGAGGAAGTGATTCGAGCGATTCCGAAATCAGTGACTTTAACAGCGTCTGTTCCTTTGAGCCGCATGATATTGGCCGGCTTTATGTCACGATGGACGATGCCTCTTTCATGGGCGTAGCTCAGTGCGTCGGCCACTTGGGCGGTCAAGTGAATCACCAGCGGCACGGGAAGGAGATTTCCCTCTTTGACTGCACCTTCCAGATCTTCTCCTTCCAGGAATTCCATGGCGATGTAGGCAAGGTCGTGCTCATCACCGGCATCGTAAATCGTGACGATGTTGGGATGTGTGAGAAGACCCGCCGATTCGGCCTCTCGAAAGAAGCGTTCCTTCATTTCGTCCACCATGTCCTCATCGAAATCGGAGATACGGACGGTCTTTATCGCAACTGTCCGGTGGATCTTCGGGTCCTCGCCCTTGTAGACCACTCCCATAGCCCCCCGCCCCAGTTCTTCCGTCACCTCGTAGCGGCCCAAGGTGGGCTTGGTGTCCATGCCCGAAAGCGTGGCGCCGATGTCGCCCGGGTGCCCCCCGCCGCCGGGACCGAAAATCATGGTGGCCTCTGCACCCTTGAGGCGAGGGATTCGTTCATCCAGGTCCTTGAAGTTTCTCCCGTCTTCGACGATGCGTTTGTAGGTGGACAGGGCCTTTGAAAATTGACGTTTCCGTTCGAAGTCCAGGCCCAGGTTGTACAGGAGTTCTCGGGCGCCTTCCTCCTCCAGGGGGAGTTTTCGGAATTTCTCCAGCGCCAGGTCCAGCATGCCCTGCTGCTGAAAGGAAAGGCCGAGCATCTTGTTGGTCTCCACAGAGTCGGCCTCCACCTTCTCCTTGGTCCTTTCAGTGATAAAAAATTGCTTGGATATGACAAGAATGTAGCCCGAGATCAGGAGTATGACGGCCGGTGTAATATGAAGCCACACATGCCTGGCGAAAAAGAGTGCGATTCCCACGCCGGTGTATCCCGTTAGGAGGCCCAGGGTTGTGAGTGCTCCGGTGGCCGCACGGAGCCTGGGGAGGACGGCGGCGATGAACAGCCCGAAAAGGAGAAGCATGCCGAACTCGATGAAGCCGATCCAGCCGGGCCTGGAATAGAAACGTTCGTTCAGGATGTTGGAAACGGCGTTGGCAACCACTTCCACACCTGGAAGCTGGTTCGAGATGGGCGTTACGAATCTGTCCGCTATTCCCGTGGCGGTGGGCCCGATGATTACTATTTTGTCCCGGAAAAGGGGGGTCCTGATCTCGTTTCTGTATACCTTGGTGAATGGAGTACGGTGGAAGGCCACATCCGGGCCTTGATTCCAGTTGATCAGTGTGGCCATCCGCTGGTCTCGGACCGGTACGGATACAAAGTGGGACGGGCTTGTTCGAATTCGAATCCCCTGACCGAGGGTCACTGTAATGTCTTCGTTCTCCAGCCCCTTGAAGGCCTTGACGATGGCCATGGGAAAGGAGGGAAAAAACGTTTTCTTGAGATACCCGATCACATGGACCTGGTCACGAATGGACCCGTCCGAGTCCGCAAAAAGGTTGATATGCCCGATCCCGAACGCCGCCTCTGCGAATGCAGGGAGCAGGGGGTTGACCTTGTCGAGCCAGATGGTGCTGGATATACCCCATGGATCTTTTGTGCCTTGGACGTTCGTGAAGGCGAACTTGTCTATGAAGTCCGGCGGTTCGAGGTCCCGGCCTGTGCTGAGGGTGTCGAAGTAGACCGGAAGCACTACGTTGCCGGCCTCGTTAATGGCGCTGAAAAGCCGAAGGTCTTTGTCCAGAAGGTCTTCGGCGCCGGCGAGATCCCTGTAGAAATCAAGGCCCGGGCCCTGCTGGGCCAGTCCGTAGGACTCGAATTTCATTCGTAGTCCTTTAACCGTTTCAAGACCCTCGCTCTGCTCGGGTTCCGGGAACAGGATGTTCATGGCGATCACCCTGGCTCCGGCCTCAGATAGATTCCGGACGGCCCGTGCGATAACGTCTCTGGGCCACGGGAAGCGGCCGAGTTCGGAGAGGTCGTCATCAGTGATGGCCACGATCTCTATATCAGGGTTTCTTTCAGACGGCGCCGCGAGCCTGGCCCGGAAATCGAACGTCTTTTTCTCGATCGAGTCGGTGAAGTCCAGGACCCCTGTCACGGTGATGAACACGAAAAAGGCCGTGACGATCACTCCGACCACCCAATCGGGTATGCCTCGTCTGATTCTCATGGGTCCTCCATTCACTTGTGGGCTTTGTTTCGGCCGGCGTTCAGCTTATGAGGGGCCGGTGAAGCCGGCTGTTCGCTGAACGGTGATGTGGGGTTTTAATCGCTTCAGGGTCCGGGGGCCGATGCCACGGACTCTCAGCAGATCTTCAACCCGTTCGAATCCGTCAGCCCGCTCCCGGTACTCCACGATGGCCCGAGCAAGACCGGGCCCGATCCCTGGGAGCGCGGTGAGTTCCACCAGACTGCAGCGGTTGATCGGGACGGACATCCCCAGTGTCAACAGGTAAAACGCACTCATCCCTTCGATCCTGCAGTCCTTTTCTTCCCCCGGGCGGTCTATGAATACCACCTTGGCGCCGGAATGAAGGCCGGATTTTTCAAGGACTTTCAATATGCTCCGGTGATCTTTCCCGGCCGACCTCACAGCCGGGGTGGAAGCTGTTGCGGGGGTGCCGCAGAAGCCGTATACGCCCGGGTAAGGCACATCTCCTGCAGCCTCCACGAACCTTGGTTTACTGCAGGGAAGAGGCGGTGGGGAGTACTCCGGTATAAACGAGTCCATCAGCCCCAGGCCCAGGATCAGCAGGAGCAATGCCAGGCATGCACCGACATCGTCACTTTTCTTCAGCGGCTTCATTGTCCAGCCCGAAGGCCTCATGGAGTACCCGGACGGCCAGTTCTGTGTACTTTTCCTCGATCACACAGGATATCTTGATTTCGGACGTGCTGATCATCATCACGTTGATGTTTTCGGCCGCAAGGGTGTGGAACATCTTCATGGCCACACCGGCGTGGCTGCGCATCCCTACCCCGATCACGGAAACCTTTGCGATGTCTTCGTCGCCCAGCACCTTTTCCGCCTCTATCTCCCCCGCCACCTTGCTCACCAGCTTCATGGTCTTGAGGAAATCGGGTTTCGGAACGGTGAATGTCAGGTCCGTGATCCCATCTTCGCTGGTATTCTGGAGTATCATGTCCACGACTATTCCGGAATCAAAAACCGGCTCAAAGATCCTTGCTGCGATCCCGGGCCGGTCAGGCACCTTCTTGATGGTTACCCGGGCCTCGTTCTTATTGTAGGCAACGCTGGAGACGATCAGCTTTTCCATGTCCTTTGTCTCGGCAATGACCATGGTCCCTTCCTCCCTGCTGAAAGTGGAACGAACGTGGATTGGAACGTTGAATTTTTTGGCGAACTCGACGGCACGGATTTCAAGGACCTTGGCCCCCAGGCTGGCCATCTCGAGCATTTCCTCATAGGATATACGCGCCATTTTCCTTGCCTTTGGACAGACATTAGGGTCGGTGGTGTAAACCCCGTCCACGTCGGTAAAGATTTCGCAGCAGTCGGCGTTCAGGGAGGCCGCCAGCGCCACGGCGGTAGTGTCCGACCCGCCCCGGCCCAGGGTGGTGATATTCCCGTCGGAGTCCAGCCCCTGGAAGCCGGCCACAGAGATGATTCTGTTATTCTCCAGTTCTCTCAGTATGCGTTGGGTATTGATATCCCGGATGTGTGCCTTGCCGTAAAGCCGGTCCGTGTGTATGGAGGCCTGAAATGCGAGAAGTGAGAGTGCGTCATATCCGAGCGACTTGACGGCCATGGCGAAAAGGGCCACGGCAACCTGTTCGCCCGTTGACATGAGCACATCCAGTTCCCGTGGGTCTGGATCGTCTGTCATCTGTCGAGCCAACTTGATGAGGCTGTCGGTCTGACCGGCCATGGCGGAGAGGACCACTACCATGCGGTGCCCGTCTCGATGGTACTCCAGGACCCTCTCGGCGACCCCGCGGATTTTTTCGATGCTCCCGACCGAAGTGCCTCCGTACTTTTGAACGATTAATGCCATTTTGCTCCTCGCCGCCGGCAGGTCGGCCGGTGGTTTTGATCGAGAAAAAAAGTTAAAGCCTCACCACGAACGGCACGAAGATCACGAAGGAAGTCAAAGACAAAAAACCAGGAATCAAGCGGATTTCCTGCCCCATGGATTCGACAAAGTTCGAGCTTTCATGTCATGGCTCCAAGGATTTCCACGGACCTTGGGTGTCCGCCCGAGAAGGTGATTCGCCTTGCTTCACGGTCCGATATAACGATGCTCACATGGACGGCCCATGCGGGGATGATTTCCGGACAGCGATCTGCCCACTCCACGAGGGCGACGCCGTCTCCGCGAAGGTACTCCTCGAGTCCCGCGGAGAGTATTTCCTCCAGCCCCTCCAGCCGATACAGGTCCATGTGGTAGAATGTGTTCCCCGCCTGATACTCATTCACCAGCGCGAAGGACGGGCTGGTGATCACCATCCGTTCGGGAACTCCGAGGCCGGCCCCGACCCCCTTGGCGAACCAGGTCTTTCCGCCTCCCAAGGGGCCGGTGACCGCAACTACATCCCCGCCGGCCAGCAGGACGCCCAGGCTTCGGCCCAAGCTTATGGTTTCCCGGTCCGAGGCGGTTGAATATATTATTTTTCTCTTCATCCTTCCAGGACCACCATGGCGACGGCGTAATCGCGCTCGTCCGACAGGCTCACGTGCATGCCGGTGATTCCGTATTCTTGGCACAGATCAAGGGTCTTTCCCTTGACG
>CAZEIA010000131.1:0-10172 GCA_964512335.1 uncultured Desulfobacterales bacterium
GCTCGAGCATAAGCATAACTTCGCCCTGTGAAACAGAGCTTATCACGGCCTGGTATCGCGCCCCGGTATCGTCCATGATCACGAGGCGGTCGCCCGGCCCCATTCGCAGCACGCGGGTCATGTGCCTGGCCTCGGTGCCGGTCACCCGGACAATGCTTCCCTCCGAATGAATTCGATCCACGAAAAACCGTCTCAAGACCGAACCCCTTTCTTTGAGGGGGCTTTTTCATGTGGTCTAGTCACAATGCAAGCCCACTCCTCCTCTCGTAGCTCGCCCGCCACCTCGAACCCGCTTAGAGACAGGGCAGGCGTGACAATTCCGATTTGTTCCCCCAGAAGGCCGGACAGAACCAGGATCCCCCCTGGACCGACCACGCCGGCGAAACCGGGCATGAGATCCAGAATCACGTCCAGAACCAGGTTGGCCGTGACCATGGAAAAACGCGTGTTGCATTTGTCCATAGGATTCGATGACAGCCGAACCGACCCCTTCAGACCGTTGAGATCTAGGTTCCACTCCGCCCAGCGCAAGGCCGTCTCGTCAACGTCCACGGCCTCCACGGGCGACGCCCCGAGCAGGACTCCATACATGGCAAGGATGCCGCTGCCCGTACCTACGTCCAGGAGGCTGAAAGGACCTTTGGGAGCGAAGTCCTCCATGGCCTGAAGACACATGCGCGTGGTGGGATGAGTGCCTGTTCCGAAGGCGGGCCCGGGGTCCATGCGAAGGATGTGGCCCATGTGTTTGGCGGGGACTGGATCCCAGGCCGGCAGGATGAGGAGCCGGGGGGTTACTTGCACCGGACGAAAGTGTTTTCGCCAGGCCGTGCGCCAGTCCTGGTCCCGAATCCGGTCCAGACGGAAAGAGGAAGGCCCGGCACCTGGGAAAAAGGAGGCGAGCCTGGACAGGAACGCCTCGATGCCAAGCCTGAGCTTTTCCGTGGAGGTCCCTTCACCCGGGAGATATGCCTTTAGAACCGGGGCATCGGACTCGTCCACCAGCACACCCTCGCACCCGGGCATGTCCATGAGGAAGTCGCTCACGGCCTCGCGGGTCACCGGATCCGTTTGGAGGGTGACTTCTATCCAGTCCGAAGGCAAATGGGTGGGCGGCTTGATCACGATGTGAAAAGAACTCAATTGTCGTGTTTTGCAGGGGAAGGGAGGCCGCCCCTCGAGCATGCCGGGGCGGCCTTTTTCATCAGGCGGGCTTCTGGAAGACGTAGTTGAGCTGACCGTTGGGCAGTTCATTGGCCACTGTCTCCAGTTCCATCCCCACCTCGATCTCTTCCTCCGGGACGTTGTTTGCGATTCGACCGAAAACCTTGTAGTCCCCGTAGTCAAGCAGTGCTATGGAGTAGGGCAGATCGTCTCCGAATCCCTGCGGCGCATACTCCAGCTTACTGTAACTGACGAGCTTTCCCTTGCCGCTCACCTCGAACCACTCCATGTTGCCGGCAAGGCACTTGTAGCAGTCCGCCCTGGGCGGAAAGAACATCATGCCGCAGTCCTTGCAACGGGTCCCCATAACCTTGCCTTTTTCCAGGTAATCTATAAAATCGTTTACCTTGGTGGTGGCGGTGAAGGTGACCGTCCCGAACTTGCTGAATCGTGCGTCTATCTCTTTTTTATTTCCCATGGGTTACCTCCCGAGAATGGTCACGTTTCCGTACAGGCCCACACCCCCGATGTTGTGTACAAGGCCGATCTCCGGGTCCTTCACCTGCATGTCGCCGGCCTCGCCACGGAGCTGGAGAACAATAGTGCGGATCTGGGAGCCGCCCGTAGCTCCGATGGGGTGTCCCTTGCTGAGGAGGCCTCCGTCCACGTTGACAGGGATGCTACCCTCCTTGTAGGTTTCCTTCCCGCGGATCAGGTCCCTGCCTTCCCCGGGCTCGGCAAAACCAAGGTTCTCATAGGCCATCATTTCCGCGATTGTGAAGCAGTCATGCACCTCGGCCACGTCAATGTCTTTGGGAGTGATACCGGCCATTTCGTAAGCCTGCCGGCCCGCCTCTATTCCCACGGTAAGACCGTTGAACTTATCCCTTCCCGCCAGATTTACAGCCGTCGACGCGGCACCCAGCCCAAGGATCCAGACCGGCTTTTCGCTCAAGGCCTTGGCCTTCTCCTCGTTGGCCACGATGATGCATGAGCTGCCGTCCGCATTGGCGCAGCAGTCACCCACCCTGAGGGGGCTCGCCACCGGACCCGACATGGGGTTCTTCGGATCGGAGAACATCTCGAGGGCGACGGGCTTTCGATACACCGCCTTTTCATTGATCTGGCCGTAAGTGGAGGCCTTCACCCGGATCAGGGCCAGGTCCTCGGGTGTGGCCCCATAGGTGGCCATGTAGTTCCGTGCGTACATGGCGTAATAGGCGGGCATCATGGTTCCAAAGGGGCTCTCCCACTGGATATCTGCGCCGCGGCCCATGCGCTCCTGGCTCTCGGCGGAACTGATCTCGCTCATCTTCTGGAACCCGACCACGGCCACTGAATCGTGCAGTCCGGCCTTGACAAGGCTGTAGGCCAGCCTCAGTCCCATGCTGCTGGAGGAACAAAGCGTCTCCACATAGAAGGTGGGCTGAGGGGTGAGTCCCAGGTATTCGGCGAACACCCCCGCCGGGGATCGCTGCTTGTCGTACTCGGGTGCCGAGCAGACCACGGACGCACCAATGTCCTTGGTGGAAATATCCGCATCCGTCATGGCATCCTTGAATCCCTCAAAGGCCAGCTCCCGAACGGAGCCGGGGTATCCACGGACAAAGGAGCTTTGTCCTACCCCGATTATTCCAACTTTTCCCATAAAAAACCTCCCCATATTAAACTACTATCGCCAGTACAAATGCCGTTTGAACCGGTCCCGTTTTCCGCATCGATTTCACATCAACGCCGCACGGCGCTTCATTATCACTTTCAATCCGGCGCAACGGGTAATCAAGCGGTTACTATAAGGAAACACCCTGGGGGGGTCAAGGTAAAACGGGGACTCCAGGCGGTTCGATGCGGATTACCCCGCAACCTTCTTAACCGCCTGGACGATTCGCCCGCAGGCCTCCCGGGCGGTTTCAAGGTTCGATCCCTCCACCATGACCCGGCAGACACTCTGAGTCCCGGAGTACCGAACCAGGACCCTGCCGCGCCCCCCCAGCTCCGCCTCCACACCACGTATTACGGCGGCCGTTTCAGGGATTTCCAACAGGTCGGGCTTGGCTGAAACCTCCACGTTTACAAGCACCTGAGGAAAGACCTCCATGACCGAGGCCGCCTCGGACAGAGGGATGCCCTTGCCTGCCGTGCAGGCGAGGAGCTGCAGTCCGCTCAGTATGCCGTCGCCGGTGGTGTGATGTTCCAGAAAGATAATGTGCCCCGAGTCCTCCCCTCCGAGCACCGCACCCAGGCGATGCATGTCTTCGAGCACCAACCGGTCTCCCACCATGGAGGCATGGTGTCGAATACCGAGACGCCTGCACGCCTCGACCAGGCCCTGGTTGCTCATGACCGTGGTTACAAGCAGGTTTCCCTTCAGCGCCCCTTTTTCCTGAAGGTCCCGTGCCAGAATCATCAAGACCTGATCGCCCGTGAGACGCCGGCCTGTCTCGTCCACCGCGATGAGTCGGTCAGCATCCCCGTCAAAGGCCAGGCCAACGTTGGCCCCGGTCCGGCGAACACGCTCTTCCAGGTCCCCGGTATGCTCCGACCCGCATCCATCGTTGATGTTTTTTCCGTCAGGGCGGTCGTGAATCACATCCACCTGGGCCCCTAGCCCCCGAAAAAGCGCAGGAGCCGTTAAAAAGGCCGCCCCGTTGGCAGTGTCCAGGACTATGCGAAGACCTTTAAGGGTGAAGCCGGGAGGGAACGTCCTTTTAAGAAAGGCCCTATACCTGTCCCGTCCGTCATCCAGAAAACCAATCCTGCCGACGTCAGCCGCCCTGACCGGCGTCATGGCAGGCGACTTATCCAGAACGGCGGCTTCAAGGGCCTCCTCTTCCCCGCCGGAGAGCTTCATACCTCTGGAGGAGAACACCTTAAAACCGTTGTCCTGAAAGGGATTGTGGGATGCGGAAATCATGACCCCGGCATCGGCGTTCATCTCCCGCACAAGAAAAGCCGTACCCGGAGTAGGCAGCACACCTGCCAGCAGTACATCGCCTCCTTCAGAGGCTGCGCCTGAGGCCACCGCGCTCTCGAGCATATCACCTGATTGTCGCGTGTCCTTTCCCAGGAGCACTCGAGTTCGGCCAGACCCTCTGCCAAGGGTACGAACCACGGCGCGTCCCAGAGCGAACCCCGTGGGCCCGTCCATGGGAGGGAGATTGGCCTCGCCGCGTATCCCGTCTGTTCCGAAAAGTCGTCCCATTAGCAATCACCCAACATATCTGAATCAGGAGTCCCTGTGCCTGAATATCCTGAGACCCGGGACCAGGGAGGAGGTCCGCCTGCACAGATCTTCGACTATCCCCTGGAGCCATCGCGTCCCCATATCCGAGGCGTCCCGGGAAAGTGCCCGGACGGCCTCCAAATAAGCCCCCCCCTGATGAAGGCTATCGCCGATGAACTGTAAAAACGCTTCCCTGTCCTGTTCCGAACCCCCTGAAGACGCCTCAGCCTCAAAGAGCATTGCGATCTCGTCGAATCGCTCGATTAGCTCCCGCCTTCCCTGCGCGGATACGCCCTCTTCATCCCTTGGGCCCGGAGATTCCTTCATATTTTGAATCATGGCGCGAAGTCGCTTGATGCGCTCGGCCTTCGCCGACCTGAGCCTCTTTCGGGCCCCTGCACAGATGAGGCCGCCGAATTCCCGACCTTCCATAAACGGTCTGCGCACATGATCGTACCACTGCTCCAGGGCGACCAGGTTGGCGAGATAGCGGATGTTCTTCTCCACAACTTTCCCCGAGCCTGCATACGCCCGGGGGACAAAACCGAAAACCCCTCCGCGGGGCGAGTTCCCGACAAACAGTTTGTCCTCTTCCAGAAGATCACGCCGCAGTATGGTCCCTGCCGCCACCACGGTCCCATACTCGACCCTGCAAGGCCCTACCATGCCTCCCTGCCCTCCAAGGAAAATAGGACGCCTGTTCAGCATCACGCCCCTTGGCACATCTCCCATGAGTGACGGGGTGGTCTTCTCCCCGTCCGGGGTGAAGTTGAAGTGTATGTACGAACTGCCCACCTCGCTGTGATTACGGCGGCTCGTCCCTCCCGCCATGAGGCAGTCGCAGAAGTTGACCAGGCTCCCGAGGGTGACAAAGGGAAAAAGGATGGTTTGCTTGAGACCCACGCAGTGGGCACCGGAGGACTCCTCTTCCAGGAGGCACCCTTCGCGTACGTGCGCTCCCAGCCCCATGGAAGAGCGGTCCAGGAACGTGGCCTCCCGAGCATACCCGCCCTTGAGCTCGACGCCGGAGCCGATCTGACAGTTATCCACGGTGACCGGACCCTCATTGCCGAGCCGCACCCCTGAAGAGATGACCGTCTCCCCCCCGAGTATTCGGCATCCGGCCTCGATGCGCACCCCGTCACCCGAAATTCGATCCGGGTCTACATGTTCGTCCAGGTCAATGGAAAGGGGATTCGGGATATCCACCCCTTTTTCCATCAGGCGGATCACTTTGTCACGGCAACGGGGCATGAGTTCCATTGAGGATCATCTCCTCCTGACGGCCTTCGGTTTTTGTGCCATGTTCTGCCGACTTCTTATACTCTTGAAAGAAAAAAGACAGATTATCTCGCAAAGCCCAAAGACCGCAAAGGCAAAAGATACGTCTTTGCGTCTTGGCGGGAGATTCAATTTATGTAATCCTGTAATAGAAAGCGTCCGCTGGTTTGTCAAGGATCGCCTGGTTCCTTCGCTCTCATCATGGTATTCTTAATTCAAACAATCCTGCTCGACCGGCGGGCAAAAGGACCTTTTTCACAACACCGGTTTTTCAGGTTCCACAACGTCCGGAGGAAGCATCATGGACCTTATTCCACTGTTCGACCCCATCAAAGCGGGCCGGCCCATGCGCGTAGCCGCCTTCATGTCCGGGTCCGGGACTAACATCGTCAAACTGCTCGAACAGGAGAAAGTCCTCCGAAAGAAGGAAGGGACGCCGCCCTTTGAAGTGGTCTTTATTTTCTCGGACCGCTCGGATGGGGCGTCGCGCGGCGAGGCCATAGCGCTGGAGTATGGACTCCCCTATGCCGGCTACGACATAAGGGCCTTCCACCGCCTCCGGGGCCTGTGTCGAAGTGTTAACACCCCGGAAGGACGGGCTGCCCGCGAGACCTTTGACCGCGTACCCGCAATCCTGACCAGAGCCTTTGAAATCGACGTGATCGCCCTGGGCGGATACATGAGTTACACCACGCTGGAAGGGTGCGTCAATGTCCACCCTGCGGATCTCTCCATCAAGAACCCGGACGGCACCCGCAGGTACGTGGGTGACCACGCCGTTATCGACGCAATAGCCGCGGGGGAAACCCAATTGCGCTCCTCGACCCTCTGGACCGACAGGGGTGTGGATACCGGCCCCCTCCTTGTTGTTTCCGAACCAGTTCCGGTGTCACTTCCCCTCGAGCTCGAAGCCCTCAAGGCCGACCCTGAACATCTTGCCCGAGTGGCGGACGAGCACCAGGAACGCCTGAAGGAAGCAGGAGACTGGAAGATCTTCCCTCTCACTGTAGAGATGATCGCTCGAGGCCGGTTCGCCCTCGGCCGGGACAACCTCGTCCACGTGGACGGGAGACCTGCGCCCGAAGGATACCGGCTCCCATGAGCCGGTGCGTTCCGCCTGGACTGATAAAGGAGTATAATGATGCCCACTGAACCCGAATGGAAAGACAAGATCACACCCCACGACAAAGTCCTTTCAAACATCCGCCCCGGCATGAGTATCTTCCTGGGAACCGGGGTGGGTGAACCACGCAGCCTGATCAGGGCTCTTATGGCCTCCAAGGCCTCCAACCTCCGGGACCTGGAACTCATTCAGCTTGTGAGCCTGGGGGAGACCATATCCATTGCGGACAAGTACACGGACAAGTTCCGCCTCAAGACCTTCTTTTCCGGATGGGTCGCCAGCCATGCCATTCGAGAGGGACGCGTGGACCTAATCCCCTGCCCTTTCTCACGGGTGCCGCTGCTCATTGATTCCGGCACTATCGACATCGATGTGGCCTTCGTTCAGATAACCCCGTTTGACGAATCAGGCTACGCCAGCCTGGGGCCGGCGGTGGACGTGGCCCGGGAGGCCATGAACCAGGCCTCACTGGTAGTAGGCGAAGTCAATAACACCATTCCTCGAACCATGGGCGACACCTTCGTGCATGAGTCCGAGTTCCATCTACTCGTGGAGAGCTCGGATCCCCCCATCACTTTTCCCCGATGGCCGATGGACGAGGTCCATGACAAGATTGGGCGGAACATGGCCTCCCTCATTCAAGATGGAAGCTGCATAGCGTTTTCCGTCGGGCCCCTGTTCGACGCCCTGGGCAGGCATCTTTCACGCAAGCGCCACCTAGGGGTCCACTCCCCTTTCTTCACCGATCCCCTGATGGAACTCATCCGCAGCGGTGCGGTCACCAACCGGAAGAAGGCGAACTTCAAAGGGAAGTCAGTGGCATCCTACGCCTTGGGAACCCAGGAACTCATGTCATGGCTCGACAATAATCCCCTGCTGGAATTCCAGGGCATCGACGTTGTGGGAGATCCGGTTCGCACGGGGAGGAACGACCGGTTCATGGTGGTACTCCCGGCCCGCAAGATCGACCTTACAGGCGGCATCGCCCTGCCTCACGGCCGGGGAAATGTAGGAACCGGGCCTGGTGAAGCGCAGGAGCTCTTCAAGGGAGCGGCCCTGTCTCGCGGAGGGCGTACGATCTTCGGCCTGCCCAGTCGAAACCTTCAAGGCGAGCCCAACATAGTCCTATCGGTGGTGGACTATCCCAACCAGTTCTCGGCACGCGAGGCCCTGGACCTGGTCGTTACGGAATACGGAATCGCCTCGCTGACCGGCAGGACCATCCGGGAACGCGCCCTGGCCCTGATCGATATCGCCCATCCTGACGACAGGGCGGAGCTCGTCCGCAAGGCCAAGGACGAACGCATACTTTTCAAGGATCAGGTTTACCATGCAGAGCAAAGCCGTCACTACCCTGACGAACTCACCTGCACCGAAACCTTCAAGGAAGGTATCGAGATCCGTTTTCGTCCCATCCGCGCCTCGGATGTTGACGAGATGCGGCGCCTTTTCTACCGCTTCTCAGATGAGTCGGTCTATTACCGGTACTTCTCCCCGGTCAAGACCATGCCCCACAAAAAAATGCAGGAATACGTGAACATTGACTACCGTAACACCATGTCCATGGTGGGCCTGGTGGGGGAACCGGGAGAGGGACGAATCGTGGCAGAAGGGCGTTACGCGCTTTCAGGCGACAGCCCATACGCCGACATAGCCTTCGTAGTGGACGAGTCCTACAAAGGAAAGGGCATAGCCACTTTCCTTTTTCTGAACCTGATCAAGATCGCTCAGGAGAGAGGGATCCAGGGTTTCACGGCCGATGTCCTCGCCTCCAACAAGGCAATGCTCAAGGTGTTTGAAAAGTCACCGTACCCGGTCAAGATGGTCATGGACTCGGGCGTGTATGAACTGACCATCCCGTTCGAGCCCAAGCACTCCGACTGATTTGTCACAGACCAGGATGCCGAGAAAACCTTGAGCCCTTCGTGGGAATAATGATTAAATTGAAATACTAAGGGCTTAAGCTACCCCGCGGCAAGGCCCAGGCGGCTTCATTGCATCGAAGGGGTTTGTGTGATAAACGGTTCTGGATCTTAGACAGAGGGCATGAATAAAACCTCTGAAACCTTCATGAGAAATCGGGATCATTATTTATGAACGGACTCGCCACCACTGCGGATGAACATCGCCTCATTGAGCGGTTCAAACAGGGTGATGCAGACGCCATGGAGGAGATCATCAGCCGATACGAGGACGCCCTTTATAACTTCGGGCTCCGCATGTGCGGTCAAAAGCAGGATGCAGAGGACATCATTCAGGATACATTTCTTAGCGCTTTCAGGTACCTGGAAAGTTTCCGCGAAGAGACCAGTCTCAAGAACTGGCTGTATAAGATCGCAGCTAACGCATGCTTTCGAATGCGCAGGAAGAAAAAGTGCGAACCCGACTACGAACTCAGCCTTGAAGATCTTCTGCCTGAAGACGGCGCGGCGGGCCGATTCGAAATTCCGAACTGGGCCGAAGACCCTTCGGAGAATCTGCTTAGAAGCGAGCTCAAGGCCGTAATCCAAGAGGCGGTACACGATCTCCCGCCGATGTACCGCATGGTGTTCAACCTGAGGGATATGGAAGGGTTCAGCACGGAGGAGACTGCCACCATAATGGATATCACGCCTCAGGCGGTGAAGACCAGATTACACAGGGCAAGGCTCTTCCTGAGACAAAAAATATCCGAACGTTATCGAAAGGACGTCCCTCATGCATGAAGGCTGCACTAAACATGTTGAGCACATATCGGAGTTCCTGGACGGCGAGCTGGACGAGGCAACCTGCGAGGAAATACGCGCCCATTTGAGGGAATGTCCTGATTGCCGCAAGTGCTTTGAATCCCTACAAAAAACTTTAGAAGTATTGAAGCGTTTGCCCCGAGAAACGATCCCTGCCGACATAAAGCTCCGCCTGAGGGCCTCTCTTCGAGAGTGCATCACCCAGGGTGGACCGACGCGCGCCTGATTGCCTGCCCCAAAATCCCCTCGCATCGATGGATTCCTGAGGCATCGAGAGGGAACGTGAAACCTTTGAGGCTGAATCGTCTCTTGACTATTAAAGCGAATTCTCATGGGTGGAGCAGATCATGTCACAGGATATATCGAGAAGGAACTTCATAAAGTCAGGCCTGGCCGCTGCAGGTGCTCTTAGTGTATCACGCATCCCCTTACCCAATGCTGTGAAGGGGGCCTCTTCAAAAGAGCTCGCCACATTGATCGACATACGAAAGTGCATCGGGTGCGAGGCATGTGTTGAGGCTTGCACCTGGGCCAATGAGGCCAAGTATCCCGAGCCTGAAAAACCCTTTCCAAAAATGTACCCGTCCAGGGTCAAGGAATCCGACTGGAGCGATAGACGGAACGTAACGGATCGCCTCACACCTTACAACTGGCTCTT
>CAZEIA010000132.1:0-9909 GCA_964512335.1 uncultured Desulfobacterales bacterium
CAGCGGTCTGCAAAACCGTTATTCACCGGTTCGAATCCGGTTGCCGCCTCCAGCAAAGCATTAAAGGCCTTCAAGGACTTCAACCCCTTGAAGGCCTTTTTTCTTTGTTTTCGGATCTTTTTCCGGGCCGAACCCCTCCCCTCTGACGCGGCTCCGGACGAAAGGCTTGACAGATATCCGAATAATAGCGGATTTTTAACCTGAAGGCGCAAAATTTTTTTAAGCTTTTCATGTTCGAGGATAAATACTCATGGAAACAATGGACGACATCAGGAAAGGCTACCAGTTTTCGGAGATCGACGAAAAGAACCTGCCGAGACTGGCCGATATTCTTCTTCCACAATCGGACGAACTGGCCCGGGACTTTTATGAGTATCTGCTGGCGGATCCTCGAACTGCGTCCTATTTCTCCAATGCCAATGCTGTGAAGCGTCGTCACGAAACCACCAAGGACTGGTTTCGTCTGGTACTGACCGGCCCCTATGATCGCAGGCTGCTGATTCGTCTGGCAAGGATAGGAGCGGTGCACGTAAAGATCGGCCTTGCAGGACATCATGTTAACGCCTCCATGAACTTCATCAGGACCTACTGCCTCCGTCACGTGATCGCGGCCGTTCCCGAACGAAGCGTGCAGGAGGACCTTATTGAGACCCTGAACAAGGTACTCGATATAAGCCTGGACATAATGACGGGGTCTTACCGCGAGGCGGAACTCAAGAAGGTCTTTCTGTCCTACCGCGTGGAGTCCGCACTGATTCAGTGGTCCGAGCGGTTTGTGCAGGGACTCAACCTGATCCTCACAATCGGGCTTGTGATCATGGCCGTGGGCCTTGCCAGCCTCTTCGCCTCCGACGTGTTTTACGCGTTCACCGGGGACCTGGAAAAAGGTGTGATAAAAGCCCTGGGATCCCTCTTGATCCTGTGGATGCTTATCGAGCTGCTTCACACGGAGGTCAAGCACCTGCGGGGCGGTAAGTTCCGTGTGGTTGTCTTCGTGGAACTGGCTCTGGCGGCGTTCATTCGGAAGATCTTCGTGGCTAGCTTCGACAAGCAGGATCCCGTCACCTTCGGGCTCCTGCTGGGTGCCCTCTTGATTCTCGGGTTAGTGTTCTTCCTTGTGGGGCGTACGGAAGGCAGGGCGTGAAACGGTCCGCCCGACGCTGTGGAAGCGGCCCTGTCCGGCGGCCGCCCGCACACGGTCAAGGGTTATTACTCCCTGTCAGGACGCCCACTCGGGAAGGATACTGTCCATCATGCCTGATATGTCTTCTTTTCCCTTCATCGCCTTGGTGATGCGGTTGAAACCCTTGATGTCACCCAGCATGATGCAGCCTATGATCCGGTTGCCCTCGAACACGACCTTCTTGTAGATTTTCCCGGTCTGGAGTGTTCGGGATTCGTGCTTGCCTTCGGCGTCGATTTCCCCCGCGGAAGCCAGCTCGATGCCTACCACCTTGAGGTTGTTGGCCATAGTAGTGCCTTCATAGGTCAAGTCTCCACCTGCCATGTTGGCCCCGGCGATCTTGCCTTGTTCCATAGCTGCGGGCCAGATCCCATAGGGCATGCCTTTCCACTCGACCAAGTCGCCTGCGGCAAAGATCTCAGGCCTGCCGGTCTGGAGGCGTTCATTGACCTTTACCCCCTTGTCGGTTTCCAGGCCCAGGGTTTGAGCGAGTTCCAAGTTGGGTCGTACACCGGCCGAGACAAGTACCATGCCTGCATCCAGCAGTTCACCGCCTTCCAGCCTCACACCTTCAACGGAATCGACCCCGGTGATTTCTTCGGTCTTCGCCCCCAGCCTGAAGGCAAAGCCCATTTCCTCCAAAACAGCCTGGAGACGGGAGGCGCCTTCGTCGTCGAGCTGGCGGGGAAGCAGCCTGGGGAAGAACTCCACCACGGTGACTCCTTTATCAAGCTTGCGAAGGGCATGACCGGCCTCGAGACCAAGCAGGCCTCCGCCGATGAGCACCACGTCTCCGGTCCTTGCTGCATGCCCCTTAATAGCCCTTGCATCGGCCACGCTGCGAAGAGTGAAGACACCTTCTTTGTCCGACCCGTTTATGGGCGGGACAAATGAGTGACTGCCTGTTGCCAGCAAGAGCTTGTCATAGGGGTAGGTCCTGCCGTCCTCGGACATCAGTGTGTGTTTATCCGCATCACCTCCGGTGATAAGGGTGTTCAACTCAAGGTGGATCTGTTGTTTCTGATACCAGCCCTTGTCTTTCGCCACCAGGTTCTCTTCGGCTTTTTCCCCGGATATCAACTCGTTCAGCTGGATGCGCCAATAAAAAGGCAGGTCCTCGTTGGCTACAATTGTGATCCGGCCGTCTTGGTCCTGCTTGCGGATCTGCTCGGCCGCCGTGGTCCCGGCCACACCATTTCCCACTATGAGATATTCGGTCATGGGATTGCTCCTTTCTCATGGCTTTTCAGGTGATCAGAATTTTCCTTTTTCGGAAACCATTATATCCGACTTTGCTTTGTGTGTCATGAGTCGATACGACGCATTGTTGGGAGCACATAAAATGTCCGCAGTTGTAGCACATGAATTGTCCGGTTTAGATTAGGCGCCGTGGAGGTTCGATCCATCCATTGACCGGGCACGCCCTTGAGTTTAAGATCAATGCTTCTCATTGTCAGGCAAACTCGGCCATCGAAACCGTTATTTTCCAGCAGGGAGGATCTGCAGCATTGAACAATAAATCGGCGTCCATCTCATTATTCACAGACAGGCCGGCTTTTCGGGGCGCGGCCCTGGCGGTTTTTGCCGCGGTCTTGTTTTCCTGCCTGAATGTCGTCATACGATTTTCCGATTCCTATCTGACGATCTGGCACATGATATTCGGCCGCAGCCTGTTCTCCGTAATCTTACTGATATTGCTGGCCAAAAGTACCGGCGTGCGTTTGGCCGGCCGGAAAAAGGGCGTCCTGCTTCTGCTGAGCTTCACAGGAAGCGCCGGCATTTTCTGCCTGACAGTGGCCCTCCTGCGCATCCCGTTGTTCCAGGCCCTGATCCTGTTTTACACTTATCCGGTTGTGGCTGCCCTGATCTCTCCCTGGTTGACCTCTGACACCAATTCGCCTTGGAATTGGTTTTGCATCGGCCTGGCCTTTATAGGGACCGGGCTTACGCTCTGGTCCGGCCAGTACGGAAATCTGGTTCTTGAAATCGGTCACCTGGCTGGATTGGGGGCTTCTACAAGTATGGGCTTGACCATGACTCTGGTTCGGCGAGTCAGTGCCGTGAACAGTCCCCTGAGTCCGATATTTTATATTAGTGTAACGAGTACGCTGATCAGCCTTGTGCCGCTTTTTCATCCCAGCATCGGATTTTCGATCTCCTTGCCGGGGATGGGCTGGCTGATTGCTATTGGGCTATTTGCCGTTTCCGCTCATACCATTACAAACAAGGCTTTGGAGTATATCGCTTCGGCCAAGGTGGGGAGCATTAGCATGCTGGAGGTGCCGTTTGGCGCCGTTTGCGGGTATGTGCTGTTTGCCGAACCTCTTGGATGGTCGACTTTGGGAGGCGGAGCGTTCATCATCGTCGCCGGTTGGGGGCTTGTGCAGGGCCACGGGAGGATGTCAGCATCGGATCCGCCGTCATGATTCGCATGGAAATGGCTGTGGGGCCGGCGGGTTCGCATGCGGCAACCGTACGCGGATACCTTTTCCACCCTTTCTTTTTGTCGTTGGTGCCTGCTATAAGGTATGAGAAATTTTCACCGTCTGCACCG
This sequence comes from uncultured Desulfobacterales bacterium, assembly GCA_964512335.1. Taxonomy (GTDB): domain Bacteria; phylum Desulfobacterota; class DSM-4660; order Desulfatiglandales; family HGW-15; genus JAIPEI01. The sequence goes on from CAZEIA010000132.1 coordinate 3,738, forward strand.
GCTTCGGCGCTCAACCGCTCGCCTTCAGCGGGTTCAACGGAAACCATAAAGCGAAGATCGTTACATGAGAATTCATATTTCCCATCGCTGGGCCATTTTTTTCATCACCTGCCTACTCTTTGTCCTCTCCCAGTTCTACCGGGCCTCGGTGGCCGTGATATCGCCCAACCTGATTGCGGACCTGAACCTCGACACCCGGGGGTTGAGTTTGCTCTCGGCCGCCTTTTTCTACGCGTTTGCAGTAATGCAGATCCCGGTAGGGCTCTACCTTGACAGCGTAGGGCCTCGAATAGCCATGACCGTTCTGACACTGGTGGCGGTGGCCGGTGCTCTGCTCTTCGCCCTCGGCGAGAGCCTGACGGCCCTGGTCACCGGCCGGGTTTTGCTTGGTGTTGGAATGGCCTGCAATCTGATGGGCACGCTCAAGTTGATCACGCTCTGGTTCGGACCGCTTAGGTTTGCCACGCTCTCTGCGTTTGTATTCTCGGTGGGGACCGCCGGAAACATCGCCGCAGCCACCCCGCTGGTGCTGATGGTACAGGCTATGGGTTGGCGGATGACCTTTGTTGTCTTTGCCGCGATCAATTTGCTTTTTGCCTTTCTTTGCTTCACGGTGGTTCGGGATCGCCCCGAGACCTTGGCTGGAAGCCCCCCTCCTGTGTCTGAGGTCTCGGGACGCCCCAGGGAAGTCTTTGCCGGCGTAAAGGCCCTTTTTGCAGAGAAGGACTACTGGATCATTTCCCTGGGGACCTTCTGCCGTTATGGAATCTATGCGGCGGTCCAGGCGTTGTGGGCCGGGCCGTATTTGATGAAGGTTATAGGGGTCTCTCCAGTCTCAGCAGGAAACCTCCTTTTTTTGATGAGCATAGGCGTGATAGCCGGCAGTCCATTCTCCGGATGGCTTTCTGACGTGTGGATTCGGTCCCGGAAGCCCGTGATTGTGGGCGGGTTGGTGGGGATGCTTCTGGTGCTGGTGCTCCTCAGCCGGTTGGATGCGGGAACGGGCTACTTCACGCTGGCGGTCCTCTTTTTAGGTTTCGGGTTTTTCAGCAGCGCAGGGCAGATTATGTATGCCCATATCAAGGAGCGTATGCGCATTGAGCGGGCCGGCACGGCCATGACCGGCATCAATTTCTTTACCATGACAGGAGGGGCGGCCTTTCTTCAGGGCCTTGGGAACCTCATGGAGCGGTTGTACCCCGGGGCATCCCTAGGCCCTGATGCGTTCAGGGCCTCGTTTCTGTTTTGTGCCGGGTGTCTTGTGGTAACCGCCCTGTTCTACCTTTTTACCAAAGAAACCCTGGGGCGAAGCTTACGCCGGCCCTAATGCCGGTCGTGGAATGTAAGGGATGGGGCCCGGGGCGCATAGGCCACCATCCATAATTTGTCATAAAACAATATTTACAAGGCGGGACAGAACAGTTAGAGTTCCGCTTTTCAGTAGATACGGCAAACTGCGGTTCAAACGGAACGGTTTTCATGACAGAACCATTTTTGGATGCGAAACATCGTGTGCTGCGCCGGACCGTGCGCACCTTTTGTGAGCAGGAGCTTCGGCCCATAGCCTCTGAAATCGATCGCGAGGCCCGTTTCCCCTGGGAGGTGGTGGAGAAAATGGGCCGGCTGGGCTATTTCGGTATACAAGCGCCCGGTGAATTCGGCGGCGCCGAACTGGATACCGTAAGCTATGTGATCATTATTGAAGAGGTGTCACGGGTCAGCGCGGCCATCGGATTATGCCTGAGCGTTCATAACAGCGTGGCCCTTTACCCCATTCTGGCGTTCGGCTCGATTGAACAGAAACGGCTATGGGTGCCGCCCCTGGCAAAGGGCGAAAAAATCGGGGCATTCTGCCTTACCGAACCCAACGCCGGATCCGACCCCGGCAGCATTGCAGCTACGGCATTGCCCGACGGCGATCACTTTGTGGTCAATGCCAACAAGGTTTTTGTAACAAACGGCGGAATCGCCGACATCTGCCTGATCTTTGCACGGACCGACCCCGAGGCCGGCAGCAGAGGCATCAGTGTCGTAGTGGCGGAGCGTGGCGTTCCTGAGTTCGTCGTGGGCGACCTTGAGGACCTGTGCGGCATGCGTGCCAACCCGGTCACCTCTATTCGTTTGTACGACTGCCGTGTGCCTCTAGGGCATTTGCTTGGGAAGCCCGGACAGGGGTTGCCTATCGGTTTGGCCGCCCTGGACGTCGGCCGTATCGGAATCGCCGCCCAGGCCCTGGGGATCGCCCAGGCCGCCCTGGAAGAAGGTGTGCGCTATGCCAATCAGCGCCGGCAGTTTGGCGTGCCTCTGTCCAGACATCAGGCGGTCCAGATGATGGTCGCCGACATGGCGACCCAGGTCGATGCAGCCCGCATGATGGTTTACCGTGCCGCTTTTCTGAAAGACTCGGGTGAACCGATGAGCCTGGCCGCGGCCCAGGCCAAGCTGTTCGCCTCGGAGGCGTCCTGCGCGGTGACCGATCTGGCGGTCCAGATTCACGGTGGATACGGCTATTCCAAGGCATACGCAGTGGAACGCTATTACCGGGACGCCCGTGTTACGCGAATCTATGAAGGCACCTCGGAGGTGCACCGCATGGTGATCGCCAGAGAGGTGCTGGGATAAGAGACCTTATGGCCATCCACAGCATTGTGTGCATTAAATCGGTGGTGCGTGCCGCGCCCGATGGCGTCGGACGGCGGACCCCGTCCAACAGCGAGCTGAACCCCTTTGACCGCCCTGCTCTGGAGGCCGCGTTGCAGATGAAGGAGGCCGAGGGAGGCTCGGTGACCGTTCTGTCCATGGGCCCGGATGTGGGCGCCGAAGCCCTGGCCGAGGCCCAGGCAATGGGGGCGGATCGCGCCGTCCTGATCAATGACCGAGCCCTGGCGGGCTCCGACACCCTGGTTACGGCACGGGTGCTGGCTACCGCCATAACCCGAATCGGTCCTTACGATTTTCTTTTCTTCGGCACGCGCAGCGCGGACAGTGATACCGGTCAGGTTGGCCCCCAGACCGCCACCCTGCTTTCCGTGCCCTTTGTGGGCGGCGTCAAACAGGTTCGACTTCAGGAGACAGCCTGGGAGATCCTGCGGCTGATGGACGATTGGGAAGAGTTGTGGCAGGTGCAAACGCCTGCGGCATTGACCATCCATCCCAAGGCATATGCTTCCCGATCCATTGCCTTGCACGGCATCGCCGAGGCCTACGATCCCCTCCATATCGAAACATGGGGGTTGGCAGATCTTGAACTGACTGCGGATAGCGTGGGACTGGCAGGCTCCCCCACCCGTGTTTCCCGCATGCAAAAGGTAAAACGCGACCGGAAATGCCGAATGCTTGAGGGCGAACCCCAAAACCAGGTTGATGCACTGGTTGAGCATCTCGGTCGCTTGGGCGCAATGGAATAATGATGATGGGTGAGATCTGGGTATATGGTGATCTGCGCACCCGGCGACGCTGGACGGACAGCCTGAAGGTGCTCGCTAAGGCACTTGGTCTTGCGAGAGAGGCTGGTGTCGACGCCGCCATGGTGATGATGGGGGCGGGCAGCGGCACCCCGGGGAACGACTCGAACAATGCGGACCCTGCTGCTTGTGTGGAGCCGATACAGGCCGCCCGGCAGGCGGCCGCCCTTGGAGTCGACGCAGTCTATTGCCTCGAGCATCCCTGTTTGGCCGTTCCTCGCACTGACGTGTATGCCTATGTGCTTTCCGGTTTTGTCAACGAACGCCGGCCTTGGCTGGTCCTGCTTCCCTTGAACGATTTCGGCCGCGAAACCGCCGCCATATGCACCCAGCGATGCCAGGCGGGGATGATAGCCGACTGTGCCGAGCTGACTTTACAACCCGAAGGGTTTGTGGGGCGTTGTCCGGCATGGGGCGGGCAGATCATGGCCGATATCTCCCTTGGCGAGGGTTGGTCCATGGCCTTTGCCACGGTTCAGCCCCATGGCGTCGAAATACCTCCCCCACGTGCCGAGGAAGGCCGGGTCGAAATGATTCAATGCCAAGAGGTTAAAGTGCCTGAAGGGGTGCGCCTGGTTCGTCGAGATATGGAGCCGGTGGAAACGCGCCGTCTGGAAGACGCCGGGATCGTGGTGGTGGGCGGCGCCGGCATGGGTGATATGAACGGCTTCGGCATGGTGCGGGAGCTGGCCGCGGCACTTGGCGGTGAGGTGGGCGCTACGCGGCCGCCGGTGCTTTATCACTGGGTGGAGGAGGAACGGCTGATCGGCCAGACCGGAAAGAGCGTGCGGCCCAGGCTGCTCATCTCGGTGGGGACCTCCGGGGCCATTCAGTATACGGCCGGTATCATGGAGGCGGAAACCATCGTTGCCATCGACCGGGATCCTAACGCGCCTATTTTCCAGATTGCCGATATCGGTATCGTGGCCGACGTCAAGACAATTTTGCCGTTGCTGAATCAGCGTGCCAAACAGGTAGTCATGAGCCGCATGGCCGATGCCGCCTTCGCAGTTGATTCCACTGAGAGTGCCCCCCCGGGCGGATTCGGCGCCCTGGTCCACCAGCTGCGTCTAGCCCGTAACTGGTCCATTGAAGAACTGGCCCAGGCTACCGGCCAGTCTCCCGAGTTTATTGCCTCAGTGGAAAGCGATCAGCTCTCCCCGCCGGTGAGTTTTATCCTTGGCATGGCGCGGGCCATGCATGTTGACCCCGGCACCTTTCTGCGCAAGGAAACACAAACCGCTATCCGTGACCGCCGTGCCCAGGCCTATTACCAGCGCACCCAGGCGTACAGCTACACCACCCTTACCCCGGAAGCCGCCAACAGCCACCTGCGCGCCTTCATGATCACCATCGAGGCCCATCATGATCACAAACCGGTGGCCTACAAGCACGAAGGGGAAGAGTTTATTTTTGTAATGGAGGGCGATCTGGAGCTGACGCTGGGGGCCAAGGCCCGCCTGCTCAAATCCGGAGAGTCGATTCATTTCAATTCGGATGTGCCCCACAAACTGAAAAGCCTTTCCAACAACCCGACTCGCTGTTTGGTTGTACTATATACGGTATGACGCTTTACCGTACCAGGTTCAAATTGGGACTGGTTGACTCCCGGGAATAGAGGACACATGGCCCTTTCAGTTCTGGATGTGTACCAGCGTGTGCTGCTCAAGACGAATTGCGGTGACTGCGGCTATCCAAGCTGTCTGGCGTTTGCCGGCATGGTGGTTTCCGAGAGGATGCCTCTTACCACCTGCCCTCATATAGATCCCGATACGCTGGAGTGGGCGCAGAAGGAACTGGAAGAGCAGTACGCTGCCGGTAAATGGACCCGGAAGGACATGTCGGCGGACGCCCTTGAGTGGGCTCGTGAGCGGGCTGCATCCATGCGGATAGCCGATCTTCCGGAAAGGATAGGGGGGGGTCTGATTCCCGGCGAAGAAGAGGACGTGCTGGAGCTTCCCTACTTCCGGGACACGCTGCGAATCACATCCGATGGCATGGAAAAGTCCGGAGGCGAGCCCCTGACCCGCTGGGAGCAGGTATTCCTGTACAATCACATGGCCCAGGGCGGCAGCCGGGAGCCGACAGGTGTGTGGAAGGGCCTGGTGGAGCTGCCCAACACCGTCTCCAAGGTAAAGTCCATGAAGAGCCATGTGGAAGAGCCGTTGATTCGGCGGTTCCAGGGAAGGCCCCGGGAACTCCTCGAGTCTGGAGAGGCATTGGGGGGCGAGGATTTGACCAGGCAAGGCGTTGAAGCGGATGTGGCGCTGCTGTTTCGCCCCCTGCCGCGCATCCCGGTCATGCTCCTTTTCTGGGACCATGATCCCGGCGAGGGCTACGAAGCCAGGGCAAAGCTCCTTTTCGACGAAACCATTGTGGGGCACCTGGATACTGAGTCAATAATGTTTCTCTCCGAACGGATCCGGCAGCTCCTCTGTCAAGATGAGGGTTGACCGCCCAACCGGTTTTCAGACCTGACTCGGTCCCGGTTCAGACGGATCTGCCCTGCCCGGGGCGTATACGGCCCTTTGGGCCCGCACCTTCACGTCCTTACCCTCCGGAGTCTCATCCAGAATTTCACCGTTGTTGTGGGCGATTACTTTGTGGATACGCTCCAGTTTGTCCGGCTCGACAAGGAACGTGAAAGATCTTCCAGGCGGCAGCATGCGGAGACATAAACTTACGTCCAGAAAGGCCTTTCAGCAGTC
>CAZEIA010000133.1:0-9857 GCA_964512335.1 uncultured Desulfobacterales bacterium
GGCGGCCTATGTTCTGACAATGGGGCTGACATCTCCTCCGGATTCATCCGGATCAAAGCCGATCAAATAGGCGGTCGAAACACCGGTGACCGCTGCAGATGTTTGTGCCGGAATCTCCGGACGGGGCAGACAGGAAGAGTCGGCCGGTGCCGGTCAGCACAGGGTTCAACGGTACTGGTTTTTTGCCAAGATGAAGTAGATCAAGGGGTTGCGCGTAGGCGCGCTGAGTGCGCCCCACATACAACCCCCCGGATTGAGGCTGAGATTGCGGAAATTAACCTTTTTTAGGGAAGCGAGGCTGTGTGGATCGGTCACGGTTGTTGATCATCCATTGAATAAGTAAACAGGAGCGGAAACGATGCAGCAGAAGAGCCCTGTTGATTGCAAGGATTACAGCAAGATCTCTGATGATTCCTGGAAGACGGTTAACGTCACGGACATCAAGGTCCCCTTTGGGATCGTCCGGATACCCCCTGGCACGGTTTTCAGGAAAGGCGGGAAATTAGCGGGGATTGACGTAGCGTCATTGCTGGAGGAATTCTGTTGCCAGTAAATGCGGGTATAGATGGAAATGCTTATGAGATAGATAACGGTCTGGAATATTTAGGATACGAGGAGGCTCTTAAGCTTGTGGTCGAAAATGTGCCTCTTCTGGAGCCTGAGGAAATTCCGCTAGAAATGTGTACCGGCCGTATTGCCGCCGAGGACATGGTGGCAAAGGTCAGATATCCTTCTCAGGACGTTTCTCAGAAGGACGGCTACGCCGTCGTACCCACCGATATAACCCGGGCTTCTTCCGACAGTCCGGTTAGATTGAGAGTCACCGGCTCCGCATATGCCGGTTCCAGTTCAGCCGGTACCGTGGGTTCCGGTGAGGCCGTGAAAATATGCTCCGGCGCTCCAATCCCCGCCGGGGCAGGGTCTGTCGTTTCGATGGAATTCTGTGAGGAATTGCCTGGCGGTTTTGTACTGGTGCGGGCGCATGCTCAAGAGGGGCGGAACACTCTGCGCACCGGGGCGGAAGTCGAGGAAGCGGCAGTCATTGTGCCAAAGGGAACGCGATTGAGGCCCGGGTATCTGGGCTTGGCCGCGGCAGGGGGTATTCATCGGGTCAGGACTTATCGTCGGCCGGTGGCAGCGGTGCTTGGAATCGGGGACGAGGTTGTGGCCCCCGGTGAGGACCTCGGTCCCGGCCAGCTCTATGCCAGTAACGTTGTCACAATGAAAGCGTGGCTGGCGCATTTCGGGATTTCGTGGGTTTCCTGCGTGGTGGCTGACAGTTGCCAGGCTATCCAGAGGGAGACGGCAAGGCACTTGGAAGAGGCCGACGTTCTGGTGACCAGCGGAGGGGCCTGGGGCAGTGAACGGGATCTGGTAGTCTCCTCCCTGAACGATCTCGGCTGGCGGAAGATATTTCATCATGTCAGGCTGGGGCCTGGAAAGGGAATCGCCTTCGGGACATGGCGTGGCAAGCCCGTCTTCTGTTTGCCCGGAGGCCCGGCAAGTAATCAGATGGCCTTTCTCCAGCTGGCGCTTCCCGGGCTCTTGCGAATGTGCGGGGACACATGCCATCCACTGCAGACCTTGCACGCCCGGTTGATGGAGGATGTGGAGGCGCGTCACCCGGCCTGGACCGAGTTCAAAAACGCAAGGCTCGTCGCGGAGGGAGGCGAAGGGTTTTCGGTGGGACTCTATCACCGCCGCAGCCGCCTCCAGGCCATCGCCGGCGCGAACAGTCTGATTTGCGTTCCGGAAGGGGTTGAACGTCTTAATGCCGGTCAGACAATCGCGGTTCAGGTGCTGCCACCCCGAATCGATGAGATGCAGACAAGATAATAGAAGAAATAGTAACGGAAGAAGCGCGGGATGAAACATGGGAAGAAATAACAGGGTGTTGAATTGTGGTCAAGAGGCTGTCCAAGTCCCTGCCGGGACGATTGGTCCCTACACGTATGAGGAATACCTGGAGCAGGTGAAGCGTTTTCACGGTCACGTCGCTCCAGGCATGGTGGTCGGAGGGTTCATGGTGGACCTGGCGCTCATGAACCTGCCCGAAGGAGAGTTCTTCGATTCCCTGTGTGAGACCCGCGCCTGCCTGCCGGATGCGGTCCAGCTACTGACACCCTGCACCATAGGCAACGGGTGGCTCAAGGTGATCGACATGGGCCGCTATGCGGTGACCCTTTACGAGAAGACAGGCGGTAAGGGTGTGCGTGTTTACGTGGATGCCCGCAAGGTCGAGCCATGGCCCGAGTTGAAGAGTTGGTACTTCAAGCTCAAGCCGAAAAGAGAACAGGACTCCGATCGGCTCATGGCTGAAATCATGGATGCCGGAACCCGGATTTTGGGAATCAGCAGCATACGACTCGACCCGGATTTCATTCGTGTGCGTCGCCGAAAGGGGTTCAGGGTCTGCGTGATGTGCGGAGAGGCGTATCCGGTGACCGACGGGGCCATCTGCAGAGGCTGCCAGGGGGACGCACCCTATCTCAATACAGACGGCTCTCCGGCCGGCATCCGATGGGACCGGCCGGACTTCATCCATGCCGTTCAGGTCGAGAACGCCGTTGGCTTGCACGCCTTGAGTGACATGACCCGCATTATACCCGGCAGGGAAAAGGGGCCGGCATTCCGCCGCGGGCAGGAGTTGACCGCGGGAGACGTCTGCCGCCTGCAGCAGATGGGTCGGAACATCGTCTATACAGTGGAAGGGACGGACCCGAATCAGGACTGGATTCACGAAGACGAGGCCGCTTTGGCGTTTGCACAGGCCATGGCCGGTGAGGGCGTGGGGTACACGGAGCGCCCGAGAGAGGGAAAGATCGAGTTCACGGCCCTCCGGGACGGCGTGTTGGCCGTGGACGGCGATCGCCTCGAGATGTTCAACATGGTGCCCGGAGTCATGTGCTCAACCAGGCAGGCCTTCTCATTGCTCAGCCGGGGGCGCAGGTTTGCGGGTACCAGGGCGATCCCCCTCTTTCTGACGCGTATGGATTTTGAAAAGGCCATGCGCGTGATCGAGGAGGGGCCTCTATTCAGCGTTCATCCCCTGCGGTCGGCCCGGATAGGCATCCTGGTGACCGGCACGGAGGTCTTCCGGGGGCTGATCCAGGACAAGTTCATCCCCATTATCCGGAACAAGGTGGAGAAACTTGGAAGCCGTGTAAGGGCGTCTTCCATCGTCCCTGATGACAGGCAGGCCATCAGCGACGAGATTCAGCGCATGCTGGATGCGGGCGTCGATTTTCTCATCACCACGGCGGGGCTCTCCGTGGACCCGGATGATGTCACCCGTCAGGCCATGATTGATGCCGGAGTGTGCGACATGCTTTACGGCGCGCCGATTCTCCCTGGAGCCATGACGCTCATTGCGCGAATCGGCTCGGTGACCTGCCTTGGAGTGCCCGCATGCGCCCTCTATTTCAAAACCACGAGCATCGATATCCTGCTACCGCGGCTTCTGGCCGGTATACCGGTGACCCGTCGTGATTTGGCCAGAATGGCGGACGGCGGCTACTGCCTGAACTGCAAGAAATGCACGTTCCCAAAGTGCCCTTTCGGCAAGTAAGGAATGGTCATGGGGCACGAACGAAAAAGAGGGAGGCTTCCAGGAGGACCGACCCCTGTGAAGCAGGAACCCGATGAGGCCCGGAACAGGATGTCTCGGCCTGCAATTCCAAGGCATCGCCTTTCCGAGGCGATCGAGAGGCCCTTTCCAAAGCCGTCAAGAGGGAACCCTTTCCTCAATAAAGGCAGGGATCCAGCGTGCATGCCGCCCGTTGTCGGAATGACGACTCAGGTCATCCGGAAGGCAAAATGGTACAAGTACATCAACGAGTTCGGTTTTAAGGCCTTTGAAATCAATCGTCAGAACTCCAAGCTCCATTTCAACACGTATTTCCTTGAAAAAGTGAAGCGGTATACGGAGGGATTCGACCTGAGCCTCCATTCCGGAACTGCCGGTATCTTCGATTCGAAGGAACCCTTCACAAGGGCCAATCTCGCCGTGCTGTCCGCAGAGGTCGATGTCTGCCGCTTTCTTGGCGCCCGGCAGTTCGTATTTCATGTCAATGACGGAATTATCACCCCCGATGATAAGAAGCGATTGAAGGAAGTGATTACCTGCGGAACGGCCTTGGGCGTGGAAATGCTGTACGAATCCAACAGCAAACTGGTTGCCGATTACGCATATGATATCCTGAATAGCTTTCCGGAGCTAGGGTACGTGCTCGACCTGGGACACCTCAACAACGGATATGGAACGGGCCGGCTCGGATGCTCTATCGATGAGTTTGTTCATTGTGTGAAGGACCGGGTGGTCTACATTCACGCCAGCAACAACTCCGGCAAACACGACGAGCATGTCGGGTTGAACGACGGGACCCTCGACTGGCATAGCGTCCTGGATATGCTCGATATGTCGAGGATCCAAAAGATGATAATCGAGGTCAGAACCCTGGAAATGATGAGGGAATCCAGAGATGCCTTGACAAGCTATCTGGAAGGCCTTTATACGCCGGGCCGGAGCCTTTCCACTCGAACTGCACATGCCTTGTATTCCGCGGTCAGAGTGACCGGGTCATAGACCGGATTGGTGAGCCAGTTGGCGCACCCCTCCCGGAAATGGAACGCCATCCAGACCATCCCCTGCGGCACCTCCTCCGTGACCCGGGCCCTAACTTTCACCTCACCCCGCCGGGAAACCACACGGACCGTCTCCCCGTCGCGGATTTCCATGATATCGGCGTCCTTCGGAGAGATGTCGGCCGTCTCTTCGCCCAGGAGGTCGTTGAGCCCCTCGCAACGGCCGGTCTGGGTTCGCGTGTGATAGTGCGCCAACCGGCGGCCGGTGCTCAAGACCATGGGGTAATCATCGCACGGAACCTCGGCAGGAGGGGTCCAGTCCACAGGGTTGAACACTCCGAGCCCGCACGTGAACTGGCCGTCCTTGTGAAGATAGCAGGTGCCCGGGTGGTTTGCATCCGGACACGGCCATTGGAGCCCGTCTGCTTCCAGGCGGTCATAAGTGATGCCTCCCAGTTGCGGTGCGAGAACCGAGATCTCGTCGTCCCAGATCTCACGGGCGCTGTCAGAGGTCCATTGACGGCCGAAGCGGGCGGCAATCTGCTTGAAGATCCACCAGTTGGGCTTAGCTTGACCTGGCGGGTCACAGGCTGTTCGAACCCTGCTGACCCTTCGTTCGCTGTTGGTGAAGGTCCCGTCGTTCTCGCTCCAGGCTGCAGCAGGAAGAACCACGTGGGCGAATCGCGTTGTCTCGTTTTGAAAGATGTCCTGGCAGACCAGGAACTGAGCTGATGCCAGTTCCTCCTCCACCTTTCGGATGTCCGGTTCCGTGTTGGCCAGGTTCTCTCCAAAAACATAGAAGCCCTTGACGCGGCCTGTTACGAGGCCCTCCATCATCTGGGGGATCATGAGCCCGACCTGGTCGGGGAGTTCAGCCACGTCCCAAGCCTTCTCGAACTTGGCCCGATGGGCGGGATCCGTCACGGCCTGGTAACCGGGAAAGACGTTCGGAAGGGCACCCATGTCGCAGGCGCCCTGGACGTTGTTCTGTCCCCGAAGGGGATTGACACCACCACATTCCATCCCCATGTTTCCGAGGAGCATCTGGAGGTCGGCTACGGCGAGTACGTTGTTGCGGCCGCAAGTGTGCTCGGTGATGCCGAGGGTATAGCAGAGCATCATCGGCTTGACAGAGGCGATTCGCCGAGCCACATCCACAATCATATCCTCGGAAATCCCGCATATCCGGGCAACCCGGTCCGGAGGATACTCTTTAACCTTCTCCCGCAGTTCCTGGAATCCAGCTGTGCAACTCGACACGAACGCCTTGTCGTATATTTCTTCACGGATGAGCACGTGCATGAGCCCGTTAAGGAAAGCAATGTCGCTTCCCACCCGTAGAGGCACATGAATAGCCGCATGCTGCGCCAGCGCATGTCTTCTCGGGTCCACCAGAATGAGCTGAGCCCCTCTCTGAACGGCATTCTTGACAAAAGACGCGGCCACGGGATGGGCCTCCGTCATGTTGGACCCGATCACCATGAACATTCGCGCCCTGGCGAATTCATTGAAGCTGTTCGTCATGGCGCCTGAACCGAAAGCTGCCGCCAGCCCGGCGACGGTAGGAGCGTGTCAGGTGCGTGCGCAGTGATCTATGTTGTTCGTCTTGAAGACCTCCCGGAACAGCTTCTGCATCTGGTACGAGTCCTCGTTGATGCTCCTCGCGCAGCTCACCCCGGCCACCGCATCGGGGCCGTGTTCCGCTATGATCCCGCGAAAGGAATCCGCCACCAGGTCGAGGGCCTCATCCCATGAGGCCTCCCTGAGCCGGTCGTTTTCCCTGATCAGTGGCGTTTTGAGGCGCTCGTCGGAATGAATGAAGTCATAACCGAAACGGCCCTTGACGCAGAGCCGTCCCTGGTTGGGCTCGGCGCCTTCCACGCCGGTAGCCTTGACGATCCGGCCGTCCCGCACGTGAAGACGGATCTGGCAACCCACACCGCAGTATGGACAGGTGGTTCTGACCCTTTTCACCGCCCAGGGACGCCACCGGTTCAGGGATTTTTTCTCCACCAGGGCGCCAACGGGACATGCCTGCACGCACTCTCCGCAGAACACGCAGTCCGACTCGGAGAGAGGACGATCACCGGAGGTCACGATCTTTGCTTGTGCTCCTCGATATCCGTAGCTGATAGCGAGGTTCACCTGCACCTCTTCACAGGCCTTGACGCATCGACCGCAAAGAATGCATCTGGAGAAGTCGCGAATGATCAACGGATTGATGGACTCGGTGGGAGGATGGTCGCGTCGGGGTTCGAACCGGCCCGTGCGCACCCCATACTCGATGGCCAGGTCCTGCAACCGGCAGTCTCCCCATGCGGGACAACGCTCTCCGGTGATTTCCGAATCGTCACAGAGGAGTTGAATGTCCGTCCATCGATCCAGGTCGGCCTCGAGAGCGATGCAGTTGTGGTTTCCCGAGGCCATAAGGAGTTCGATATTGAGCTTCCTGGCCCTTATGACTGCGGGTGAGTCGGTCTGCACAACCATATTCGGAGCGACAGGCGTTGCACACGCCGTAACCAGTGCTGCGGCTCCTTCCACCTCCACCAGGCAAACCCGACAGGCGCCGGATGGCTCGGTGCCTTTGAGATGACAGAGCGTCGGAATGCGAACCCCTGCGGCTTCCGCAGCCTCGAGTATGGTTTGGCCCGGTTCAAATGAAACCTCGCGTCCGTTCAGTTTAAACACATGGTCCGACATGCGCAGCCTCCCGCCAATGGCAATTCCATGATCATGTACACCAGGTTTCTCGCTATGTCAATCCTGATATAACGTATTCGCAGATTGACCTCTTACGGCGCTGCCCGGGCCCGCGTTCAAGTTTCTATGTCCGGCGCATCAAGGATTCAGGACGTCGGTTTCACGACATGGAGAACAAGTGATCACAAGAGAGTGGTTCGTTGGGGATCAAACCATGCTTCCACAGATGGGGACAGGCCTTGGGCGATATCTCTTATGAAACCACAGCCTGTCGACGGCTTGACCCATCCACTCGAGGAAATACCGAGGAGGCAGGTTCGGCGGGTTCTTGAGACCGCATCATGCCTCAAACCTCGTCGGCCATCCCCTCTCTATCTGCATGCCCACTATGACAGGATCCACCGCGTGCGGCCTAGCTTGTTTCCATATGGCGGGTAGGCGATGGTCGGGTTGAAGAGGGTTGATTTCCGGAGAATCGAACGTTGATGACTGAAGGTGTCAAAACTGAACTTGCCGTGGTAGCAACCCATGCCGCTGTTTCCAACGCTGCCGAAGGGCATGCGGGGATTCGACACATGCATGATTGTGTCGTTTATGCAGCCCCCTCCCGATGAAGTGGACGACAGAAGCCTCGAGTTCTTGGATCTGGACTCACTGAAAAAATACATGGCAAGGGGTTTCTCGCCTTTATTGATGATGCCGATGACATCCTCCAGTCGGGTGTAATCCAGAATAGGGAGCAGGGGGCCGAAAATCTCTTCCTGCATGATGGGATCATCGGGCGTTATCCGGTCGATGAGGGTCGGTTCGATGTAGCGGGTGTCGCGGTTTGTCCTCCCGCCATGGATGATCTTCCCGGCGGAACGCATGAGCCCCTCCAACCGGTCAAAGTGCTCCCGATTGACAATTCTTCCGTAGTCAGGGCTCTGCTCGGGATCTTCCCCGTAAAAGCGCCTGATTCACTCTTTGATGCTTTTGATGAGCTTTTCCTTGGCATGCACGTGGACGAACAGATGGTCCGGCGCGATGCAGGTTTGCCCCGCATTCAGAAACTTCCCGAAGCAAATGCGCTGAGCGGCCGTATTGACACGAGCATCCGACTCCACAATGCAAGGGCTCTTGCCGCCAAGCTCCAGGGTGACAGGTGTGAGATGTCTCGACGCTTTTTCCATGACAATCTTACCAAGGGCGGGACTTCCGGTAAAAAAGATGTAATCGAACCGTTGATCGAGGATGTCCTGATTGACTTCCCTGCCCCCGGTGATGACGCTGATGTATCCCGGATCAAAAGTCTCCGAAAGGAGTTCCCGGATCACTCCGGAAACGTGTTTGGAGTAATGATCCGGCTTGATCATCACACAGTTGCCGGCCGAGATGGCTCCCGCCAGCGGAAGCAGGGCAAGCTGGAGAGGATAGTTCCACGGGGACGTGATCAGCACCACGCCATAGGGTTGCTGCAGGATGTGGCTCGTGGAGGGGAAATTCACGATATCAGGAAGGACTTTTCGGGGTTTGGCCCATTTCCTGACTTTCTTCGTGTGGAGGTGGATCTCCTTCAATATCATCCCGATTTCGGTACCAAAAACCTCGAACCGGGGTTTGTGCAGATCCTCCCGGAAGGCATCGTAGATTCTGTCTTCGTACCTGAGCAGGGCGTTTTTAAGTCTCATGAGGCTGTCCCTGCGAAAACCCACATCAAGAGTCTTCCCGGTGTTGAAAAAGTCACGGTGAGTTGTGACTGCGCCGGCTAAATTCTCCACGTTGTTGCACCTCCTTTGAGGCCCTCTTTCAGAGATGCGAAAAGAGGGTTAGATGGTCTTTTGGGTGACATCAAGTAGAATACCTCGCACTATCACAAGTCTTTGTCCATCGGCTGTGGATAATGAGTTGATCGGAGGATGATATGCTTTATAACATTTACTTGCCCATGCCGCCATATCAACTCCGATCCGTAACCCAACTCCGTCGGGCCGCCTCACGCTTCGATCACCTTCACGCCCGGATAGAGCGTGCAAACCCACTTCGACCGAACTCCAAGCAGGACGTACGTGGGTTCCGGTCTTGCCGGGCTTCAGACTCCTGCATGCTCCCGCTTCCACGGATCCATAATCCGGGACCAAACGAGCTTTTTCCAGGCGACTGCATATTGTTATGCGTTTCTTGTTGAAGCTCAAAGGCGCCTCCCACTATCCTTCTACTCAAGAAGCAAGCTCCCAGCCTGAGCATGTATTCTTCTCAGGGTGTCAAAATTGACGGAATCGTAATAAGCCTCGTGCCTTGAGATCTGCCTCAGTGTTATCCATAGATAGGTTAAGGCTTATCCAGCGGCGGCTGAGCGGGTTTTTGCGAAGCCGTCAAAACTGGAGAATGATGCCCTCGTAAGAACCCGGTTTTCCGGATAGCGCTCTTTGACTACCACGGCCACGGTTCACGCGGGCTGTGCGAAGTATTGGCACCTAAATATATGCTGAACTATCACCAGTACGCGAAAAGGCCGGGATTGAAGCCCAGGTGCGCCACCAGACTGGCCCCTGGCGGCCTTCTCCAGCTCCGCTGCGATATACCTCTTG
>CAZEIA010000134.1:0-9780 GCA_964512335.1 uncultured Desulfobacterales bacterium
CCAGGGACCTACCGGTTATGAGCCGGTGGCTCTTCCAGCTGAGCTATAGGCCCCCATTCTTAAAAGGTGATTATGCCGGACCTCCCGGTTTGCATAGACAATTATTTAATGCAGAGAGGCATGGGCCTTGTCAAGGGAAAACAGTAAACCAGCCCCTGGATCCCCTGAATCAGTACTCCTGAAAACCTTTCAATTTCTTGGCCCGGCTGGGGTGCCGGAGTTTTCTGAGGGCCTTTGCCTCTATCTGGCGGATACGTTCCCGGGTCACGTTGAAGTCCCGGCCCACCTCCTCTAGCGTGTGGTCGGATTTTTCTCCGATGCCGAAACGCATCCGGAGCACCTTCTCTTCCCGGGGCGTGAGGGTGGTCAGTACCTTCCGGGTCTGTTCCCCAAGATTATGGTTGGCCACGGCGTCCGAAGGAGACATGATCTTCTTATCTTCGATGAAATCACCGAGGTGGCTGTCTTCCTCTTCCCCTATGGGTGTCTCCAGAGAGATGGGCTCCTTGGCGATTTTCAGGACCTTGCGCACTTTTTCGAGCGGGAACTCCATTTTTTCCGCGATCTCTTCAGGGGTGGGCTCCCTGCCGTGTTCCTGGACCAGGTATCGCGACGTCCTGATCAGCTTGTTTATGGTCTCGATCATGTGCACCGGTATGCGTATGGTTCGGGCCTGGTCGGCTATGGCCCGCGTGATGGCCTGGCGGATCCACCACGTTGCATAGGTGCTGAACTTGTACCCGCGCTGGTACTCGAACTTGTCCACGGCTTTCATCAGGCCTATGTTGCCTTCCTGAATGAGATCCAGAAACTGGAGACCTCGGTTGGTGTATTTTTTGGCGATGCTCACCACCAGACGCAGGTTTGCCTCGATTAGTTCGCTTTTGGCCTCCTTTGATTTCCTGATGCATTCTTCAACTTTTAGAAGTGTATCCTTGAGCTCCCTGGGCGTCATGTTGGTTTTTGCCTTGATCTCTTCAATGGTCTTCTGGGACTGCTCGATGCTGATCTTAAGCTCGAGCAGTTCCTCCTTGGGGAGCTTCAAGGCTGTTATTTTCTGGGAGTCCTTGGCTGTCTTGGGCATCTGCCGGATACATCTCTTGATGTAGGAAAGGGGCTTGCCCCCGGCCGTAACCACGCATTCGGTAAGCTGCTTTTCCGCCTCCTCTATGGCTCCTACGGTCTCCCACAGCTTTTCCACCATGTGATCGAGTTGCCGCTTTTCCAGTTTGAGGGAATTAATCAGCTCGACGATTTTTTTGTGGTTCTTTTCGATCCGTGAGGTAAGCTTCTTTTTTTTGGCGGCCGTGCACTTCTTCTTCTGTACTTCCTGCTTAAGCAGGCAGCACTCTTCATAGTGGGCCTCGATCTCCTCGATCAGCTGGATAATGGATTCCCGTCTCTCGCCGGTATTGGAGATGGGGCTTTCGTCGTCCTCCAGATCGTTGATGACATCCTTGATTTTTATCTCACCCCGTTTGAGGCTCTTTCCCAGATTGATTATGTATTCGATGCCGATCCGGCATTTCAGGAAGGCGTTCAGGGCCTCCAGCTCTCCTGCCTCGATGCGCTTGGCTATTTCGACTTCCCCCTCCCGTGTAAGGAGGGAGATGGAACCCATTTCCTTGAGATACATCTTTACAGGGTCGGAGACCTTGCCGCCGGCTTCGGCCAGATCTCCGCGAAGGGCCTCCTTTTCCGGAGACTCGGTGTCTGCTTTCTTGAGCTTCCTGCCTTTTTCGATTTTTTCCTTGGCCGCCTCATCAATCACCATGATGTCCAGTTCTTCAAACATCATCATGAGGTCGTCGATGTATTCGGATGACGTAATCTCATCGGAAAGGTCGTCGTTGAGCTCCTCGTACGTGATGTAGCCCTTGTTTTTGCCGATGTCGATCAGCCGTTTCAGGTTCACCATGTCGGAACTGCTGCTCATACCCTTTCCCTCCTGATAATGTACATTGATGAAACCTCTAAAAACCTTTTATCCCCGGCTCGCTCTTTCCCGCTTGAGCCGGAGCAGCTGGTTGGCCCGATCCATGTCCCCGCGCCGTACGGCCGCCGGGAGCTCATGGGACAACCGGATTTCCAGGATCCTGGACGTGAATTCTTCCACCGCCTGATCGACCGAGTCTTGGTGGTAGATGGGCGGTGATACCATGATCTCACTCACAAGGGCGCGCGCTTCTTCATCGCCCACGGACTCGAAGATGTCCTCCGGGACAATCCCTCCGCCTTGAAAGAGAAGCTTTTGAGCCGCCTCGAACACCGATCGGGCCGCCGGGTGCGACAGGAGGACGTCCCACTTGGATTCTATGATCTTGCTCGCTGCCTCCGGGTAGTGCACCAGGAGGTTCAGGAGGTGCAGCTCGTCGATCCCGGGTCGTGAAGGGGGCTGCGTGTCCTGGCGGCCGGCCCCTGCATGCCTGGAGGCGGAGTCCTTCAGTTCCCGAATGATCGCGGCCTCAGGAACGGCGGTACGTTCTGCCAGCCGGCGCACGTAAAGGGCGCTGAGCGTGCTGTCCTTGAGATCAGCCAGAACGGACAGGACCTCGCGCAGTGCTCTGAGGAGGGCCTCCTCGCTGTCTCCGGCCGAATCCAGGGTGACGTCGACAAAGTAGTCGAACATGGGGACGGCATTATCGACTTCCCCGGCGAATAGTTCCTGTCCGCGGGTGCGCACAAAGCTGTCAGGGTCCTCACCCTCCGGAAGGATCAGCACCTTCGAGGACACGCCTTCCGCCAGAAAAAAAGGCAGGCTCTTGAGAGCCGCTCCTTTTCCGGCCTCATCCGAATCAAACACCACAACCACTTCGTCCGAGTATCCCTTAAGTCTTCGAATATGATCCCGGGTGAGGGCGGTGCCCAGGGTAGCGACGGCCTGTGTATACCCCAGGCGGTGGAGGGCCAGGACATCGGTGTATCCCTCCACCACCACCGCGCGCCGGCTCCGGCGTATGGCGGGACCCGCTGCATGCAAGCCGTAAAGGATCTCGCTCTTTCGAAAAATGGGCGTTTCCGGAGTGTTCAGGTATTTGGGCAGGCCATCGTCGAGAACCCGTGCCCCGAACCCCGCAATCCTCTGTGTGGGGGTGAAGATGGGGAACACCAGGCGCCCTCGAAAACGGTCATACCAACCGCCCTGTTTTCTCTGAATGACCAGGCCCGCTCCGGCGGCCTGTTCCATGTCCGCTTTTTGTTTTTGAAGATACCTGCTCAGGCCCTCCCATTGATTGGGGGCGTACCCCAGCTTGAAGTCCCTCAGGGTTTGCTCGTCGATCCCTCGCTCTTGAATGTAGCTCCTTCCCGGTCCGCCGCTTTTTGCTTCAGTCAAGACCCTGTGATAGAAATCCGCGGCCAGGCCGTTCAGCCTGAACAGCGCGTCTCTGAGCTGGAGCCTTTTTAACTCTGCAGGGCTTTGTTTCCGCTCGGGGAGCCTGACCTGGTACCTTGCGGCAAGGTCGCGGAGGGCCTGGGGAAAGGAGACATGGTGATACTCCATCCAGAAGGCGAACACATCGCCGCCTTTCTTGCATCCAAAACAGTAAAATCGCTGTTTATCCGGACTGACGGAGAAGGACGGGTCCTTCTCGGAGTGGAACGGGCAGAGCCCCTGGTAGTTCCGTCCGGCCTTCTTCAACTGGACATAACCGCCGATTACCTCGACGATGTCGGCGGCCTGTTTGACCTCTTCTTTGGCGGATTGAAGGAATTCCATGACCCGACCCTTCACCGGCGCAGGTCCGGATCTTTCTATCCCCGGCAAAATTCCGGGGAGGGGATTGCCATTGTCAAAGCCAAACCTTTAGTATAAAAACTGATTTGCGGATGTCAATAGGAGAATCTTAATACCTTAACCTTGATCCCCCAGGACATGCCCCAGGATCAAAAGCTGTTTCTCTTAGCTCCCGAAGCGGCCAGAATGGCCTCCGGCAGATTCAGGGTCCCCTGGTACAGTGCCCTTCCAGTTATCATCCCAATAACCCCGTCCGGTTCCAGGCGCGCCACTTCGGCAACATCCCGTATTCCCGATATCCCTCCCGATGCTATAACCGGAATCGCAACGGAGCGGGCAAGGGCCCGTGTCCTTTCCACGTTGGGACCCGTACCCATGCCGTCGCGGCGAATGTCCGTGTATATGATGGTTGAAACGCCCACACTTTCCGAGCGACGAGCTATTTCCTCCGGGGTCAGGGGCGTCTCCTCGGTCCATCCCTCCACGGCTACGCGTTCTCCCCGGGCGTCTATTCCAAGTATGATCCTTCCGGGGAATTCCCTGCATGCTGTTTCGAGAAAGTCGGGGTCCTTGATGGCCGAGGTGCCCAGTATAATTCCGTCCACACCCAGTTTAATATAAGCTTCCAGAACGGCCATGTCACGGATGCCCCCACCAAGCTGGACTGGTACGCGAACCGCCTCGAGTATTCCTCGAACTCCGTCCCGGTTGACAGGCGCTCCACTAACTGCGCCGTCCAGGTCCACGACATGGAGCCGTTCCGCTCCCTGCCGGACCCACTGCTCGGCCATGGATCCCGGGTCGTCCGAATAGACGGTTTCCCGCGACAGATTGCCCTGCTGAAGCCTGACACAGCATCCGTTTCGAAGGTCGATGGCGGGAATAACGATCAAGGGGCGGGCTCCGCATCGGGTTGCGGGGGCTCATCGGAGAGGCCTCCCAGGATCCGGTTCAGCCCGAGGTGGGCCAGTTGATCAGCCGTCATCCATTTCCCGTGCCCTTTTAAAAATGTGTCCATTTCGAGGAGGTTTTCACTCAGGGATTTCTGGGTCATGTCGAAGCGGTCCTTCCAGATTGCCGCCCCGTCGCCCGGACGAATCAGATAGAGGTCAAAGGCAACCGATGCGGGGGTCTTAACGGCGTAATCCCGCCCGACCCTTTCCTCCCAACGGTAAATGTACCCAACCAGGACGGCGTGCGCCGAAAAGGCCTTTCCTGTTTTTTTGAGGAGCTCTATTTCGCTCATGGTGGGATGTGCGGCCATGAGGCTCGATATTACACCCTGGGCCTGGGACGGTGATACCAGGTCATAGCGGCCTGATTCGGAGATCCGTTCGAAAAGACGGTCGGACAAGTACTCGGCTTTGTCATGGGGAATCACCCGGGCCATAAATGCGTTCCCTGATATGGGACTGCGAATGACACCCGGGGATGTCCCCCTTTCCAGGGCCGAGCGAAACCCCACCACCACAAGGCTTTGGATCCCAACCGGAAAGGGGGTGGGCGGCCGCTTGGAGGAGCCTGCCCCTGTGCATCCCGTGAGAATTAAGGCGAAAATGATCACGAGAAGGATTATTGTTCTTAAATGCCGCATGCGTTTATCTCCATATGTGTCTTGTTTTCCCGGGGGCGGGTTTCCGCTCAAAGAGTTCCTTTGGTGGACAGGGGGGTTCCTTTAAGCCTTTCATCCGGCCTGGTCGCCTCAGCCAAGGCGCGGCCAAAGGCCTTGAACACGGCTTCGATTGCGTGATGGGCGTCTTCCCCGTGAAAAAGGTCCACATGGGCGGTTATTCCTGAATGGGTTACAACGGCCCTGAAGAACTCACGGGCCAGCCCCACGTCAAATGAGCCTGTTGTCCGTGCCTTCAGCTCGACACGATAGCTCAAAAAAGGCCGATTGGAAATGTCCAGTACGACCCTTGCCAGGGCCTCGTCCATGGGAACAATGGAGAACCCGTAACGCTTGATTCCCGCCTTATCCTCCAGGGCCCGGTCCAGGGCGGTCCCCAGGCATATACCCAAGTCCTCGACCGTGTGGTGGTCATCGATTTCCGTGTCACCGCTGGCGTGGATGTCCAGGTCCATGAACCCATGGGCGGACATCAGTTTAAGCATATGGTCCATGAAAGGAACCCCGGTGTCCACGCTGGAGACCCCGGTCCCGTCCAGGTTGAGAGTCAACCTTATTTGGGTCTCGCTGGTTTTTCTTTCAATGGTTGCGGTGCGCTCCATGGTCCGGCACTCCGAAGGCGGCGATGAGGGAAGAAGGCCCGTATGCGGCGTAGACCAACTGAAAAAAATGGTGGAGATGATGGGATTCGAACCCACGACCTGTACGTTGCGAACGTACCGCTCTCCCAGCTGAGCTACATCCCCACAGCTAAAACTGCATTTGGCCCCGTACTGAACCTGTCAAATTATCCCTACGGTTGCGGAAATGCAAGGAGAAAAGAGCCGTGGTTCGTGGTTCGTGGCTGGTGAATGCCTTTTGCGGCAGGCCGTTGAGCCGTCGATTTGCCGGCAGCAGGCGATTTCACCACGAAGGACACGAAGAACACGAAGAAATAAAAAGACAAAATATAATGACATTAAATTGCCAATTAAATTAACAATTAAATGACCACCTAACCATCTAATCACATAATCACATGAGGAAATAAAAAAATTATTAAATTCCCGAATATGTGTAGAAATATAGGTAAAAAAATGGTCTTTTCCTTCTCATAGCCTGCGCAGAAAACCACGCTTCCGGTGAACGGGACCACAAACCCGCCGCCGAACAGGATGTGAAGGGCGCCGAAACCCCCTGAAACCAGCCCGGTTGCCGGCAGCGGGGAAAGGCGGGTCCGGAGATACCGGTAGAAAAGCCCTCGGAAGACCAGCTCTTCGGCGACCGGCGAGGCCAGGGCTGCAGTGAACAGGAAAGGGATCCGGCTCAGGCGGGGATGCAGTCCCTGAGAAAGGCCCAGGTCGGGGATATGGGGAATTCGAACCCATACGGCAAGGGCTGCGAGACCGGCTGCGGAAACCAGAAGCGCGATAATGAGGCTCCTCAGGGCGGCGGACCCGGCCGCCGGTCCGCGCAGTGTCCAAGGGCCCAGGAGCAAAAGGAAGGCCGCTTCGCCCGCGCGTGTGACCCCGAGGATGAGGACCGGGTCCATGGAAGTGCTGCGCCGAACGGCCCAGGCCGCGGCCTCTGCCAGGACCACGGCGGCCAGCAGGTATACGCCCCGCCTCACATTCGGTGCGGGATCGTGCCAGACCTCAGAAATGCGGAGAAGACGATGCATTTGACGTACCAGTTGGGCTCCTCGAGCAGGTGGGAGAGCAGCAACTCAAAGCTGTCCGCACGGAGGATATTGTAAAGGGAAACAGCTGCGGCGTAACGCACGTTCGGGGAGGGATCATCCATGAGATCCAGGAGCACCGCTTTATGGTCAGAGTCGTCCGGACCAAATCCCAGGAGCCTCGCGCCCCAGTACCGCACAGCAATGGAGTCGGACCGGGTGAAAAGGAGGAGTGCGGGGACGAACTCCGGGGGGACCTCCTTTCGCTCGAAGAGATCATAGGCAATTGCCAGGGCCGCTCCTTTGTCTTCAGGTTGGGCCTCGGCAGGCCGGGCAGGGGATGTGCCCGTTATGCTGATTGCTCCGATGAAGACCACCAGAGCCAGGCCCATGGCAAGGCTCATTATCAGGAAGGGCCTGCGGCCTCCGGTTATCATTCTCAGGATGAAGAAGGGGAGGACGAGCAGTCCCGCGGGAAAGGCATACAAAGATATTCTGTTCAGGGTCCTGAAACCGTTCATGGTGAAGAGTTCGCCGGTCTTAAGGAGTATCTCTTCTCTTCCGGTATCGGCGACGGATGTCTTGTCTCCGAACCGGTTTTCTATGACATGCCCTCCGTTGACCGGTGCAAGGACAAAATCGGCACCCTTTCGGGCCCTTGCATCCCCGCTCATTACCAGGCCCCGCCCTAAGTGGTGAAAGGGGTCTTCAAGGCCTTCAAAAAAGACCAGGCCGCCGTATACGCCTCGGGCCGGAGAGACAAGGGCGGAGGCAAGGGGGGAGTAGGTGTAGTAATAGGAAACCACCCGGCCGCCGAGGTCGGAGTCGAACAGGAGGCGGTCCCGTGTCTTGACAAAAAAGTCCTCCTTGGCCCCCAGGAACAGGGAGGTTGAGACCACGAGCCCGAGAAGTGCCAGGGTCGCCAGGTCTTTCCATGAGGTGTGGAACCTGACGCCCAACGTAATGAAAAAGAAAGCCCCGAACGAGACCGCTGTTACAAAAGAAAATGAAAAGGCGATTCTATCCCCGCGGACCAGTGCGGCAAGGCCGGCGAGGAGCAGGACAAAGAAGACGGCCCTGTACCAGGGCCTGTTCAGGCACAGTGAGAAGAGCTGTGCCACAACAACGAGCATCCCGATGAGGATGAGGTAGAAAAGCGAGCTCTTGAGAACGAAAAGGCTGCCAAGGTCGTTCAGAAAGGCTGTGCCGGGGACGGCCAGAACCTTCAGGGACTCGAGTGCCTCCTGTCTTTGCAGGAGTACCTGGAGTTCATTACGGACAAGGTTGAAAAAATATGCGCCATAGAGAAAAAGGCTGAGGAAGAGGCCCGGCAGGACGGAGCGGTAATTCATTTTTGATGATCTATTGCTCATTGCTTGCCGCTTGTATGAGTTTACCAATCATGTCTCACAATCAATAATGTTTCATGCTTTGATTTTCTTCATGTTCTTCGTGTCCTTCGTGGTGAGTCTTCAGGTTTTAAACCGATCTCAGCGGTATATTTTTAGATGTTACTGTGTACTCAGTGGTGGGCTTCAGGCTCTACCGGCGCCGGGACTATATCTGAGTGACGCGCAGGACCTCTTCCGGCGTGCTTGCGCCTTTTATCACCTTTTCCGTGCCTTCCTGACGGAGGGTCCTCATGCCTTCAGACATGGCCGCCTGCTTGATGGCGTTTGCGTCGGAGGTGGACAGGATGACCTGCTTGATTTTTTCGCTGATTTTCATGATTTCGAAAACGCCCTGCCTCCCCATGTACCCCGTATCAAGACACTTCTCGCATCCTTTGCCCTCATAGAGCGTGATGTCCTTGAGGTCCGGCTTGCTGATGGAGAGTTCCTTCATCAGGTCAGCGTTCATGCTTACCGGCTGCTTGCAGTAAGGGCAGATGGTCCGGACAAGGCGCTGGGCAACGATGGCCAGGACCGACGAGGTGATGAGAAAGGGCTCGATCCCCATGTCTATGAGCCGGGTCACGGCCGATGCAGCGTCGTTGGTATGGAGAGTCGAGAAGACCAGGTGGCCGGTGAGGGCGGCCTGAATGGCAATTTCCGCGGTCTCCAGGTCCCGGATCTCTCCCACCAGGATCACGTCGGGGTCCTGGCGGACTATGGTCCTCAGGCCGTTGGCAAAGTTGAGACCCACCTTCCGGTTCACCGGGACCTGGCCGATACCCGGGATCTGGTACTCAACCGGGTCCTCGATGGTGATGACGTTTTTCTCGGGCGTGTTGATTTGGGAAAGGGCGGCGTACAAGGTCGTGGTCTTCCCGCTCCCTGTGGGGCCGGTTACGAGTATGATGCCGTGGGAGAGGGTTATAAGGCCGTCGATCAGGGCCAGCTGGTTTTCGGGTATGCCCAGCTCATGGAGTTCGAAAAGGCGTGAACTCTTGTCCAGGAGCCGCAGGACAACCCTCTCGCCGTACACGGTGGGAAGGGTGGAGACCCGGATGTCGATGCTCTTGTCCGCAACTCGAATCTCGATTCGCCCGTCCTGGGGAACGCGCTTTTCCGCGATGTTGAGCCCTGCCATGACCTTTATCCGCGAGATGATGGAAGGGTGGAGCCTCTTGGGCGGCGCGAACATGGGATAGAGCAGTCCGTCGATGCGGAACCGGACGGTGAGTTCCTGCTGGTAAGGCTCGATGTGTATGTCGCTTGCGCGGCTTTTGACCGCCTTGGACAACATGAGGTTGACGAACTTGATTACCGGGGCCTCGGAGGTGTCCTCCAGGAGGTCGGTTATCTGCTCGATCTC
>CAZEIA010000135.1:0-9717 GCA_964512335.1 uncultured Desulfobacterales bacterium
ACGGGACAGGCCTCTTCACACCGGCCGCAGCCTATACATCGTTCAGGGTCCACACCCCTTGGAAGGGTTTTGAGGGTGGCCTCGAACCGTCCCGTCTCGCCTTCAAGACCGATCAGCTCGGTCATGGGCAGGATGCTGATGTTCCGGTGGAACAACCCCTTTCGCATGCAGTATTCGGAGGCGGCGTCACGCTCCCAGGCCGGAAGCATTCGGCACAACCCGCAATGGTTGTTTGGAAACTGGTAGTCGAGTTGAGAGAGTATTCCTCCCAGGGCGGGAGAGGACTCCGACAGGATCACCCGAAAGCCTCTTTCGGCCAGGTCGATTGCAGCCTTGATGCCGCCGACGCCGGCTCCAACCACCAGTACTGTGCCCAGATTCTGTTCAGACATGTGACCTCCTTTCCGCTATTCCGCAGTCAGCTCCAGGAATTCCTGGTCTTCGAAAACGGAAAGAGGCAGCGGTTCGTCCGGGCTGCGCCCGGGTTCGTACGCGAAACGGGCCTGGGTCCGGTTAGCCGCCGTGCGGAAGAGTTCCATGACCGGCAGGTCCATAGGGCAGGCCGTGGAGCATTGGCCGCAGCCCACGCATAGAGTGCTTATGTGGAGCATGCGTGTGATGTGGAAGAAAGCGGTATCCGTAGGAAGCTTGACCTGACCGCGCTTTCCGGCCCAGCGGAAATACTGCTCCGGATCGTGGCGAAAGGTGTCTGTGAGAAAGACGCATTCCCGACAGTAGCATACGGGACAGGCCGCTCGGCAGTTGTAGCAGTTTATGCAGGTCTTAAGGACGTCCCTTAAGGCGGCGAACGACGAGGTCCGTCCGGCGTATTCCTTGATCACGGCGTCACGCTCGGCGGTCCGTTCGGCAATGACTTCCGCGAGAATTTTGCCTCTGCCTTCGGGCTCCTTTGCCTCATCCAGGCCGAGGGGATAGAGCGCCTCTGTGCCGGCGTCTGTCTGGGCGCAGAGTACCAGCTCCTTTTCCGGGTCCGATCCGAATATTCGCAGACCGATGTCCGCTCCTTCGTGGACCGGATGCTCGCAGACCCGGCAGGCCCGGACCATCGGGAGAGTATCGTCGCCCCGCGCCAGGCGTTCGTGAAAGACCATGGCCGAACCATCGCCGGCCTCGGATACCAACTCCAGGAAGTCGCCTGGCTCCAGGCGGCCTTCGCAGTCCGTGGTAATCAGAAGGATCTGCTCCCGGTCGGCCTGCTTGAGCTTTACAAGCTCCACATAGGCCCGGCAGTCGCAGGGGCGAAGAAACGCGCCGATTCGGTATCCCGGCTTCTTGAAGGTGAGAGAGCTCAGGAGTCGTGCCGTGCTCGTGGGGGTCACGGGAGCCAATGGGTCCAGGCCTTCCAGCCGCTTCGGATCCCGCACAAGAGTGTGCATGACCATGGCGCCGTCAGGCTGGCGCATGGGAAGGAACAGCGCCTGTACCACATCATGCTCCAGCAGGCTCGAGAAGAACTCCTTTAAAGCATCGTTGATGTTTCCCGACTCAACCGGGAGTCTCACGCAGTCAGTCATTTCTCAGCAAACCTCCATGAAAATAGGCCTTACAGGTGCCTTCAAGAGCTTGATCGCATAGGGAGATCGGAAAACATGCATGCGGGTTAGGCCACCAACTCCTTCTTGAGTTCCGTGGGCCCTAAGGATTTCACCTTCTCCGTCATTTCCTTAACGGTCTCTGCGAACACGTTGCCCTCGCTGGCCCCTATCCATCGCAGCCACAGACGGTCTTCCTCGATTCCGTACAGGGCAAGGACCTCCTTGATCAGGGCCACGCGGCGGCGGGCCTTGTAGTTGCCGTTGATGTAATGGCAGTCCCCTGGATGGCACCCGCCGATCAGGACGGCGTCCGCCCCCTCGAAAAAGGCCTTGAGCACGAACTTGGGATCCACCATGCCGCTGCACATCATGCGGATCAGCCTGACGTTGGGCGGATACTTATACCGGGAAGTCCCGGCCAGGTCCGCGGCGGTGAAGGTGCACCAGTTGCATACAAAGGCCACTATGACAGGTTCCTGGTCGCTCATTTTGTGCTCCATTTTAAACGAAAAACTTAAATCTCAACACAAAGGACACGAAGAAAATAGATATTAAGGTGTTAAGATGTTGAGGTTTTGATGGACAAAAAACCACGAACCACGAACTAAGAACCAAGAACCACGAACCAAGAACCACGAACCAAGAACCACGAACCAAGAACCACGAACCACGAATCACGCCCCTTCAGCCATCAGCCCCTCGATCTCCGCGAAGACCTGCCGGTCCGTGAAGTGGCTGACCTTGGCGGCTCCGCTTGGACAGTGTGCCGCACAGCTTCCGCATCCCTTGCACTTGGCCTCGTTCACCACGCTTATGCCCCGCCGCGCGTCGAAGTCTATGGCCGAATAGGCACACAGGTCGATGCAGGTCCGACACCCGGAACAAAGGTCCGGATCGATGAACGAGGTTATGGGACTCACTTCCACCTTGCCGAAGGCGGAAAGGCTTATGGCCTCACTGGCAGCTCCCTTGGCCTGCGCTACGGTGTCGGGAATGTCCTTGGGGCCCTGGCATGTCCCTGCCACGAATACACCGGCGCTGGCCGTGGAGACCGGCTCCAGCTTGGGGTGTTCCTCCAGGAAGAACCCGTCCCGCCCCGTGCTGAGGCCGAAGATCCGCGCCACGTCGAGGGCGTCATCCCGTGCCTCCATGGCCGAGCAGAGGATGGCCATGTCCACGGGGACGCGCATCATCTTCCCGAGAAGTGTCTCCTCTGCGATCACGATGAGCCGGCCTTCCTCCTCGGGTTCCTCCGCCTTGTCCGTGATCCTGGCCGCCTTACCCCTGACCAGCTTCACTCCCTCTCCTTGAACACGGTTCATGAACTCCTCGTAGCCCTTCCCGAAGCACCGCATGTCGATGTAGAAGTTGTACACGGCGGTTTCCTCACCCAAGCGGTCCTTGATGAGATGGGCGTACTTGAGGGCGTACATGCAGCACACTCGACTGCAGTATTCGTGATAGTTCACGTCGCGACTGCCGATACAGTGCAGTATGGCCACGCTATCGGGCGGGCGGTCAAAGCGGCCTTGAGCATCACGGATAAGGATCCGACCCTCTGTGGGGCCTGTGGCGTTCGTGAGCCGCTCAAACTCCAGGCTTGTGAAGACATTAGGGTATTTTCCGTACCCGAATTGGGACATGGGCGTGGGGTCGAGCAGATTGAAGCCGGTAGCGAGGATGATGCTCCCCACGTCAAGGTCGACAATCTCGTCCCTGGCATCGTGGTCAATGGCGCCTACCTTGCAGGCCTGCGCACAAGCCATGCACTCGGAACAGACCCCGCAGTTAAGACAGCGCAAGGCCTCCCTTCGGGCCTCGTCCTCCTCGAGCCCCAGGCTGACCTCGTCAAAGGAACCGGTCCGTTTCTTTACGGGCAGGAGTTCGGGCACGGCCCTTGCCTCCGGGGGGAGCCCTGCAGGAGTTTCAGCCCAGTCCTCACCCGGTTCGAGATCGGAGTATGATGTGTCGACTTCAGTGGACAGGTCTTCGCCTCTAAGATAACGGTCCATGGCATCGGCGGCCCTTCGCCCGGCCGCCACAGCCTCGATGACGGTTGCCGGGCCTGTGACCGCATCGCCCGCGGCAAAGACGCCTTTAAAGCTTGTCTGCATGGTCTCGGGATGCACCTCGAAAGTGTTCCACCCGGTCAGGGATACGGGATCCTCCTCCCGAAGCCACGATACGTCAGGCCTCTGGCCCACGGCCGGAATCACAGTATCGCAAGGGATCGTGAACTCCGAACCCTTCACGGGCACCGGCCGCCTTCGGCCGCTCGCATCGGGTTCGCCCGGTTCGGTGTGGATGCACTCGAAACCCGTAACCTTGCCGTTATCACCTTTTATGCACACCGGAGCGGCCAGGTAATGTATCCGAATCCCTTCTTCAATGGTCTCCTCGATCTCATCATCGTAAGCCGGCATCTCCTCACGGGTGCGGCGGTAGACGATCTGGACGTCCTCGGATCCCATTCGAAGTGCGGTTCGGGCCGTGTCAACCGCCACGTTGCCGCCCCCTATGACCACCACGCGCTTTCCCGGCGCGTCTCCCCGGCCCAGGTTTGCTTCACGAAGGAAGTCCACCGCGTCCACAACCCCGTCAAGCTCGCCCTCGCCCGGGATGCGAAGCTTTATTCCGAGGTGGGCCCCAATGCCCAGAAAGATCGCGTCGAAACCCTGCTCCTTCAGGTCGGACAGGGTCAAGTCTTTGCCCAATCGGACACCGGTTCGCGTCTCGACACCCAGCCCCAGGATATAGTTGATCTCGCGATCAAGCACTTCCTGGGGGAGACGGTAGTCCGGGATCCCTACCCTGAGCATGCCCCCCAGTGCGGGAAGAGCTTCGAATATGGTCACCTTGTAGCCCTTCAATCGCAGGTAGTAAGCGGCTGTCAGGCCCGCCGGGCCCGAACCTATGACTGCGATCCGCTCGTTTTGTTCCTGGATTTCAGGCCTCGGCAGGTTGCTCGGGTCCACCCGGTCCGCCGCCGCCCGCTTGAGTCTGCAGATTGAAATAGCTTGGTCCACCTCGGCCCGGCGGCAGAGATCCTCGCAGGGGTGGGGGCATACCCGACCCAGGACCCCCGGCAGGGGGAGCCGCTCCATAATCAGTCGCACTGCGTCTTCGTAGCGGCCCTGTCCTACGAGTTGAACATACCCCTGCACGTTGATCCCCGCAGGACATGCAAGGACACAAGGGGCCCGGTCTTTCTTTTCAATTGCAAAAGTGATGGGTACGGCCTGGGGAAAGGATCGGTAGATAGCTTTCCGGTCCTTGAGGCCTTCGTCCCACTCGTTGGGGCGTGTCACCGGGCATACCTCGGCGCACTCACCGCACCCCGTGCATTTATCCGTATTCACGTACCGCGCCTTTTTGCGGACCCGAACGCGGAAGTTTCCTACAAATCCGTCAACCTCTTCCACTTCGCTGAAGGTGAGGAGCTGGATGTTGGGGTTCTGTCCCACGGAGACCATCTTGGGGGTGCCGATGCAAGAGGCGCAGTCCAGGGTGGGGAAGGTCTTGTCGTACTGAAGCATGTGGCCGCCTATGGTCGGCTGCCGTTCAACCAGGAAGACCTTGAATCCGGCGCTCGCTATATCCAGAGCGGCCTGCATGCCTGCAATGCCGCCTCCCACCACCAGCACGTTCGGGTTGACCGTGACCACCTTGGGGTCAAGAGGGTGTTGAAGAGGCACCCTGTGTATCCCGGCGCGGCATAGGTCGATCGCCTTTTTGGTGGCCTCGCCCTCGTCCTCGGTAACCCAGGAGCAGTGCTCCCGAATGCATACCATGTGAAAGGCCTCGTAAGGGTTGAGGCCCGCCCGCCGGCACACGGCACGGAAAGTGCGCTCATGCATGCGTGGTGAGCAGGAGGCCACGACCACTCGATTCAGGCCTTGCTCGCGGATGTCCTTTTCAATCATATCCTGACCGGGATCGGAGCACATGAAGAGGTTGTCCCGGGAGATCACTACGCCGGGCTCTCCGGCGATGTAATCACGGACCTCTTCCACCCGGACCTTGCCGGCTATGTTCGAACCGCAGTGACAAACGTAGAAACCGATTCGGTCTTCCATGTCCTACCCTTTGTGATGTCAAAAAACCGTGTCCGTGGCTCGTGGTTCGTGGGAAAAAACCGCATCCAACAATAACAGCTGTTGACCGGGGGCCTTTTCTCGCTGTGTCATTCCTGCTCCAGTGACTCCATCACAAGTTCGGCGATGTCGGCCACTTGAATCTCCTCTTCTTTACCCATGGTCTTTACGGCGTCTTCGAACATGATGATGCAGTATGGGCAGGCTGCGGCGATCACCTCGGCTCCGGTCTCCAGGGCTTCTTGAACCCGCAGGATCGCGAACCGTTCATCCGTCGGCACCTCGTTCCAGAGCCCTCCGCCGCCCCCTCCGCAGCAAAGGCTGTTCTCCCGGTTTCGTTCCATCTCCACGAGATCCAGGCCCGGAATGGATCGAAGGACCCGCCGCGGTGGATCGTAAATGCCGTTATGCCTTCCGAGATAGCATGGATCGTGGTAGGTGACGGTTTTTCCGAGCTCCCGCACCACGGGGAGCCGGCCTTCAAGAAGGGCTTCTTCCAGTATCTGAGTGTAGTGCCTGACCTGATAAATGCCTCCGAATTCGGCATAGTCCTTTGAAAAGGCATTGTAGCAGTGGGGGGAGGCCGTGAGGATTCGGCGTACTCCATTATCCTCGAACGAGCCCATGTTGTTCTCCATGAGCTTTCCAAACACCTCTTCCCCCCCCATCTTGCGGATTGCATCGCCGCAGCACTGCTCGCCTTCCATGAGCATGCCGAAATCCACACCGGCCGCCCGCAGAACCCGGACCAGGGCCCTGGCGGCCTTCTGGTTCCTGGCGTCATAGGCATGGGTGCAGCAGGTGAAAAAAAGGTACTCCATGCCTTCGTGGAACGGCACTACTTCCAGGCCTTCGGCCCACGCCGTGCGGTCCTCGGGGTCACCTGACCAGGGGTTGCCCCTGTTTGAGGCACTTCCCAGAGGACCCTTGAGGGAAGGAGGCACAGACCCGGTTTCATTCATCATCATCCGCATGGATCGAAGGATGTCTATGATATGAAGTCCCCGGGGACAGTTGATAACGCAGTTGTTGCAGGTGACGCAACGCCACAGGTCCTCGCTCTCAAAGCCTTCCAGCCCGAACTGGGCGAGGCGGATCATGCCTCGGGGTGAAAAATAACGGACCAGGTTCCATGGGCAAACGCCGGTGCATGTACCGCACTGCATGCAGCGCTCCAGATCTTCACCGCCCAACTCCTTGATCGCTTCGGTGACCTCGAGGAACGGGGTTACAGCGTCCATTTTGGTGTGTCTCCTAGCATGTCAGGATGAATTCAAGCGGAAACTGCTGGTACCATTATTCCCGGGGTTTCGTCAACCCGGAATCCCGGCTGGGAAGGGGATGTTTTGCTCTCGTTTTATTGTCGTTTTATTGTATTTCACCGCAGTAACCATTAAGAGATCTTCGGCTTCAAGCTGTTGAGCCGGCAGGTCCTGGCGGATTCAGGTATTGAGCTGTTAAGGGGAAAACCCCGAAACACACGGACACGGTTCTTTCCCACGAATCACGAGCCACGGGCCCGAATCCCGTATCTCCCTGTTTTCACCGTCACCTGCACACCGCGAGGCGGCCTCGATGAGACCGCTTTCGGCCTTGGACTGGAGAACACTGAGCTTACACGGCCGTATACTTCGGCCCGCCACCGCCCTCGGGCGGAACCCATGTGATGTTTTCGTACGGATCCTTTACATCGCAGGTCTTGCAGTGCAGGCAGTTCGAAAAGTTCAGTTTGAGGTTGGGTTTTCCGGTTTCCTCGTCCACCTCCATCTCGTAAACGTTGGCAGGGCAGAATCGCTGGCAGGGGGCCTGGTATTCCTTGAGGCACTTGTTGTAACAGATGTCCAGGTCAATGACCTTCAAGTGGGCCGGCTGCTGCTCTTCGTGGGTGGCACCCGAATAGTAGACGTCCGTCTCCTTGTCAAAGGTCAAGGTCCCGTCGAATTTCATGGCCCCTGTCTGCTCGGCCGTGGGTGAATCCGTCCCGTAGACGTCCTTGATTGTGTGCAGGTGACTGAAGTCCGGCTCAGTGTAAAGGCGGTCCTTAAGGATTCTGCCTCCCAGGACGTATTGAAATCCGGCCTTGATGAGTGCCCAATACAGACCCTTCTGAAAGGCCTGGTGAAAATTGCGCACCTTGCGCAGCTCCCGGCCGACATCACTGTCATACAGGCGTTGCTCGTAGGATGCGAGTTTGGCTTCGGACGTGTCCTTTGCGAGCAGTGCCTCAAAAATCGTTTCCGCAGCCAGCATGCCGGATTTCATGGCTACGTGGACGCCCTTGATTTTCTGGCTGATGAACAGGTTGGCCGAGTCTCCCACTATGAGCCCGCCGTCGAACGTGAGCTTGGGAATGGAAAAGTACCCGCCCACGGGCGCCGTCTTGGCCCCGTACTGGGCGATCTTTCCGTCCTTGAGGATCTCCGACACCATGGGGTGTTCCTTGAATTTCTGAAAGAGCATGTGCGGGTCCAGGGCCGGATCGGCATAGTCGAGACCCACAAGGAGCCCCAGGCTGACCATGTTGTCAGCCATGCCGTAGACAAACCCCCCTCCATAGGTGTCGCTTTTCAGTGGATAACCCATGGTATGAATGACTTTGCCCGGTGGGATGCGTCCCTCGGGCACCTCCCAGACCTCTTTTACGCCGACCACGTAACTCGACGGATTCTTGTTCCGGTCCAGGGTGAAGCGCTTGATCAGTGTCTTTGTAAGGCTTCCGCGGGGGCCCTCTCCGAACACTGTCACCTTGGCCTTAAGGTCGATCCCGGGCTCGTAGTTCCCCTTTTTCTCGCCGTTTGCGTCAATGCCCTTATCGCCGGTCCGCACGCCCACAACCCGGTCTCCGTCGTATAGGACCTCGGTCCCGGCAAAACCGGCAAACACGTATGTCTCCTGCTCCTCCACAAGACCGCCCAGCCACTCAGTGAGCTTGGACAGGGACACAATGTAGTTGCCGTGATTGTTCAGCGGCGGAGGTGTGATAGGCGCCTTGATCCTGCCTTTCCGGGTCATAAAACAGACGTCCTCTTCTTTCACCTCGGCATCCAGGGGCGCCCCCTTTTCCTCATAATCCGGAACGAGTTCCTTTAGTGGAGATGGGTCGATAACGGCCCCGGAAAGGCTGTGTGCTCCCACGTAAGGGCCCTTTTCGAGAACGGCGATCATAGGTTCGTCAAGCCTTTCTCCCTCACCACCGGAATCCACCTTGTCGTTATGCTTCTTGACCAGGTTGACCAGATGAAACGCCCCGCTCAGGGAGGCCACCCCTCCTCCAACGAAAAGTACGTCAACTTCCATTATTTCACGTTCTTCTTCCATTAGCAGACCTCCTTGAGGATAATGCAGAGCCCGCGGAGATCCCCTTTTCGACCGGCTTTTGCGGTGCACTCAGGGGAGAACGGACGGATCGACTGCTGTGCGGTTCATGATGGCCGTCTCTTGTAACTGGATGGCTGCACAGACAAATATCATAGCATCGATGCCAAACCAGTTTCAATATTTTTTGTGAAATCACGCACAAGGGTGATAAAAAAAGCTTCTACAGGAGGTTGGGACAATGGACAGGCTCATGCGTACAGCGCTGAAAGGAGCGAAAACGGTTCGGAACAAAAGGCGCCGCCGAATTTCTTTAAGGGGCTCCTGTTATTGATGAAGCAATGATTTTACGAGCTCCACAGCCTTGTCCAGAGTGACCTGGTTCATGTTGAGCACCATGGTGTAAAGCCGCGGGTCGTCGTGGTTCTGGTCCGGAGAAAGGCAGTCAAGAAAGCGTGTCCTGATCATATCAGCCCTCTTTATGGCCTGATCCGCCTGACTCTCCGTCATTCTGTACTTGCCCATGAGAAATCGTCGTCTTTGATCATTGTCGGCTACAAGCAGAATGTGGATTGTGCCCGGATAACCCTGAAGTGTGTAGTTGCCGCCCCGCCCTATGATGATGCAGTCGCCCTCCTCATGGAGTTTGATGATGACGGCCTTTACCTCGTCCACAAAGACTTTTGCGTGGACATAGCCGTACTTGTCGGAATGGCGCTCGAGAAAGCTCGGGCTGACGATGAAATTGAGCA
>CAZEIA010000136.1:0-1933 GCA_964512335.1 uncultured Desulfobacterales bacterium
CAAGCCCGGCATAGGCGGGCACACCGTTCAGCAGGACGCGGGCCGCCTTGATGGCGGGTTTTACCGGCCCGAAATTGAGGAAAACCCCGGAAGAGCACATGGGCGCAAAGGTCCCGGTGGTGACTACGTCCACTTCCCGGGCGGCTTTTTGCGCCCCCTTGCTGCGAACGATGTCTACCATCTCATCCGCCGTTACGACGACCACATCCCCGTTACGAATTCTCGAGTTTATTTCCTGGATTGTCTTGGGTTTTTTCCTAGGCATACAGGTGTCCTCCTGAAATGACGGTGGAGAGTCATGTTAGAGATGATCCTTCGTCAACACAAGAAAAAAGGCGGCTCGTAGCTTATGCTTCATGGCAAGACCTCAGTGCTGCGTGCCGGTGGGTACTGCACGCCGTGCCGGTGTCGGTGAAAACAGGGGAACATGTGATTCGTGTGAAAGGACCGTTTCCTTCTGTTTCGGGCTTTTTCCCTTAACACCTTATCACTCCATCCCGCAGGTCCCGCCGGCCCAAGAGCCTGATAACGAAGGCCTGATTTCCCCCTGGATTCCCCCGTTAGAGTCCTTGACTTTGAAGGGGCCTTCGCATAAGCATACCCAGTACTTTAGATCTTTGTCGGAAGCGCCCAAGGGGAAACATGGAGCGTCATACAGTACGCATCGGCGACCTGAGCCTCGGTGAAGAAGCTCCCTTTTTCGTTATTGCGGGGCCGTGTGTGATCGAGAGCGAGGAGACCACCTTTCGTGTGGCGGATTATCTGCGCGAGACGGCGGACGCCATGGACATTCCATTGGTTTTCAAGGCCTCGTACGATAAGGCCAACCGGACCTCGCTCGATTCCTATAGGGGCCCGGGACTCCATGAGGGCCTGGACATTCTTCGAAAGGTCCGGGAGAGGACCGGCCTCCCCCTGCTCTCGGATGTTCACTCCACACATGAAGTGGAAATGGCGGCCAGGGTCCTGGATGTGCTCCAGGTTCCGGCCTTTCTGTGCCGGCAGACCGACCTGCTTGTAGCCGCCTCCAGGAGCGGCCTTCCAGTTAATTTGAAAAAGGGCCAGTTTATGGCGCCATGGGATATGGAGCAGGCCGTTTTGAAGGTCGCATCCGGTGGAAACAGGAATATCCTGATAACGGAACGGGGGACGTCGTTCGGATACAACAATCTGGTGGTGGACATTCGGGCCATTCCCATGATGCAGTCCTTCGGATACCCGGTGGTCTTTGACGCCACCCACAGCGTGCAGCTTCCCGGGGCGGCCGGAAGGACTTCCGGTGGGCAGAGAGAGTATGCAGAGGTCCTGGCCCGTGCGGCCGTCGCCGCCGGGGCGGACGGGGTTTTCATGGAGATCCATCCTCGTCCCGAAAAGGCCTTGTGCGACGGCCCTAATGCCGTGCCCATGGGACAGGTCCGATCTCTGCTGGCCGTCCTGAGGGAGATTCACGCTCTCGTCAAGACCCGGAAATATTCCAGGGGCAAGGGCGGGTTCAGGGCCGCAACCGCGGCTTTTCCCGAATAAGACCGACCTGCGCAGGCCTGGAAGCGATTGGTCCAGGTTGCAGAAGGGCCACAGCGCATACGGACATGCAAAATCCCGCGCAGGCGGGATTTTGCGTTTTGGATTAACATTTTATTTGAATTTTCGGGTGATTCGTGATGGAAGATCCTGCAGCGAAAATAAAACTGCTCGTCCTGGATGTGGACGGGGTGTTGACCGACGGCCGGATTTATCTGGACGGCCGTGGCGAGGAGATCAAGGTATTCGATGTGAAGGACGGTTACGGCCTCAGTCGCTTGATGAGGGCGGGCGTAGAAGTTGCCCTCATCACGGGGAGATTCTCCCCGGCCGTGGCGCGTCGAGCCGAAGAACTCGGCATAATCGAGGTGCACCAGGGAGTCGCCGATAAAGAGGCGCTTCTGGATGAAAT
>CAZEIA010000136.1:2033-9695 GCA_964512335.1 uncultured Desulfobacterales bacterium
TCTTCTACCTCATGGAATCCGAGGCGGAGAAGGAACTCGTACGCCGGCCGATTGTCACGGAAGCCGACCTCGAGGACGGGATTACCCTGACCGACATCCACTACACCCAGGACGACCCCGGCCAGGGCATGCAGTGGGACCTGGAGGCCGAGGAAGTCAAGTTTTCCCCGGACAGGACATATTTCTCCTTCCGATCGTTTCATTTGAAACTGTTTCCGGAAGAGCGCCCCTCCCTGGAACTCGAGGGGGAACGGGGGGATTTCAACAGGGCCACTGGAGAAATCAACCTCCGGGGCGATCTCAAGGGATACTCAGTTGACGGTTATACAATCTTTACAGATCACCTGCTATACAGCCATGAGTTGGGCCTTCTGACGACGGATGAGCCCGTGAGGATCACCGGACCTTTTTTCACTGTCACGGGAACGGGGCTCTATTTCAACCTGGAGGAGGAGTACCTGAAAATTAATTCCGGGGTGACGACGTCCCTGGACCGAAAGATCCTGACTTGACATGCAGATATGTCTTTGGCGTATTCCCGGTCCCGCCTGATGGAAGCGGGGAGTTCAGATTCCGGTTTTAGAAAGGGACAATATTCATGCGGATACTTGCCTCGATCCTGATTGCGGCTGTGGTTTTTTCCCCGGCCGTC
Organism: uncultured Desulfobacterales bacterium; assembly: GCA_964512335.1. Lineage (GTDB taxonomy): Bacteria > Desulfobacterota > DSM-4660 > Desulfatiglandales > HGW-15 > JAIPEI01. The sequence goes on from CAZEIA010000136.1 coordinate 2,686, forward strand.
ATGTCCGCCGAGACCGACCCTTCAGATATCCTAAAAGGGGGCGATGAACCACTGGTGATTCGATCGGAAACGCTCGAGATCGACAACAAGAACCAGAGGATTATTTTTACGGGGAATGTGGATGCCAGAAGGAGCACCTTTACAATTCAGTGCCAGAAGATGCACCTGTACTACCTGGGTGACGAGGCCGGTAAGACCGTGGGGGCCGAGGACATCCGCGTGGACCGGGTAGTGGCTACGGGTAACGTGAAGATTACGCGTTTCGACGGAGGTGAGGCCATGGCGGATGAGGCCGTCTATTACCAGAAGGACGATAAGGTGATCCTCACGGGAAACCCGGTTGTAAAGCAGGGAGAAGATTTTGTTGAAGGCTCCCGGATTACCTTTTACATAGGTGAGAAGAGGAGCATTGTAGAAAGCTTGGGCGATGAACGGGTTCGGGCGGTGATTTTCCCGGGCGGCAGGAAAAGGTAGGGACTCCTTGGCTGAAGGTCGAAAAGAAATCCTGGAGGCAAGGGGCCTGGTCAAGATCTACGGCCGAAAACGGGCAGTGGACGGCATCGATTTGACGCTACATCGTAATGAGATCGTGGGTCTTTTGGGGCCCAACGGCGCCGGAAAGACCACAGCCTTTTATATGATTATCGGACTTGCCCGTCCGGACGCCGGGCGGGTGCTCCTGGACGGAAAGGATATTACAGGGGAGCCAATGTACATGAGGGCCAGAAAAGGAATCAACTACCTGGCCCAGGAACCTTCGGTTTTTCAGAAGCTGACGGTCCTTAATAATATTCTGGCAATAATGGAAGGCCTCAAGTTCCCCCGCCGTGAGATCCACGCCCGGGCCGAAAGGCTGCTCGGGGAACTGGGTATTTGTCATCTGGCCGATCAGAAGGCCTCGGATCTGTCGGGAGGGGAACGGAGAAGGCTGGAGATCTCGCGTGCTCTGATAACCGAGCCGAGGTTCATGCTCCTGGACGAGCCTTTTGCGGGCATCGACCCCATGGCACTCAACGATATAAACATGATAATCCGGCAACTGAAGGCCCGGGGCATCGGTATAATCATCTCGGATCACAACGTCAGGGAGACCCTCAAGGTCTGCGACGTTGCGTACATAATTAATGCGGGAAAAATCATAGAGTCTGGTCCCCCGGAGACCATCGTGGCGAGCGAGATCGCCAGGAACGTCTATCTGGGGCAGGACTTCAGTCTTTAAGCCTGATCACAGGATGGGGCGGTACTAAACAATATGGCACTGCAGCTGAAGCAATCCCTAAATCTGAGCCAGCAACTGATAATGACGCCGCAGCTTCAGCAGGCGATAAAGCTGCTGCAGCTTTCCCGACTCGAACTCCTCGATACCATCAGTCAGGAGATGGAGACCAATCCGGTGCTGGAGGAGCACGTAGCGGAGGACGCGGACGAAGGCGGTCCTCCCGAGGATTTGGCCGACGGCGGATCTCCCGAGGATTCGGCCGAAACGGAAGTCTTGCCCGAGGTGAGCGTGGAAGACGATGTTCGGCGGGATGATGTGGACTGGGAGACCTATCTGGGGGAGTATAACACCGGCTGGGCCGAGACACCTTTTGACGGCAGGGAATACCCTTCCTTCGAGAACTTCACCGCACAGCGCCCCAACCTGGCGTCTCATCTGGAATGGCAGCTTCAGATGTGCGATCTTACCGAAGAGGAGCGGGAGATCGCCGAGCACATCATCGGGAACCTGAATCAGGATGGATATCTGAAGGTCACCGATCAGGAGATCTCGGAGTCAACCGGCAGAAACCTTGAAGAGGTGGAGGGAGTTGTCGACGTTATCCAGCGCCTTGATCCAGCAGGGATCGCGGCCAGGGATATGCGGGAGTGTCTCCTGATCCAGATCCGGAACAACGGTTGGAGAAAGTCTCTTGCCGAATCAATTGTCCTTGATTTTATGGACAAACTGGAGAACAGGAACTTCGACCAGATTGCGCGGGGTTTGGGCGTCACTCTTGACGAAGTGATCTCGGCGGTCTCCATGATAACCAGCCTGGACCCAAAGCCGGGTCGGCAGTTCAGTGACGAAGAGACCATCTATATCAGCCCGGACATATACGTCTTCAAGGTTGGCGACGACTACGAGATCGTACTGAACGAAGACGGCCTTCCCAAGCTTCGCATCAACTCCTTTTACAGAGACGTGTTGTCCTCACGAGGCACCCATGCAGATTCCACCAGGGAGTACATCCAGGACAAACTCAAATCCGCTGCCTGGCTCATCAAGAGCATTCACCAGCGGCAGCGGACCATATACCGTGTTACACAGAGCATTGTCCGCTTTCAGAGGGAATTCCTGGAAAGCGGAATCGTACACCTGAAACCACTCGTGCTTCGCGATGTCGCCGAGGATATTCAGATGCACGAGTCCACCATCAGCAGGGTCACAACAAACAAATATGTCCACACGCCCCAGGGAGTGTTTGAACTTAAGTATTTTTTCAACAGCGCCATCAGCGGACCGGACGGAGGGTCAGTGGCCTCGGAAAGCGTGAAACAGCGCCTTAGAGACATCATCAAGGGCGAAGACAGTAAACACCCATACAGCGATCAGGAGGTGGCTGAAATTCTGAAGTCCGAAGGTATTAACGTTGCAAGAAGGACCGTGGCCAAATACCGGGAGGCCATGGGCATTCTGCCCTCGAGACGACGAAAGCGACGCTACTGACAAAGCCCGGCCGGCATTGTCGGCTCTTCAGCCCGACGGTGGCCGGCATGCACCTGTTTCCCGTTCGCGGATGTTTGACTTTTCGCCGGTTTTCTGTTAGTGACCCCTTTTTTCAGGAGGGATAACGCATGGACATTACGGTAACATTCAGGCACATGGAGCCCATTGAGAGCCTTCGAGACTATGCTGAGGAAAAGGTCTCCAAGATGGACAAATATCTGGATACGGTCAGCGAGGCCCACATTGTTCTTACGGTTGAGAAGTTTCGCCACACTGCAGACGTAACATTGAGCATCGATGGGACCCGCGTAAAGGCTGTGGAAGAGACCGAGGACATGTACTCGGCTATCGACCAGGTTATGGACAAGATAGAGAAACAGGTAAAGAAACACCTCTCTAAGATTAGAAAGAGGCGAAGTCCGGACAGTATAAAGGCAGGCGGAGTTCTTGATGCTGCGGCGAGTGAGGCTGCGGATGAAGAAGATGAAGAGTCCATGAACCCTGAGGAAGGCCCCATTATTGAGGTTGAGAAGATGGTGGCGCTCCCGATGGATCCCGAGGAAGCAGCCATGCAGCTCTCCATGTCTCGAAGGGGATTTTTCGTGTTTCGCAATCCCCGGTCCAAGGAGATCAGCGTTCTTTATAAACGCTCCGACGGCAACTTGGGGCTTATCGAGCCGTCCAATTGAGATTTGAAATGAAACTCTCAGAACTGCTCGATGAGGATAATATCATCACCGAGCTGAATGCGCGGGAAAAGAAGGGCGTACTGGAAGAACTCGTGACGGCGATCATCAGTCATGAGCCTTCTATAAACAAGGGTACACTTGTCAAGGTTCTTCTTGAGAGGGAGCGTTTGGGGAGCACGGGTATCGGGGACGGGGTGGCGATTCCTCATGGAAAATATAACGGCATTTCCCGGCCGCTCATTTCGTTCGGCAGGAGCCGGGAAGGGTTGGATTTCGATTCAATGGACGGTCAGCCCGCCCACCTGTTTTTTCTCTTGGTTGCACCCGAAGACTCGGCGAACATCCACCTCAAAGTCCTAGCGACCATCGCCAGAATACTGAAGAACAGCGCGTTTCGAAAGACCCTGATGGAAGCTCCCACCAGGAAAGAGATCTACAGAAAGATTGTGCAGTATGATGAAAAGTTCTGAGCGGCAAACGCTTATGGGCCCCTTTTCCGGAGCGACGGGCGCAGGCTTTTAGGTGGCGGGAGAAAGGCGCAGCAGGCCATGATCGGCATACTCGTAGTAACTCATATCGACCTGGGCAGGGAGTTTCTGAGGGCGGCCGAGTTTATCGTAGGCCGTATCGAGGCGGCCGGGACCATATCCATCGTGGATACGTCCAACAGCGACGAGACGCGCAAGGCTATCGAGCAGAAGATATCTGAGCTTGATGCAGGTGACGGCGTTCTCATCCTGACCGACATGTTCGGGGGCACACCGTCCAACTTGAGTCTTTCCTTCCTGGCAAAGGACCGGGTGGAGGTCTTGAGCGGCGTAAACCTTCCTATGGTTATCTTCATTCACCAGAACCGTTCGGGCATGAGCCTGACTGAACTGGCGGAGAAGGCCCAGGAGGCGGGAAAAGCCGGAATCTCCCTTGCGGGGAAACTGCTGGAGGCAGGTTGATGAGCGGGCTTTTCAGGATCACTCCGGCGAACGCGGCGGATTGTCTTGCCTGGATTCTAGAGATTGAGACACTGTCGTTCCCCACGCCTTGGAGCCTGCCGACCTTTTGTGATGAATTGCGAAACCCTGCTGCCGGCATCTGGGGGTACGCAGGTCAAGAGCGACTTTGGGGCTACATCTGCTGCAGGTTCGCCGGAAAGGATCTGCGGGTCCAGAACATCGCCGTCCACCCCAGGCGCAGAAACCGCGGCTTGGGGATGCTACTTCTCGACAAAGCCGTGCAGGCGGCGTGGGCGGGAGGGCTGGAGGGCGTTCGGCTGGAAGTCAGGACTTCGAACCGCCCTGCACAAAACCTTTACACTAAAAGAGGATTCAGGGAGAAGCGTCGAAGACATGGATATTACCGGGACACCGGAGAAGATGCGATCGTGATGTACCTGGCTATACCGGACAGAAGAAGGAGGTTTAGTGCTGATATTCATCAACCGCAGTCCAAGTATCTTTCCACTTCAATACACAGTTCGCTGGAGGTTTGACCATGTCAATAAAAGTCGCCATTAACGGGTTTGGCCGAATCGGGCGAATGGTTTTCAGGGCGGGGTTCGCGCAGGATGATATCGAATTTGTGGCCGTCAATGACCTCACGGATGCGGAAACTCTTGCACACCTGCTCAAGTATGACTCGGTCCAGGGTCCTCTGGATGCGGAGGTCTCGAGCGGCATAAACTCCGTCATTGTGAATGGAAAGGATATCAGGCTCTTCGTGGAGCGGGATCCTGCCGCGATTCCCTGGCGCGATGTAGGCGCCGACATCGTCCTCGAGTGTACCGGCCTATTCCGAAGCCGGGACAAGGCGGCCGCACACCTCCAGGGTGGCGCAAGGAAGGTTATCATTTCCGCTCCGTCTCCAGATCCGGACGTTACCATCGTCATGGGCGTGAACGAGAAGGACTACACCCCGGAAAAGCACCACGTAATTTCGAATGCATCCTGTACCACCAACTGTCTTGCCCCCGCCTGCAAGGTCCTTCTTGACAGGTTCGGCATTGAAAAGGGGCTGATGACCACGACGCATTCATACACCGGGGATCAGCGGCTCCTGGATTTTCCTCACAAAGACCTGCGCCGCGCAAGGGCCGCGGCCCTTTCAATGATTCCCACAACAACCGGGGCGGCAAAGGCCGTGGCGCTGGTTCTTCCACAGCTCAAGGGCAAGCTTAACGGAATGGCGATTCGAGTGCCTACGCCCAATGTATCGGTCGTGGATTTAGTGGTCCAGCTCAGCAGGTCCGCTACAGCCGAGGAAGTAAACGCCGCTCTCAAGGAGGCCGCGGAAGGCCCCATGAAGGGGATCCTTGCCTATTCCGAGGAGCCCCTCGTATCCGTCGATTTCAACGGGACAACCGTATCTTCCACCGTGGATGCGCTTACCACCATGGTCGTCGAAGACATGGTCAAGGTGATTCTATGGTATGACAACGAGTTCGGCTACTCCAATCGGATGGTCGACTTGGCCCGTTACGTGGCGGGCAGGTGATCCCGAGACCGGGTTGAAACCTTACAGGCATAAAGAGAGGTTGGCATGAGTGAACGTACACCCCTTATGGCGGGCAATTGGAAGATGAACCTCTCGCTTGAAGAGGCCGCAGCACTTGTCAGGGCTCTCGGAGAGCAGGCCGCCGTTCTCGATGATGTAGAGGTGATGGTGGCCCCTCCTTTCACGAGCCTTCATGCCGTGCGTCTCGCAGCAGGGGGATCAAGAATTCTTCTGGCGGGTCAGAACATGCACTGGGAGCCTGAGGGGGCTTTCACCGGGGAGATTTCAGGGAACATGCTCCTGGAAGCCGGATGCACGCACGTTATACTGGGACATTCGGAACGGCGGTCCCTGTTCGGAGAGGACGATAAAGCTGTCAACCGAAAGGTCTTGGCCGCCGATCTCGTGGGTCTGGTCCCCATCCTGTGTATCGGAGAGACCCTCGATGAACGGGATTCGGAGCGGACCTTTGACGTGGTCGGGGCCCAGCTTCGAGGGTCCCTGGCCGGTTTTTTATCGGAAGGATGGCTGCCGGAAGCCATTGTCATCGCCTACGAACCGGTATGGGCCATAGGAACCGGCCGGACCGCCACGCCCGGCCAGGCCCAGGAAGTGCACAAGTTTATCAGGGAGTGGATTGCGGAGAATTTCGGCGCCGACACGGCCGCGAGGATCAGGATCCTTTATGGCGGAAGCGTAAAGTCGGGCAATGTGCGAGATTTGATGGCCAGGGACGATATAGACGGGGCCCTTGTCGGCGGTGCCAGCCTGACGGCCGATGAGTTCGTCCCTATTGTTCGTTTCAGAGACCAGGCCTAGAAAAAGCAGTTGCAAATCTGCTTTAACGTGCTATATTGTCTGATTCGAACTGCAAATGTGATTACTAAAAAGCAGGAACCCCATGAGACTTATATTGACAATAATTCACGTGGCCGTATGTCTCTCCCTGATCCTGATTGTCCTTCTCCAGAGGGGGAAGGGGGCCAGCATGGGCGCCGCCTTCGGCGGTTCGAGCCAGACCATGTTCGGAAGTGCAGGGGCCTCATCGTTTCTCTCCAAGATCACGGCGGCTGCAGCCATCGTGTTCATGTTGACTTCTCTGGGCCTCGCCTTTCTTTTCGGGCAGG
>CAZEIA010000137.1:0-9652 GCA_964512335.1 uncultured Desulfobacterales bacterium
CGACGTCACCCGGCTTACCGCCATTTCTAAGCTGCCTATGCGGCAGTGAACGAGACAAGATCAAGGATCATTCATTCACGGGATTTCTAAGCTGCCTATGCGGCAGTGAACAAGAGCATTTTGAAGTAATATTCTGTTGTCAAAGAACAATAGAACTAATGGCCGATCAGACCCTTTTTCAAGGGGCTTCACCAACTCGTTGTTTTTATGTCAAGTTTTCTTCTACCAAAAAAAATGGTCAAAAACATGGCACAGTGGCCCGGTCGCTTAACCCATAGCTATTAAACCGGCCAGCGACTCTTTCTTGCAGTGGCTCCGAATGTTCAATGAAGAGGCGGAAATGCTGCCCTGTGCTCATGCTTTTAAGCTGCACAAAAGGCAACCGAACCCTCTGCTCGATCGTCATCGGGAAGCACTGGGCGGCTTCCTCCTCTGTTACGTTGTGTCGCTTCACATAGCGGCGCCTTAATCGCAGGGCACTGCTTTTGGGTTGAACCCGCCTCACACGGCAATGGGAGACACCATTCGGCACAGCCTCTATATTCCCCATCGCCAGGTGGTCCCGCATGGCTGCCAGCCAGTTTGAGGACATGAGTTTATCCAGATCCTCGGCTGCGCCGTGAACGCGCAGACAATCCCCAAGACGAGGTGGCGAGCTTTGGTGATCGGGAAAGCTCACGCCGACCTGCAGGTCGTTCAAATCTACGACCGCCCGGTGAAACTTGGCGAACAGCGCGTTCATGAGGGTTGGGGCGGTGAATTCCGGATCGGGCGTCAGGCGCAGATCAATATAGCGTTCCATGTCTCACTCCTTGTCTTTTTCGCCGAACACGCCGCCTCGGATCAGCGTGGCCATGACGAAATGCTGTTGATCCGGCTGGGGGGCCTTGTCCCTAAGGACCCAGTCGTCGAGCAAGCTGTAAAAATCGGCATTCTGTTTGGGTTGGCGATAGGCCTTGCCCTGCGAAGTCACCGACCCGTAAGGCTCAACGGCAATTGGACCCAGGTCTTCGTCGGGCTGGTACCACGTATCGATGGTGCGCAAGGCATTGCCGATCTTCTGGCTGTGCAAGCCTGCTGTCCCGCTTACAGTATAGAGGGTCTTACTCTTCTTTCCTCTTCTCTCAGTCCGGTCTAGGATCAACTCCTGAGAGGGATAGACCTCCTGGCCATCGCCAAGGCGCGCATAGGCGATAACTTCCAGTAAGACATGATCCGGTCCTTTCAGGGCGCCTTCGATTACAGAAGTCAGTTCATCCAGAGGTTCCTGGAATTCCTCGGGCACTGTAAAATTCCGCAGGGAAAAATCCAGCGCCTTGAAACTCCACCGCCTTTTTGGCCCGCCGCCTTGCATTTGGTTCACGCGGACCTCCACCTCTTCGGCACCCATGCGGTTACGCCAGAGAAAACGACCGTTGGCCAGGTTGAAGGCATACCGACGTGCTAGTTCCCCAAAACCGTGTTCCTCGACGTAATCCCGAACAATGCCGCCAAGCTTCTCCTGATATTCGGCGTCATTGCAGGCCGAAGGAGTTCCGGCCCCCCACAAAACGCGCAGCGTAAAGCGGACCCGCAGGGTGTCGAGTTTTCCGGGAAGAGCTGCAACGTCCACGGTCTGCAGGTTCGGATTTTGGATGGATGCGTCCAGCTTGGCTGGATCCTGGCTGCCCGCTTTGAGTCGATTCGAGATGGTCCCCCGCACTGATTTCTCCCGCACCTCGACAAATGGCCATACGTCACCGTTGTCGCGGTCCATCCATTGACCCGCGCTGAACAGCGCATCGGACGGATCCAGTTTGCGCTCAAACGCCAGTACGGAAGCGGTCTTCAGATTGCTTTTCGCCATGATTGTCTCCTTTCAGGCCTCCTCAGAGGGAGAAGAGTTGGTGTGATTCTGAGAATACGTGTTGACACAGCGATAAATGCCTTTTTCCGCATCTGCCTCGTGACGCCAGAGCATCTCTTCAATACCACTCAGGCGATGTGGGCTGATCCACTCGCCGATGGAATAGAGGCTTTCCACAAAGCGGAAAGGCACCGAGTCGTCCCTGGCCCCTTTGACCTCTCCGGGTTCATAGGCCGAAGACAAGGCCGCGTACCCGATGGGGAGGGGAACCAGCCAGCCGGGCTTGGTTCGAATACCCCACATGGTCTCGCCCGGCTTGTCCGAATTCGGGACATCGGGCTCGACATTCAGCCGCGATAGATCCAGAAGGGCGTCCAGTGCGTTGGCATGGGAGGATTTTTCACGCAACTCCTCGATATGGGCGGTCAGGATATCCTCCCGCTGCACAAGGGCGAATCCCGGCAGGAAAGTCCGCCTCAGCTTTCGGAATTGCTCGCTTCGGGATTCAGCGTCATCGGCCAAGGGGATCCACTCTGCCTGAAATCGGGCGCCACGCCGTGTGGGCATAATACTTCCGCCAGCCAGACGCATGCTCCCCACCTCACTCATCACCTCTCGTACGAATCCCTCGCCGGTCCTCCGGGTCATATAGTCATGTGCGGTGATCAGCAGGGTAACCTCCATGTATGCCCGACCTTCTTCCACAAAGGAGGCAGGATTCCCGTTTTTTCGAACCGGGTTTCGGGTCAGGTTGAACGCCAAGTTCTGATATCCGGTTCTGGTCACCTGAGGGACGAACCGGTGACAGACGATTCCGACGCCTCCGAAGCCTTCCGACAGTTGATTGGAAAACCGCCGCTCCAGGGCATGCATGAATCCCGTGCACGCATTGGGCGGCGGAAAGCCCCAGGTAAGAGGGCCGGATACCGCGTTGGCGTTTTGAACGCGTAAACGCCGAAGCACTAATAGAGCAATAGGTTCATTCATCATTGCCTACCTCCGTGCGCAGCATGCGCAGTTCGTCATCCAGAAAACGTTGCCATGCTCTGGCTTCGTTCTCCCCCATCGGCAGATTCCTGCCCGTCAACCGCGCGTTGAGCCAGTTGCCGAAACGGCGGCAGACGGCATCCTTCCAGTCTGCCTTGCCGCAGGCATCGGCAAAGGGCTGGTCCTTCTGGGCGCGCAAGGGGTCCAGCCAGCACTGCTCCTCCTGGTTGAGCCGGCAAGCCTCGTCCGCGCTCCAGCCCGGGGCAAGCTCCTGGATTTCAGCGGCGTACTGAAGCAGTTCATCGCGTATGTTTCCGACCAGCTCGGCCCTTTTGTCGCGGATATGGATGTTGGTATAGTCCTGCACGCCGGCCAGAAATTCCCGCAGAACGCGGGTCAGTTCGCGAACATGCTTGCGCCCAACGAACGGCCCGTCAAAAATGCTCCTCACACCCAACGGCGGTTTGGCCTCCTCGGAGACCCAGGTGGGCGGGCAGGACGGAAGGAGGTACCAGTCGCCGTGTCTTGGCTTCATGTTGAAATAGCTGATGTTCTGCTTATTTGCCCCCCCGTGTCTTTGTACCACCAGTCTGGGATACTCACGGTATCCCCGGTCATGGGGTGCATCTTCCTTTCGTGCCTTTCTGGCTGCCTTGGCTTCATCCGAGAACCGGTCATCTTGAATGGTTTTCCACACCTCATGGAGGAGGGACGTAGGGTGTAAAGGGGCCAAAAGATGGTATCCTCCTTCACTCAAAGGCCAGTAAACCTGCTTGGCGTAGGTGTGGGACTCTTTCAGTTTTTGATTGGTCGCAATACCGGTAAAGGCCTGACGATACGACTCGGCTTTGCCCGGGTCATCGGAGAGCGCCGCTGTCAGGGCAGGGTCTTTGTCAACGGCAAGCTCCAGCAGGGTTTTTCCATCCACTTCCAGAGATACAAACTCGTAGACAGGGATATCGGCTGCGCCTCCGTAGAACACGGCATCCAGGTCGAGATACTCGGCTACCGTATGGGTGCCCACGAGAGTCTCGCCCGCCTCCGGGTTGCCGGCTGAGATCAGGCATGTTCCTTTGGCGTCGGGATGCATGTACTTGTTTGCGTGAGTCGCCTGTTGAACCCTGCCCGCGCTCTTTGCCTTCGTTTCGATCCACTCCTCCCGCACTCGTTGCTTGTCTTCTTCGCTTTCCACCTCTTCAAGTTTCTTCTTGAGTTTCTCGGCTAAAAAGCCATTGATCGCCTCTTTGATCCTGGAAGCTGAAAGTCCCAGCATCTCTCCCGTGTCTTCCATAAGGTCTCCTTTCTTCTTTGGTTACCTAAAGCGACTGAAACCCAATGCGGGATGGTAATACCATCCCTGTTCCATCCCTTTGGCGGGAAGCTCAACTCCGCCGAATCGGTAGGCGCACTCATCGGATTCCATGTTCAACGCATCGGCAAGTCTCTCCAAGGCATCCATGTAATCCGGTTCGCCCCAGAATGCCGTTCGCGGCCCCGGTTCGACTGATCGGTAATGCAGCAGGGTATCAACGGGCGTTGGGGTTCCGTCCTCCTCGATACGATGAAAATGCGGGAGACTGTCTTCGTCGGGAAGGAGGACGTACCTCTGTCGGCCCAGTGGATCCAGACGAAAGGGCTGCCTGCGTTGCAGTTCACCGCTCAGATGCGCCCGAGTGGTCCACCACCAGTGAACAGGCATGGTCCGGGGCCGTCCAGCCGTCTCATCGCCAATCATTACAGCGCGCAGCCGCTCGTGCTCCAGGTCCGCCAGGTTTGTTCGCGGATGAGGAACGGGGGTTTCCTGAATGCGGCTTGTGGCATCCACTCTGTCCAGTTGCTCGGGTCGGAGAAGTTCGGACAGGCGATGCGATTTCAAAGGAAACTCCTTGCTTTCGAAGCCGGGCCGGCAAAATGCAATAGCTCCTGTGCCGCTTTTCAGATGATTCACATTGACGTCCAAGAGAATGAGGTTGGGGGTCTCACACGGCTCGGTGCGGTGCCGGCGCACACGGCCTGCCAACTGGATGATAGACCGCATGGAGGATGGCTCAACCACGGCCCAGTCATAATCATGATCGCGGCCCACTTCGGCGACAGGTGTAGCCATGACCATAAACAGGTGATTCTGTTGCTCCGTCCCATCCAAGGCCTGACGGATCTCGGGGTGCTGAAACACCGCAAGGGGGTCCTTGCGGTTGAGCAAGCGGTCCAGGACGAGTTCCATACCCGACCGGACCAGAAGAGGATGCTGGGAGTGATACACGCACAGGTGGAGGGAATAATCATCCGGCGCTCCGGAACTCATCATGGCTATGGCCGTTTCCACGAGAGGATCAATGTTGGCCATACGAATGAGTCCCAGGCTGAGTCGCTTGCCCGTAATCGGATCAACGCTGTGGTGCCTGTCATGCAAGGTAATGGCATGCTCACGCAAGAGCATAGCCAGTTCCTGGCAGACCGCATCGCGGTCTTTTCCATGCGCAATGGGTACATCCTGAATCTCTGCACTACGATAGACGGCTTCCTTTGCCAGCTTTGACACACGTTTTCCGATGAATGCCTCGTGAGCCCGTCCAAAACTCTCAAGGTCCGCATGGTCGCTGTTGGCGGCGTTGAATTCATCAAACCAGGCGCAACAGATATTCAGCGGCTGTCCGGGCACCCCCCGGTTGAGCTGAAATATACGACGCCCTTCGAGATAGGCCTGAAACAGTCCCAATACAACCGCAGGAGGCAGGGTGGCGGAAGAGAGAAGCAGGCGGCTTCCCAGCATGCCGGCCCAATGGACCAACCTTGCCAGCGCCGGTAGATCTTCCGGACCGAAATCATCCGGCTCGTCCAGCGCCAGGTCGGAACTCATCAGGCGGAGCATGGGGGCAATCTGCCTCCCGCCTCGCACGCCTTCTGTCGCAGGCATAAGATGGTCGATGGTGCAAACCAAAACCGGCGCATTCAGCAGCCGTTGGGCGTCCGGGCTCTGACGTAGCCAACGGTTCAGGGGACCGTCCTCAAGGCTCCCCTCGAAATGAACGTACTGGTGCCGCTCAAAAAGGTCTTCCTCTGACTCGGACCCGCTGTGCAACCTTGCTTCTTCCCCGCGACTGTGCTCATGAAGGTATCTTATAGCACCGCCGCCGACCATTACCGCCAGATCCTCGGCTCCCAACCCCAGCAGCCCTCGATAGACATCGCCTGTTTGCAGCGTCAGGGTGCGCAAGCCCAAGGCGATGCTGAATCTGGCGCCGAGTGCAGGATCTGCCAAGGCATACAAAATACGCCCGTTCGCCAACGTTTTGCCCCGGCCGGTAGACGCCATGTTCACTCCAAAAAACCCGTGTCCCGCAGCCCGTTCCCGTATGCTCTCAGCCAGGTCGAATGCCCGATCCTGCCATCGAAACCGCAGATCCTTACTACGGCCTCGGAACCCCTTGTGACGAGCGATTCTGGGTAGCCGGTGCTTCATTCTGGGCAGAGTACGAGCAATCCGCTTGGCGTTCACCGAAACGCCAACCAAGTGCTCATCCAGTCGCTGGTTCAGCATTCCAGTGGTACGAATCGTGTTCGCCCATAAGGGAAAGTCTTTGTCCCCATATCGGGTCTGGCTGGTCTGACTCGAGTAATAGTGATCGGCCAACATCAACACCATTCGCGATATTTGCAGGACATAAGGGTTATCGAGGAAATCGCCGCTAAACATCCCTGGGCGAAGGCTAACCGCCTTGGCTAGTGCACCAGCCTGTTGCCGCCATGTCTTGCTGGCAAAAGGCAAACCCTTCATAAATTTCCAGCAGGACTTGATATCCTCAACAGTAGCATCCGCCCGCGACCCGCACCAATAGTCCTCGACGCAATCAGGCAGATGATTTAAGGCCGCGAATTGAAGTGGTTCTTTTCCTGGCTGGGCAGGCAAACGGTGATGGCTTACAATCAACCAAGCCACAGCCCTCGCCAGCGGTGTCAGTTGGGTAAAGGGGCTATAGACCCGGATATTGTCTATGCCATCACGCAAAAGAGGTAGATTCCAGGCATCTCCGGCCCTTTTAGAACCATTTATAAGATCATTCAACCAGTCATGATCATCCCTTCCCCCTGCAAAGGTCTCCCATGCACGAAGGGATATCCATTCATGACGATAAGCATCCGCTACCGGCTTGCGACTTCGCAGCTTCCGCTGAAAGGCCTGATTGGCTTTTCCGTAATCGTGGAACATCGCGGCCATTTGGCAGAGGAGAGCAATCTCCTGTCCTGTGTGCCAGTCATCCTCGGTGTTCTGCCGCAGAATGTCGCGACTGGTTGTATTTGTAGGAGTAGCCCCTTGGGCGTTAAACCGGCCGACATCACCTACGACCCACAGGAGTTCGGAGTGGTTCTTGCCGCGAAGCCAATGGCAGGCTACGGCCGTGTTTTTTCGAGCCGTTCTACGCAGCATTTTGTGCAGCGTTTTCAGCCCCTGTTCGGTGATGGGCGTATGCCAGGTCCGATCGCCACGCCTTTCCGCGAACTGGTCCAATATTCGCCTGGTTTCGACCAGGGCGTTTTTACTACACTGGGAGACAAGCAATACGTTCATGGATTTCGCCCTCCCAATTCATTGGTCAGGCTTTTTAGTGTCTCGATTATAAAATCGAGGGCCTCCGTACGGGTGAAGTTTGCGATGCAATTCTCCCGAAACTCTTGTTCCGTATGACCGGCCATCGCAGAAATGAATGCCTGAGGCAGAACGATGGCATCCTTGATTAAGTCTGCTGCATCAAAGACAAGCCCACCTCGCCGCGTCTTACCGTGAAGAACCGATAGGCCATGTGGAAGTCCCAAGACCCATGTGGCAACAGCGCCGAGTCCATACGCCAGGTAATTCCCATGATCGAGAAAACGGTTGGCCGGATCAACGCCCGTGCCGCGTTTGGCTCGCACAAAGTCACCGTATCCGACTGTGTGCACCGCAATCTTGAACAGCAACTTGGTCAATCGCCCTTCAAGTGCAAGCAACTCAGACACATCTTTCGCCTTGTCGACGCCTTCTTGAGTCCTTTCTAAGAGCGACAGCAGTTCATGATTCTGAACTTTGAATCCTTCATCGCTCAAAGGACGGTAATTGAGCCAATTCTCCCGCACTCTCTGCAATCTTGAGCGCTGCATTATTTTGGCTGCCTCGAGACGTTGACCTTCGTCAAACCAAAACCGAACCCAGGCTTGAAGGTACTGCGTGGGGCGGTACTCATGCTGGGGTGAAAACCATGCCGCTTCAAGCTCGGCCTCATTGGCACTGAAAAGAGGTGTTCCACCGCCCCCGCAAAAGCCTACCAATACACCAGCTTTGGCCAATTCTCGCATAGCCGCCTGCGTAATCGATGTACCGGTGCCGAGCAAGAGACAAATGCTGTTGGCAATTGGAATATTCCAGTACAACGAACGTCTGCCTTCATCTGTGACGTACTCCACCCGCCCTCCTTTTACCAATACTCTACAATGTTGGAGGTAATAAATATTAGCACGTTTGGAGTGGAGAATTGATTTTAAGTCAGACGGGCTTAGATCATCCATTATTTCCTCCATAGGGCGACTGCCCTCTTCATTAATGCTCTCAAACCAATTGGGGCCCTAACCTCCTGCAACGCCTACAAGATAAGAGCTGATAAAGGGGCTCCAATATAATGCCTTTGCTATAAGAAAATTATATTATTTGAGTTATAGCGCTTCAGAATAGCGCCATTAATATACCATTGTCATTGTTTCCTTGGAGGTATAATATGATATCAACTGTATGAAAATTAATAAAAATTGCTGAACGCTGATTTCAATCCCGTCCTGGTTTATAATGTGCACGGCAAGCTAATAGGCACTAAGCTTTAACAAAACTCCGGCCCAAACCAAGTGTAGGCAACGAGGTCCGTTTCCACGCGCTTGACAGCCTATGTATTCGAATTCGAGTACGGCATCGAGGGTGAATCAGGGTTTCGGCGGCCTGAAACGTGCCTGATTTCCAGCCTTTGCGCATAATTTGTGCTGAAATAAGCTCTTTAATAGTTAACTTAAGCCATACAAGCGAACAAAAAATGTAAGATATGATGTTCTGGTTTGAAATAAGTTAATAAGTAAATAGTGTCCTCCATTCGTCTACAATCAAACGCCCTTCCAAGAACGCATACTCAACCCATTCGTTATATGAAAATGTCTTGATCATAAGAGTAAATTTTTGATCGCATTTTAGGACCCTATATTAGGACATTTGAAACCCTGAGAACACAAAAAAGCTCCTATCTTTCTCATCTCAATCCACCTGCTCCGCACCCCTATATACCCCACGGACAGGTCATAGGCTTTTCGCTTGAATGCAGACTCGGACTCTCTGGCTTCCCCAGGCCGTTCGCCCGGGCGGTAGACCGTTTCTCGATTGGATTCCACCTCGCGGACCCGTTCCCCGTAGAAATGTTTGGCGCGGGGGCTTTTCCGGTCAGGCACATACCGAAACCGATGATTCCGCCTTGCACTGGAATCCCGTGTAGCACATGCGATTGTCAAAAACGGTCGCACGTGAAGAAAAAAAGATGAAGGGGAAGCGATTTTTTTGCTGTGAACAGATCCCTGGCCCGGGGCTTGCCGAGGTTGAAGGGAGAGAGATGAGTGATGGTTGTTATGTGGTTATGTGGTTAAGTTATTATGTGATTAAATGATTATGTGGTTAGTTGTTTAGGTGATTAGGTGTTTCGGTGGTTAGGTGGTTAGGTGGTTAGTTTATTAGGTTATTAGGTTATTTAAGTGGTTGTTTTGGGAGTATAATTTTGTTTATTATATTGTTAATTATGGTTTTTTTCTGTG
>CAZEIA010000138.1:0-9646 GCA_964512335.1 uncultured Desulfobacterales bacterium
TCGCAGAAAGGAAATAGCTTTCACCTGAATTGATCCATTGTCGGGCCCGCCGGTTACAAAGCCCGCATGAGAAGGGATTAAACGGCGGCCCCAAGGGTCTCAGTGGAGGGGGCACGGTTTGGCTCTGAGGAAGCGACGACCGAAGCGCCGGCGGTCCCTTGCATGGCTGCTTGCCTTCCTGGCCGTAGGTGCCGGAGGGCTCTGGCTGTGGAACAGCATGTTTCCGGGCGATCCTCGGTTTCAAGCCCTGCTGATCTTCCAGAACGGAGACCCCATACGCCTTCTCAACGGTGAGTCCATTATCCTTCGCCCCGAAGACAGTGTCCGAATCCGGGAAATCTCCACCAATATCCTCTTCAACAGGGGCGTCCGCATCTTCTCGAGCGGCCTGGACGCCAACGCACTCCTCTATGAAGAGACGGCCCTCCACCGTCTTCTCCCTGAAAACAGGACCTTCGACCACCATCAGTTCCGCGTGGAAGTGAAGCGCGGCGGCACCCTGCTGGGGCACGTGACTCTGGCGGTCGAGCCGTCCGTGAACGACTGGCTGGCCAAGGCCGCTCGATTCATTGACCGGGAGAAGAGGCTCGAACACCTGGAGCGGGCACTAGAACATCATCCGGAAGACGATCAAATCCTGGACCGGGTCATTAACGAAAATATCGCTCTTGAAAACTGGGAAAAGGCCTCGGCCATGCTTGAGAGGAAGCTCGAAAAGCGGCCTGAGGACGATGAAGTCCTTCAAGAACTACTGTCGGCTTATGAATCGGCCGAAGACCGGGAAGGACTTCTCTCGACCCTGAAGCGGTTGGCTGAACTCCATTCCGGTGACCCCGTCCTTGCCTTCCGTCTTGCTCGAAAGCTGGAAGAAGCAGGCAGGACTCCAGAGGCCGTGGAAGAGTACGAGCGGGTTCTCGGGCTTCTCGAGCAGGACCAGGACCGCTCAGCCGTGCTCAAGACCCTGGGCTACATGTATTCCCGCTCCGGAGACATCCAGAAGGCCATTGAGCGCTACTCCGAAGCCGCCGGAATCGAAACGGACGATGCAAACCTCTTTTACAACCTGGCAGGTCTTCACGATCAGGCCGGGGAACCTAAAAAGGCCGATGAATATCTGAAAAAAGCTGTTTCCCTGGAAACGGTGGACGTGGACGGGCGAATGAGGCTTGCGGAAAGGGCACTCGACCAAGGCAGGCTCGATGAGGCCGAGAAATATCTTAATGAGGTCCTGAAACTCAAGCCCGACTCCCTTGAGGCCATGCTTCTCCTGGCGGACGTGTTCGACCGGCTGGGAAACAGGAACAAGCTCAAGGATATTTATCTCAAGATGCTTCCCCTGGCTCCGGAAAACGAGATCCTTGTTTACAACCTCGCTGTTCTCCAATACGAAGCCGGAGAGTACGCGGAAAGCGCCCGGCACCTCGAGAATTACCTGGATGCCGTGAAGGACGACATTAACGCGCGGGAACTGCTCTTCGACATCTACATCAAGTTGGAAGACTGGAATGCCGCCTCAAAAACCGGGCTCAAGCTGCTGGAGCATGCCCCTGACAACCTGGACTACTACCAATTTATCTTCGACGTCATGAGACGGCAGGGGCGATGGGACGAACTGATCCCCATCCTCAAGGAAGGCCTGAGGGTGCTGCCCGGAAATCCCGTCATCACGGACTACCTCATCCTTGTTTACCTGAAACTGGACATGGTAACTCATGCCATGGACTTGATGAGCGACGCCCTGGAGGCCCGACCCCGGGATATCGCGCTCATGCTCCGGCTCGCCCAACTGGCGGACAGGCAGGGGGAAGAAGACCGCGCAGCAGACACTTACCGGAAAATCCTAAAAGAAGACCCGGAACACGAAGAGGCGAGGGAAGCCCTGATAACCCTGCTCATGCGTAAGGCCCGCAGGCAGGAGTCCGTGGACATAGACTCCGCAATGGCCACCTATACCGAAGTCATGGAAATGGCCCCCGGGAATAAAGAGGCCGAGGAATCCTACCTGCGCCTCAGGCTCGAGAAGGTGAGAGAGGGGACGCGGAGCCCGGGGGGGTAGAGCTGATAAGCTGTTGAGCTGTTGAGCTATACATCCTCTGAATGCAAACATACGCTTTCACCTTCGGCTTTGTGTCTCCCTTTTCTTTTTCTTTAGTATTTCTTCGTGTTCTTCGTGTCCTTCGTGGTGAAAAATGGAAACGCCCGGAGAAAAACCTCACTTCCACGTGACCGCAGGTATTATAAGGCGTAACGGCCGTCTGCTCATCACCCGCCGTCCCGGCGGCAGTCACCTGGCCGGGCTCTGGGAATTCCCAGGCGGAAAACAGGAAGGGGCCGAAACCCTCGAGGAGTGCCTGGTTCGGGAAATCCGGGAGGAGCTTGGGATCGATGTTGAGCCCGGGGAGTGCATTTTAGTCAAGGACCACGAGTACGAGGTCAAGCGGGTCACTCTGCATTTTTTCGCGTGTTCGCCCACGGGGAGCGGCCCCGTGCGCGGGCTGGAAGGGCAGGAAGCCAGGTGGGTCAGGCTGGAAGAGCTTGCCTCCTACCGGTTCCCTCCCCCCGATCTCTCAGTCATAGAACACCTTCTGACCGAAGGAGCCGACCGGGCAATCCCTCACGGGTCCGCCCGGCCGTTATTCGATAACGGGGATTAGCCCGCCAGCTGCGCCTTGAGCGCCTCCACCACGTTGAACAAGTCGTCCACGACGCCGTAGTCGGCCACCCGGAAAATCGGGGCCTTTTTGTCTTTGTTGACGGCGATAACGGTCCCGGCGCCGGTTATTCCGGCCACGTGCTGAAACGCCCCGCTGATACCCAGGGCCAGGTAGACCTTGGGCTTGACGGATTTGCCCGACGTTCCCACCTGGTGATACTTGGGAAGCCAGTTCTTGTCCACAACCGGCCGGGAGCAGGAGATCATGCCTCCCATCTTATCGGCCAGCTCCTTCAGCACCTCGATGTTGTCCGCTTCGCCCACGCCACGGCCCACGGACACGAGGAGATCGGCCTGGGTGATGTCCACCGCCCCTGCCCCGGCATCCTCAAAGGCCACGAATCGGCGGCGGGGTTCGGGCAGGTCCGGAGGGGCTTCCACCTTGACCACCTCACCTGCATGGCCTTCCGCCTTGTCCGGCGGAAAGGCGCTCGCACGGACCGTGATAACGTAAGTCTCGGCCTCCTTGAACGCGACCCTGGAAAAGATCTTGCCGGTATAAATCTGACGCACGACCTTGGGTTTTCCGTTCTCCACCAGGATGTCGACGCAGTCAGTGGCAAGGGGGAAGCCTGTCTTGACCGACAGGCCCGGGGCCAGATCCATACCCCAGGGGGAGTGGGGCATAAGCACCATGAACGGCTTGTGCTCTTGAATCAGGGAAAGGAGGATCCCCTTGTAAAGATCAGCGTTGAACTCCTCGAGCCTGCCGTCTTCCACCAACAGGACCTTGTCGGCCCTTTCGGCGATATCGCTTACGAACGGCTCGGCTTTACCCAGTATCACCACCGCGGTCAAGGTGTGGGAAAGCTCTTTACACATCTCATCCGCTTTCCAGAGCATCTCGTATGAAATGTCGCGAAGCTCTCCCTGCCTGTGTTCCACGAGTACAAAGATCTCGCCCATTATATGCTCACCCCCTTTTCCTTCATGATCTTGAGGATTTTTTCCGCTACGGCGGCGGCATCTCCCTCGATCATCTCCGCGCCTTCAGTCTCGGGCGGCAGGAAGTACTCTTCCACAGTGGTCATCGGCAGGAGTTCGTCATCGCCGAGCCCGAGCTCTGCAAGCTCGACCACGTTGAGTTCTTTCTTGGCGGCCTTGCGTATGCCCATAATGGAGACATACCGGGGCTCGTTGATTCCGGTCTGAATACTGAGCACGGCCGGCAGGGCCACACTGGACACCTCATCCATGCCCCCCTCGAGCTCCACCTTGACCGTGGCCTCTTTGTCCTGGAGGTCGATCCCGGTCACGACAGCAGCGTGCGGGACGTCCAGGTGCTCGGCCAGGAGGATGCCCACCATGCCGTGGTTGACGTCGTCGGACTGGACACCCGTGAGAACCAGGTCATGCTCGAGGCCCTTGATGACTTTGGCAAGGATTCGGGACTTGACCAGTGCGTCCATGGCCCGCTCACCGGGATCGATGCGTACGGCCTTGTCCGCCCCCATGGCCAGGCAACGGCGGAGCACTTCTTCGTCATCCTCCGAGCCGATGGTGACCGCCGTGACCGTACCGTCGGTCTTCTCTTTCAACTGGATCGCCTCTTCAACGGCGTAGTTGTCCCACTCGTTGAGTACATAGGCCAGCATGTCCTTTTTCAGATCCTTTTTGGAGGCGTCTATCTCGAGGTCCACCTCCTGGGTCATGGGGACCCGTTTTACACAAACCACAATGTTCATCTGATAATCCTCCTCGAATCATTCTGCTCATCTACCCCTGCCGCTTCCGGCCCGTTATGCCGGATCAGGCCTGAATGAATAATGAATGAATTCTCATTCATGAAGTGATTTAGCACAAGTGGGGGTGGGGAGTCAAATTCTTCCTTCACCACGAACCACGATCCACGACCTACGGCCCTTACAGATCTTCTCTCGCCTTGTTTATCCTGTTGAGCAGAGAGGTGTCGTGACTCCCCAGCTCCTCGGCCTTCTGGAAGTGGAAGCGGGCCTTTGACGGAGAGCCCGACTTCATAAAAAAAATCCCGAAGTGGTAGTGGGCGAGCCCGAGCCGGTCCATGCGGCCATAGCATATGCCCAGGTTGTATGAGACCTCATCTTGCACCGGATCCATGGTCAGGAGCCGTTCGTAGATGCGGACCGCGCGGGCATACTCTTTCAGGTTCTGGTGGGAAGAGGCGATCAGGAAAAGGGCCGCCCTGTTCCCAGGGTCTTTCTCTAGAACGCCTTCCAGAACCGGAATCGCGTTTTCATACCTGCCGCTGAACAGGTATGCCTCTCCCAGATGGATCCGCACGGGGATCAGATCCGGGCGGATCTCCATCGCCCGCCTGAGGTGGCTCACGGCCGCATCGAACTCAGACGCTTCTTTGTCCAGCAGTCCTAAACCAAAGTGGGCAAGCGCATCATACGGGTCCGCCTCAACGGCGTTCTGGAATCTCCGCCTGACCGAGGACGGGTCGTTGCAGCAGGCCGCAAGGAGTGTCCTGAAGGCCGGATACTGCTCCCTCAGACGCTTCTCGGTTTCCGATCCAACGGGGCTCCCTCCGGCTGCAACGAGGCTGTCGATATTGGCCATGCGCTCCGATCCGGTGGGGTGGGTCCGAAGGTATGCAGGCATACGGTCGGTCCCATATATCTCTGCGTTCTGCATGCGATTCAGGACCTTGATCATGGCCGAGGGATCAAACCCGGACTTGCGCATGAAGGAGAAACCAAGCTGGTCGGCCTGACGTTCGTCCGTCCGGCTGAAGGCCAGTTGGGCCTGGGCCCCGGCCGCCGCTGAACCGATCATGATCGCAGAGGCCGCCTCCCCGCCTATGAGGGCCCCGATCAGCATGCCGGCCATTGTCGCCAGGCCCACCTTCTTGCTCTGCTCGATGCGCTTGGAAAGATGTCGAGCCGATATATGGGCCATCTCGTGGCTGGCCACAGCGGCCAGTTCGTCCACGGTCTCCATGGAATCGATGAGTCCGGTATAAAAGAAGATGTGCCCTCCCGGGCCTGCAAACGCATTCAGCTCGTTCTTCTTGATGATGTAATACTTGAAGGGAAAGGGCTTCGAATCAACCGTGCCTGCCAGGTAGTCGCCCAGCTCGTTGATATAATCAACAGCGAACTCGTCTTCAACCAGGCTGAAATAACGCTTCACGTCCTGGACAAATTCCTTGCCCAGCTTTTCCTCTTCTTCCAGGCTCAGTGCGGACGCTGTGCGAGGGACAAAGAGGAACGTCATCGCCAGACAAAGGCAAAGGAGGCGAACCATAATCCTAGGCTCCTGTCTCGTCTCCATTCGATCCCCCCTCTTCCCCGCCGCCCGTGTCCACCCTGGGGGCTTCAATCCAGAGGCTTTCCAGGTCGTAAAAAGCCCGAATCGGCTCATAGAAGACATGGACAACCACGTCCCCATAGTCCACCAGGACCCATTGGCCTTCCTGCTCTCCCTCAACGCCGTTGGCATGCCACCCTGACTCCCGCATGCTCCGGACCAAATGACGCGTTATGGCCTGGACTTGACGCGTCGAGCCGCCGGCCACAATGAGAAAATAGTCCGTAAACGAAGTGAGCCCGGCCACATCGAACAGGACCGGTTCAAGGGCCTTTCGCTCACGAACGAACTTCAGGGAAAGCAACGCCTTTTCAAGACTCTCCATGCGAGAGATATAACCCCTTTTCCGTAATATAACGTTCAACGCCGTCAGGCACAAGGAATCGAATGGATTTTCCCAGGGCCTTTGTATCCCTCACCTGGGTCGAAGACACGCCCATGAACGTGCCCTGTCTTCGAATCAGCCGGTTTCCCGAGGCGCCCACCCGGAAAAGCCCGGGGGCCTCCCTGACGGCTCCGATGCCGAGGTCGTCCATAAACGGTTCAAGGGCCCCGGGAGACACCCCTGGCCTATCGATCAGGACAAAGTGGGCATAGTCGAACAGGGACCGGTGGTCTTTCCAGGTGCCGATCTCTAAAAACGCATCCGTCCCCAATACGAAATATAGCTCCAGCCCCTCGGAATACTCCTGGTGGAGTTCCTTAAGTGTGAGAATCGTGTAGGATATCCCCCTTCTCCTTCCTTCCAGGTCGAGCACACCCAGCAGGGGGACCCCGAGCACCGCAATCCGAGCCATGGCCACACGGTCGGCGAAAGAGGCCTTGGACCTGCCGCCCTTGTGTGGAGGCATTGACGCGGGCACCAGGCACATCCGGTCAAGGGCCAGTTCCTCGGCCGTTTCCAGGGCCATCCGAAGATGGCCCAGGTGAACCGGATCGAATGTCCCTCCCAGAATACCAAGCCTCAAAACCTGCACCTCCACAACATCACTTAGTCAGCCTGCAGACCCCGTCTTCCTCCTCCAGTTCCCTGGTGACCACCAGGTTGTCCCGGTGAATCACCTCGTCTTCATGCTTGAATCCCAGCGCGGCCTCGATCTCATGGCTCTTGAGCCCCATGATCTTTCTGATATCACCGGAATGGTAGTTTACCATGCCCACGGCCAGTTCGTGACCGTTTTCTCCGACCACTGCGACCTTGTCCCCCAGGCTGAAACGACCCTGGACGTCACGAATACCCGACGGTAGAAGGCTCTTGCCGTTGGCCAGGATGGCCTTTTCCGCCCCCTCGTCGATCACCAGAAGCCCGCGAGGCGCCTTGGTAAAGGCAATCCAGTGCTTCCTGCTGCAGAGAGGAATATCTCTGGGCAGAAACAGTGTTCCCTCTTCCTGCCCGCTGAAAATACGCCCCAGGATACCGGATCTGAGGCCATTGGCAATGATCGTGGGAACCCCTCCGTGAGAGACCTTTTCAGCGGCCCGAATCTTGCTCGCCATGCCTCCGGTGCCCAGAAAACCCGGGATGGAACCGGCGAACTTGATGATATCCCTGCTGATCTCATCCACCACGCCGATAAGGCACGCATCCCCGCTGGTGCGCGGGTCCTTGTCATACAGGCCGTTGATGTCCGTCAAATTAACCAGCAGTTGAGACTCGGTCAGGTTCGTGACCATGGCACTCAGATTGTCGTTGTCGCCGAACTTGATCTCGTCCACCACTACCGTGTCGTTCTCGTTGATGATGGGGAGGACCTGCCAGCCGAGCAGTGCAAAGATCGTGTTCCGGGCGTTCAGGTATCTGCCCCTGTGGGTCAGGTCATCCCGCGTCAAGAGGATCTGGGCCACCTTCTGGCCGTAAGGCTCAAAGGAGTTCTCCCATGCCCGCATAAGGCTGCTCTGTCCTATGGCCGCCATGGCCTGCTGCTGGGAAATGGACTTGGGCCGCCTGCTCATGCCCACCTTGCGAAGCCCCGAGGCAATGGCGCCCGAGGACACAAGGATGACCTCCTTGCCTGCCCTCCTGAGGGCCATGATGTCGTCCGCAAGGCCGGAAATCACCTCCGCATTGAGGCCCTCCTCTGCCGTCAGCACGCCGCTCCCGACCTTGACCACCAACCGCCTCACAGGAGACAGGAGTGCATGCCTGGTCAATTGCCTATTCGTCTTGTTGTTCTTCCCTGTGTTCATGAATCAGTTTCCTTCTCAGCACGGCTTTCAGTTCACTGAGGCCTTGCCCCTCGAGGGCCGAAATCGCCAGGCACGACACCCCCTTGTCCTCGAACGAACGCTTTGCCTCCTCCACTTCCGGCAGGCGGGCGGATGGAAGGGCGTCAACCTTGTTGAGCAGCACAATCTGCTCTTTTTCGAGCAGGGCCGGGCTGTATTGCTCCATTTCGGCTCGAACCGACAGGTAGGCTTCCACAGGTGAAGGCGAGGAAGGCCCTGTTGTTGCATCCACCAAATGAAGGAGGAGCCGCGTCCGCTCAATATGCTTGAGAAAACGGATCCCCAGGCCCTTTCCCTGACTTGCGCCCTCAATAAGCCCTGGAATGTCAGCCACGGTCAAGGCCCCACCGTCGTCATAGGCCAGGACCCCCAGGTTGGGGGTCAGGGTGGTGAACGGGTAGTCGGCCACTTCGGGTCTTGCTGCGGTGAGGCGGGAGAGAAGAGTGGATTTTCCGGCGTTGGGAAGCCCTACAAGGCCTATTTCGGCAAGGTGTTTGAGGGAAAGCCTGAGCCTGCGGGTCTCGCCGGGGAGTCCCGGCTGGGCGAAACGAGGGGTCCGTCGGGTGGACGTGGCGAAGTGAGAGTTGCCTTTTCCGCCCCGCCCTCCTGATGCGATCAGTATGCGTTCGCCCCCTTGAACCAGATCCGCCAGTATCTCGCCGGTATCCTCGTCCAGGATGATCGTGCCGAGCGGAACTTGGATAACCACGTCCCGCCCGTCCTTTCCGGTACGGTTCCTGCCGGCGCCGGGCCTGCCCCTCTGAGCGATGAAATCCCTTCTGGAGCTGAAATCAGCAAGGGTATGAAGCCTTGCCGACGCCTCCAAAAAGACACTGCCGCCTCTCCCTCCGTCCCCGCCGTCAGGCCCCCCTTTTGGTATGAACCGTTCCCTGCGAAAACTGACGCACCCCTTGCCGCCGTCGCCGGACCGGACCGTAATGACCGCTTCATCAAGGAATCGCATGTCTTATTACCGGGAAAGAGTGACCGGCCCGGGGGCTTGTTCGGCAAGGATGCGGGAGTGCACGGGGAGTTTTCAGGCGGCGTAGACGCTGACCCTCTTCCTGGTCTTTCCCAGGCGCTCAAAGGCGACCACTCCGTCGATTTTTGAAAAAATCGTGTAGTCTTTTCCAAGCCCGACGTTCTGCCCTGGATGGATCCTGGTCCCCTTCTGGCGCACCAGGATGTTACCCGCACGCACAATCTGGCCCGCGTACCGCTTGATGCCGTACCGCTGGCCCGCGCTGTCCCTGCCGTTCCTCGAGCTCCCGCCTGCTTTCTTGTGTGCCATTTTATTTTCTCACCTCAGAGTTCTTTGCCGTTGCCGGCCTCCGTCCACGATTCACGAACCACGGACACGGCCCTTAAGCCATCTCCACATCATCGATCCGCACCAGGGTGTAAGGCTGCCTGTGC
>CAZEIA010000139.1:0-9635 GCA_964512335.1 uncultured Desulfobacterales bacterium
CTTTGAACGTACACTCGCGGGTCTTGTCCTGCCATCCCAGCTTTTCGGGATAGTTAATGGCGTGCATCTTCAAGACCGTGCCCATGTGCATCCAGTTGCTCTTTAATGTCATCGTCTTTCCCTCCCTCGATTATTGTGGGCCGAACCAAGCCGGCCCGCCTACATGGATGAGTTGCGCTGAGATACTGAGAAAAACAAAAAACCTTTCTTCTCGCAAAGGCGCTGAGGCGCCAGGAAAACAAAAGAAAAAAGCAGAGATCAAGGGTTGAGAAGATGATTGTCTTCAGCAGCGGCAAAAAGGGCCGCGCCTATGGCGCCGGTGAGCTGGGGGTGTCTGGGGACCAGCACCTCATTGCCTATGATATCCCGAACCATCTGGACCAGGTAGGGGTTGTGGGCCACCACTCCTCCGGTCATGACCACTCTTTCCGAAAGCGAGTCCATTTCCAGGACCCTCCTGATCATTGACAGGAAAATTCCCTTTACCAGATCCGGGGCCTTAACGCCCTGGCGGATCTTCTCGAGCACCTCGGTCCCCGAGAACACAGTGCAGTAGCTGCCGAGCTCCACCATGTGCTCGGCCGACCTTGCCAGCCCGTCCATCTCCTCGAGAGGAATGGCCAACCTCATCGCCATCTCCTCGAGAAAAGCACCGGTCCCGGCCGCACATTTCCTGTTCATTTTAAAATTCAGCCTTCGACCCCGGTCGTCCAGCTTTATTATCTTGTTGTCCTGGCCGCCGATGTCAATGATGGTAATTGCCTCTGGAA
The DNA here is from genome assembly GCA_964512335.1 of uncultured Desulfobacterales bacterium. GTDB lineage: Bacteria > Desulfobacterota > DSM-4660 > Desulfatiglandales > HGW-15 > JAIPEI01. The sequence goes on from CAZEIA010000139.1 coordinate 771, forward strand.
ACTCTTTATAGCACCCCCTGGCATGGCAGCTGATCTCGGTCTTGGTCTCCATGCTGAAAGGAACGTTTTTTCTCCCGTATCCGGTGGACACGCAACGGAAAACGTCCCTGCCGCTTCTCCCGGCCATGGCGAGTGCCTGCTCCAGGCCTGCCGTGGCAGTACCCTCGAAGTCCGTTCCCGAACGCAGGACCGCGTGCCCGATGAGATTTTCGCCGCTGTCCAACACAGCGGCCTTTGTGCTGGACGCGCCTACGTCGATTCCGATGTAGAGGTTGAAAGTCATTTCTGCAGCAGTATCTCCATCATTCCTCCAACTGCTCGACAAACGCCTCGATGTTAGTCTTGGCCTGCTCCTCGGAGTAGCACCGCAGGTCGCACAGGTCCCCGTTGATGGTCAGGGTGGGAAGCCCCAGGGCCTTTGAAAGCCGCTCGGGCATGCCGTAGCGGTTGTTGGAATTGTTCGGGCAGGTCTTGGCATCGTGAAACACGATACCGTCGAACTTGAACAGCTCCAGGCACCTGCGGATGTAGTCTTCCTTGTATGCCTCGTCCCGCACGATGAAAAGCTCCGTATAGGCCCGCGCCATGCTCTCGAAAGGTTCGGCCGGATCGAGCAGGTCGAAAATCCAGCTGTTGCAGTAGGTGGAGGCCACCACACAGGTCTTCAAAGAGGCGAACTGTTCGGCCAGGGGCCGAAGCTTGCCCCATATGGGCATGCCGTCCCAGTAGATCCGGTGTTTCTCGCCTTCTATGGCCGCAACCCCTTCCTTGACGCGCTGCTCCAGTTCGGGAAGGAGGTGATCCTCATAGTATGAAACCGCCTCGCGCGTTCCGCGGGCCACCACTGCAGGCCCCATGTGGATGGTTGCGTCGAAAAACGTCCAGGGCGACGGAACAGCAGCAGCCGCCTCCAGGCAGGCGCGCCACAGGACCGAGGTCCTGCGGGAATACTCCACGGCCTCCTTTAACCGGTCCATGTCGAGTCTCTCGCCCGAAACCTCCTCCAGCAACGGGACGAGCTCCTCATGTTGCCTGGCGATATCCTTGATCTGGTACTCGCGGATCGGTCCGATGTCCCGGTGTGTGTGCACGCCTATCAACGGCACGTCGAATTCCCGGGCATACCAGGCGAACCAGTCCTGCACGTCCCTGCACTGGTTGGTGTTGAAGACCAGCACATCGGGCCGGGGAACCGACTCAATGTTGTAGGCCTTTGTAAGCGGGGTCCTTTTCTGCAGATAGGAGCCCACGTCGCTCGTGAGATAGGAACATATGTCCGGGGAGTACCCAATGGCGTTGGCATACGGAATAAGTTCGCTGGACATCCTGGTGGCCCCGAGCATAGCGCCGTGATTCTCCGGAAAGTACACGAGAAATCCCATGCCTCGAAGCAGCTCGGCCGGTCCCACGCTGGTGCACCAGGCGATCTTGCAGGACCCGGTCCCGGCCGCCTCGTCCATCTCGTAGAAATGGTCGGCCATGATCTTCTTGCAGACTTTGGCCGCGGCAATGGATTTCCGGGGCGCTTCTTTTGATGGTTGGGACATGAATATCCTCCCTGATTAGCTGTTGAGCTGATAAGCTATTGGCTGATAAGCCAACAGCCTTGAAACAAGGGCAAAGGCGGGAACCAGCTCAACAAAAGAATTAAGTTATCGGCTTAACGGCCTGACGGCTTAACAGCTCAACAGCTACAACGCTTCCGCCACAGCCTCAGTGATGTCCATAACCTTGATCTTTCCGCGTTCCTGCTTTGGTATCCTCTTGGCGCCCTTTCGCAGGTTGTCCTTGCAGGCGGCACAGCCCGAGATGATGACCTCCGCGCCCACGGCCAGGGCATCCCGAACCCGCACCGCCGCAATGTCGGCGGCCATGTCCGGATCGTTGGCCTGAAGCCCGCCACCCCCGCCGCAGCACCGCGCCTGGAGCCGGTTGCGGCCCATCTCCACGAAATCCACTCCCGGAATCTGCTGAATGATGTTTCGGGGCTCATCGAAGATCTTGAATGCACGCCCAAGATCGCAGGGATCGTGGTAGGTGACCTTCTTGTTCATATCACCCGCAAACTTCAGTTTGCCTTCGTTAAGAAGCTTGAGCAGGTAGTGGACCGAGTGATAGATCTCCATGCCCAGGTCCTTGATCTCGGGGTAGAGCTTCTTGAAGGTCTTATAGCAACCTGCGCAGGGAGTCACGAGTTCCCTGGCACCGGTTTCCCGAATCCGCTCGATGAGCTGCGCGGCATGGTCCTCGAACTCGCCCGACCCGGCCAGAAACAGGGGAAACCCGCAGCAGTTCTCGTTCATGGCCAGGGTGGTGTAGTCCACGCCGGCCGCATCAAGCGGCTTGATCAGGCTGGGGACCATCTTCATGTCCAGATAGCTCGGCACGCATCCCATGAAAAGAAGGGTTTCCGCCTTGTCCTTGAGTTCGCCCGTCTTGATCTTCTCCTTGAGTTCCTTGGGATAGATATCGATCCGCCCCTCGGCCGACTCAGCGTACACGTTGCCGGTCTTGAGGATGTTGTCCCGGACGCCCAGCACCGATTCCGGCGCCAGCCCCGCATCGAATATTTTCCTGCGCGCCCCTTCCACGATCTCGTCCACCCGGATCTGGGCCGGGCAGAAGTAGGTGCACGCCTGGCAGGTTGTACAGGTGTAGAAGGCCTGGGCCAGATCTTTGTCCATGTCCACAGTGCCGTTCAGCATGTAGAAGGCCAGGGCGTTTCGGCCGCGGGCGTTTCTGGACTCCCGCTGGGAAACCTCAAAGGTGGGGCACCCGAGACGGCAGAACCCGCAGTGGATGCAGGCCAGGATCTCGTTGTCCACTTCACCGCCGAAGGAGTCGGCTCCTTCGGGGTTGTCCAGGAGCGGCTGGAACGCGAAGTAGTCGTAGATGTCGGTCTTCCGCCCCTTTTCCAGGCCCATCTTGCCCGGGTTCAGGATGTTGTCCGGATCAAGGGACTGCTTGATCTTTCGCATGACCTCCATGGCAGGGCCCAACTGACGCTCGATATGCGGGGCCCGGGTGATGCCGGTTCCGTGCTCGGCGCTCAGCGTACCCTTGGCCGCCAGGGCCGCGTCCACAAGCTCTTCCACGGCCGGCTTCAGCCGGTCCCAATCGTCCCTGCTTCGCACATCCGCCACAAAGGTCGTGTGCACGTTGCCGTCTCCCACATGGCCGAAGGTGGCGATGGTCACCCTGTACTTGTCGGAAATGGCCTGGGCCATGCGGATGGTTTCGGGGATCTTGGTGCTGGGGACACCCAGGTCCTCGGCAATGGGTATGAGGCGGTTGAAAGGCTTAATCCTGGAAAGCGTGGGGACCAGCCTGCCTCGGGCCACCATCATCTCGGTCCGCCGGGCCGGATCGTCCGTCCACTCGAACTCCTGGACACCGTATTTTTCACAGGTCTCCTTGATGGTGTTCATGTCCCGGGTTACGACTTCCTTTGCGCCGTCCGCCTCCATGATCAGGAGGGCCTCTATCTTGCTTACATCCTTGCCCAGGGCGTCCTCGACCACCTTGAGGCTGTACTTGTCCATGATCTCGCAGCCGGCCAGCTTGATCCCCGAAGTAATCACCTCTGTGACCGCATCGCCAGCCGCTGTAAGGTCCCCGAAAATGGCGAGGGCCATGGCATCATACTCGGGCTTGGGCTCCAGCTTGATGATGACTTCCGTAATGATGCCGAGCGTACCCTCGGCCGCGGTAAAGAGATGGGTCAAGTCGTACCCTAGACTGGTCTTGGGAGCGGTGGTTCCGGTATCTATGATGGTCCCGTCGGCCAGGACGACCTTCAATCCCTTGATATAGTCCCGTGTGGTTCCGTACTTGACCGCACGGTGTCCGCTGGCATTGGTGGAGACCATGCCTCCAATGGTGGCAATGGCCTCGCTCCCCGGATTGGGCGGAAACATGAGGCCGTCGGCGGCCAGCCTGGCGTTAAGGGGCATGCACACCACTCCGGGCTCCACGCGCGCATAGAAGTCCTTCTTGTTGATCTCGAGCACGTTGTTCATGTTGTGGAGGTCCAAAATGATGCCGCCCTTTACTGGAAGGACCGCCCCGGTGACGCTGGAGCCGGTTCCCCGGGCCGTAACCGGCACTTTTTCCCGGTGGGCAAGCTTCATGACAGCCGATACCTGCTCCGTGGTCCTGGCAAATACTATGGCATCGGCTACGCCTTGGTGGACCGACATGTCCCTCGAGTTGCACAGGCACTCCACACGGTCCTCAAAGACGTTCCCTTCGCCTACTATCTCTCTTATTTCATCATAGATACTCATTGCTTACCCCCATTCCAAAGATATTGGCCACAACAGTCCGTAAAGGCATTTCTTGTGGGATGGCTACTATTTAGCTACAAAGTAACTATAGGAAAACGGGCTTCGGCTTGTCAAGATGAAAACGGCGGAGATACCGGCTTATAGCGGCCAAGTTGTTTAGCCGTTGAGCTATTAAGCTATTAAGCTGTTGCGCTATTATGCTGTGATACCAGAACAAAAGCCTCCCAGATCATGGCCTGTCAGGTTGTCATCAAACCTGTAAAGCAATTTTCGTTTTTATTCAGAATAAATCAGCCGTGCCTGTGACCTGTTTAGCTTGAAACTCCTTTGAACTACATTGTATTATTTTACTTTTCGTTTTCCAATGCAAATTCATCGGGGTTCGATCGCAAATCCATACACGGGAGGACTTAAATGAAAGGACCGATCGAGCTGATCAGATCAGGAGCATTCAACGGGTGCCGCAACCTGGGCCCTATCTACGAGTGGTCTGAGGGCAAGGCCTACCTTGTTATAGACCGGGTTTCATTCGGTGACAGCGAAGGTGCAGTTATCTGCTATTGCAATCCTCCGGTTCACCAGGTGGGTAACCCGGGGCTTGATGCTTACCTGGAAGGACTCGCCCTGCTGTCGGAGAAAGGCAAAGGTCTTTCCTTCCTCGTTCTATACGGCTCCAACGATCCGGTGCACGCAGGCGGGGACCTCAAGGAAAGCCTGACCCGGCTCGATCAGACTCTGGAGGCAAGAAAGGAAAAGGAGGCCGCGGGCGCCTCTTCCGAAGAGATAGACCGACTCTTTGACTGGGCCGACAAACGGATCGCCAAGGGCATCGCCCTGCACGGCGCCGTCCGGGACCTGGCTCGATACCTGCGGGTGGTGGCCGTCTGCGGCGGAGGCATGCGATATGGAGGCTCAGCGGAGATACCCCTCATGGCCGACTACCTGGTGGGAGACTCACGAAGCGGCATGTGCTTCAGCGAGTCCATGATCGGGCTGATCCCCGGCTGGGGAGGCGTGGCCCGGGCCCTGGCCAAGGCGGGCCCCATGCACGCAGCCTTCATGGCCAAGACGGCCGGGGAGACAAAGGCTCAGGACCTCCTTCGAATGGGCATCTATAACGTGGTGGTGGACGTGCCCTTTTCATTTCCGCGCAAGGAGCGCACGGACGACCCTGATGCCGACAAGGCCCGTTACCTTGACGCCCTGGCTCAACACGACCGTGAAACAGGACTGCTGCTGCTGCCGGAAGGGCTAAGGGTTGCCACTTGCCCTGAAAAAGAGATCCCGGTGGTGCGTCCCGAGGATCGTCCGCCGCCGCCCTCAGAGGAGGAAACGGGCCGGGAAATTGCCCGGCGAATGGACCCTGAGACGTACGCCGGGCTTTGGGGAAGGCCCCTCAAAGAAGTCCGGGATGAAATCGGACGGCTGGGCAGGCCTTTGGCTCCCCAATCCATCGAGGCCCTGGACGCCCTTTTGGAAGGCGTATCCGCGGAATCTCCGGATGAAAAGGCCTTTGTAAAAAGGGAAGGTGAAATGGACTGCCGCCTCTACCGCGACCCCCGTTTTCGCTCAGGTCTCACAGCAACGCTGGGCCAGACAGTCGCGGACTACCGGATGTGAAGGGAAAGACGTGATTCGTGGTTCGTGGTACGTCTCAGTACCTGCTTACTGACATTTGGAGGAGCGCATGAAACAGTACTTCCAGAATATGGCCGTCATGGGAACGCCGCTCGGCGATAAAGACAAGGCGGCGACAGAGGACAACCTCCGCCTGATCCGGGAAGAGCAGAAACTCGTGGACGCGGCCCTCGAGGAACGAAGGAGCAAGGGGCTACCGTCGGAAAAGCTCCATAAGCGGGGTGAGAAAACAGCCCTCGAGCGTATCGATCACCTGGTTGATCCGGGCACCTTCCTTCCCTTGAACAGCCTGTACGACCCCGAGTTCAATCAGGAGGGCACCACCGGCGTGATCACGGGCCTCGGCAAAATATCGGGGCGTTATGCCTCCATCATTGCGTCGGACAACCGCGTGCTAGCAGGGGCCTGGATCCCGGGTCAGCGGGAGCACGTGTTTCGCGCCCAGGACATCGCCGAGCAGCTGAACATCCCGCTGGTATGGGTCCTCAACTGCAGCGGTGTCAAGCTCACCGAGCAGGAAAAGGTCTATGCGGGCAGGCGCTCAGGCGGGCGCACCTTCTTCCGCCATGCGGAACTCGCCGAAAAGGGCATCCCGGTCATAGTCGGCATGTACGGCACCAACCCGGCCGGCGGCGGATACCACGCCATCAGCCCCGCTGTTATCTTCGCCCACGAAAAATCCAACATGGCTGTGGGCGGCGGCGGAATTGTGAGCGGGATGTCGCCCAAGGGCGGCTTTGATGTTGAAGGAGCCGAATCCCTTGTCGACGCCACCCGCAGGTTCAAGCAGGCGCCCCCGGGCGGCGCCGGAATCCACCACGAGCGGACCGGTTTCATGAGGCAGGTCTTCGATACCGAGGAAGGAGTCCTTGACGCCATGCGCTCCTTCATGGCAGGCCTCCCCCTTTATGATCCGGGCACGTTCCGGGTGGCCGAGCCGGCGGAACCGCTTTATCCCCCTGACGACCTGGAACGTATAGTGCCTTACAACCAGAAGAGGATATATAGGATCGAGCAGGTCATGTCCCGCCTCTTCGACGGCAGCGGGCACTTGGAGTACCGGCCGGACTACGGCCCGGAAGTTTACTGCGGCCTGGCACGTGTGGACGGCTTTCCCGTGGGGGTCATCGCCAACCGTCAGGGTTTTCTGGGGGCAGGCTACCCCAAGTACGCCGGGGGAGAGTACACGGGCATAGGAGGAAAGCTCTACCGCGAGGGCCTGATCAAAATGAACGAGCTGGTCATGCATTGCGGCAGGGACCGGCTGCCTGTGATATGGTTCCAGGACACCTCGGGCATTGACGTGGGCGATATCGCCGAGGAGGCCGAACTCCTGGGCCTCGGCCAGTCCCTGATATACTCCATTGAGGCCTCCCACGTACCCATGATGACCGTGGTCCTCCGGAAAGGCACCGCTGCCGCACATTACATCATGGGAGGACCCCAGGCCACGCGCAACAACGCCTTCACCCTCGGTGTGCCCACGACTGAGATATATGTCATGCACGGCGAGACCGCGGCGGCTGCGGCCTTTGCCAGGCGCCTTGTTAAGGAAAAGGATGCCGGCAAGCCCCTGGAACCCGTAATCGACAAGATGAATGCACTGGCCAAACAATACTATGACCAGTCAAGACCCATCTATTGCGCCAAGGCGGGATTTGTTGACGAAATATCCCGTCTGCCCGGGCTCAGGGATTATTTTGTTGCATTCACAAGGAGTTGCTACCAGAACCCCAGGAGCCTGTGCCCGCATCACCAGATGTTGCTGCCGAGATCGATAAAAGGGTGAAAAGATGGTTGTTTAGCTGTTGAGCTGTTGAGCTGGTGAGGTGTTGAGGTGTTGATCAGCCGACGCCGTCGGCTTAATCCAAAAAGGGAGGTGACAACATGAGTGAGCACGATCTGTTCAAAGTATTTCCGCGCATGCCGAAAAAGGTCCGCCTGGGTGACATCACGGTACGAGACGGCTTTCAGCACGAGGAGGTCTTCATTCCTACGGAGGCCAAGATCTATTACCTCCAGGAACTCGCCCTTGCCGGGGTAAAGCGCATCGAGGCGACCAACCTGGGAAACCCGCGCATAATGCCGCAGTTCAGAGACGCCGAGGATGTCCTTCGCGGCATACGGGACGATTTTTTCCTGAAACGCCTCTCCAAAAAGGGGCTTAACCCTGACGAAATAGAGTGGACCTGCATCACCATCCGCGAGCCTTCCGTGGACCGGGCCATTCGCCTGAAAGATGAGGGACGGGGACCGGATCGTGTCCTCATGATGGTCTCTACGGACGAACAGCACCACTTTGCCAACAGCGGCACCACGCTGCCCGATTACTGGAGGGAAGCGGAGCGATGCATCAAAAAGTGCAAGGACGCAGGCATCAAGATGTGCGGAACGGTGAGCACCATCTGGGGAAGCCCCATATCGGGCCCCACCCGTTTCGAGGATGCTGTTGAGTTCACAAAGCGCTGGCTGAGCATAGGCGCCGACGATATCGAGCACGCCGACCACGACGGATCGGCCCCGCCTGACCAGGTCTACCGCTATTTCTCCATGATCCTGGACGCCATCCCCAACACAGACCTCCACATAGGCCACTTCCACGTGACCCGGGGCTGGGGACTGGCCAATGTCCTGGCTGCGCTTCAGGCCGGGATCGACATCTTCGAGGGTACCATGGGCGGGCTCGGCGGTCAGCCGGCCAACTTCCTGGACCGGGTACCGGTGCCCGGCACCGGGTCATACTACTACAAGGACCCCAACGTAGTGGGCCTGATCTGCATCGAGGACATGTGCGTGATGCTGGATGAGATGGGCATCGACCTCGACGGCATCAATGTGGACCGTATACTGGAACTGGGCACCATGCTGGAGAAGACCGTGGGGAGAAGGCTGCGCTCCGAGGCCATTCTCAACGGACGCATCCCGAAGGAGCCCAGGGAAG
>CAZEIA010000140.1:0-9620 GCA_964512335.1 uncultured Desulfobacterales bacterium
GGATATGGCTTTCTCGTTGCTGAACCACGACCCATCCGTCCTTTCGCGATGCAAGCCACCTTGGGCACGTGTAAGAGAGAGAGCACCTAATTCTTGATTTTTTCTAGCCCTCTGTGCCAATTAGAGTCAGACACCTTATGACAAGGTTTGAGCCTTGCCTAGGAGTCTAGGAGTTGTCCTAGGCATTCCTAATCATTGAAATCCTTGTGTTGTGTTGAAGGCACCTGCATGGCTGGTCCTATTTTGTGTTGATTGGATGGAGCCTGCATGGTTGGTGTCTTGTGTTGGGTAGAAGGAGCTTGACGGTCATTTATTTTATGCTGGGTGTTTTGTATCACATCTTGATTTAATTTGGTGGAAGGTCTATTGACCTGTCCCTGGGAGGTATCCTGGGCCTGAACGTAATCAAGATTAACTCCAAGGGAGATACCCAGCGTGGTGATCATGGCAGCAATCTTAACCCCTTTTTTGATAGGTCCTTTTGAAGGCTCTTTACTCATCTTTTGTCTCCTTTAAATTCAGTGTCCAGCCGCTCCTCGATCATTCGAATATGAAGCAGCGTCTTTTGCCACGAATCCTCGGGCAGGGGTTGCTCATCTTCATCTGTAATATAATAAAGCGCTCCATCAATGTCCATGAGGTCCGGCATATCTGTGCCGGGTGTATCCGTCCCAGGGTTTTCCTGCCCCTGCGTAATAAGATATTCTTTGACCTCTTTCTGATATCTTTGTGTTAAAAGGGAGAAAAGGTTTAGGTAACTGAGAGTGGCCTGATAATATTCCATGGCCTCCTGGTTTTGCAAATACTTTTGTACAGTGGATTGCTTGCCCAGGTTTTTCCGGCAGGATTCATCCAGGGGAAGGATAAAGAAGTACTCCCCTCCATGCTCGTCTCCGTGTCGCCCCAAGGGAAACAAACGGCATACAAAGGGCCTGTTTTTATGGACCTGGCAGCCTCCTGTGCGATTGAGGAAGTAACAAGAGCCGTCATCCCTTTGGAGAAGGTGTATTCCACCGTCTTGAGTGAATTCTCGAATGAACTCGGTGGTGCTGATCCCAAGTCCCTTGGCCAGCCGGGAGATTTCGTAAGGATTTATATTGATCAGCTTGTTACTGCAGCACTGGGAACACCTATCGCATACAAAGGAAAAAGGTGAATGCATGTGCAGGATTTCTTTGCTATTTTTCTTGGTCATTTTTTACCGAAAATATCTGGGCTCTTCGCCCGAGGGTGACATGTATAAAATGAGACAAAGCCGATTGGAACCCCCTCGAGGCGCACCGGGGCCTGGTTCGGGGTGTCGGGATCCGCCACCTGGAGGTCTTAGACACCCCCGGCTCGAGCTTGGCACCGGGCCGGCCCGCGTCGGTGCCGGTGCGGCCGATTTTGAGGGCCTCCTCCCCACCCTGCGGGTAGACCTCCACGTAGGCGTTGAAGGGCTTTCCGTTGCGCAGGGCGATCACCCGGAGGTGTCCGAAGCTCTGGGTCTTCTCGACCGCTCGTTTGGCGGCCGCGCGGAACTCCTGAGCGGTCTTGGCTGTGAAGTATTCTCCGCCGCCCGCCCGGGCCATGCACTCCAGCTGCAGTCGCTCCTCCTCGGTAACGTCAAAGCCCATGACATGCATGTTGAAACGGATCCCGGCTTCTTTGAGCTCTTCCACGTCGTTGCAGTCACCCTTTCGGCGGTGGCCGTAGGCCACGAGCCCGGCCTCTGCATCGTCCGGGAAGTCCCGAATCAGCTCGGTCATTACCTCCTTGGCGATGGCGATCTTGGCGGTCCCCTCGACCTGGCCCCACATGGAGCCCGACGCGTCCAGGATGAACATGATGGCCACTCGGCCCGTGTCCTCCGCCGGGGGCGCCTGCCCGGTTGGGGCGACGGTTGCGGTTTGGGTTTCGGTCGCTTCAGCGGCTGAGGACGGTGCGGTTTTCGCGGGAGCCGTCTCCTGCCAGGCCGGAGGCACCTCTCCGGGCTTCTCCTGCTGCTCCAGCCGCACGTGGACGCCCCCGTCCATGACGCTGAGTGTGATGGGTGCCGATTCCCTCATCGGTCGCGAACCCCCAAGTCCGGGCCTCGCCGTTCTTCAACTGAAGCGCTTCCTGTTTCAACTCCTTCTTGTGTTGTGCCCGGCCTTGATACCAAATCAGCTCGCCCCGGGTGTCGGATCCGTCCTTCGGGTCATCCCGAAGCGTCATTCGAAAGGGCTTGTCCGGGTCCACGTGAAGTTCCTTGCCGGACATGTTCTTGACATACTCCTTCTACAGTATTGATAAGCTACTTGACAATCAATCGGCTTCAGCCAAAAACCCGAAATCCTGAATTCGTTTCTTACGTACAGCCTTATCGAATCATGCACAGTTAGGGATTCCTAAAAATGCCGGTATTCCAAAACAATACCACATTACACTTAGCCTGGGAAGACGATCTCAACCAGGACCCGGGGTTGCCCATCGACTGGTCTGCATAGCAAGGGACAGGCTTCTCTCCCGGGCAGGAGGTTCGTGCGCCCAAAAAGGCCTTCCGAGCCTCTTCCTCACGCCCGCAAACGATAGCCGGCCTTCCTTCTTTGACCATCGGCAACGCATTCGTTATAAACCGTTTTCTTGAACGCAATATGTTGTTACCGTTTTCTCATTGACACCCAATTTTATTTGGAGCTAGTATGCACCCCCAAAAGCAACTTCCTATCATGTCATGCAATAGCACGCCTTGCGAGCCCTTTTTGGGGCATTCTTTAGCGCCTCTTCTTCGGCGTTGATTGAGGTGGGCCATCCGGGCCATGAGCGAAGCCACGGGCATTTCTTTTATAATTCAGGGCGCTTAGAGGAAAGGAGCATTGGAATGGATTACGTAGTGGGGGTGGATACCGGAGGGACTTTCACAGACCTCATATGTGTGGACGAACGGGGAGACAGTAGAATTGAGAAGATCCCTTCAACACCTTCGGATCCTTCCAATGCGATCATGGAAGGACTTCGAATGATCGCCAAGGGAGAAAAGCTGGATCTGGAGGAGTTTTTGGGTCATGTCAACCGCATTTGCCATGGCACCACTGTGACCACCAATACCGTATTGACGTGGACCGGTGCCAAGGTCGGGCAGATCTGCACCAAGGGATTCAGGGATATCCTGGGGATTCGTTTCGGTATCAGGGAAAACCCGTACAATTATACAATACCCGCTCCGAAACCCCTTGCCCCGCGGTACCTGCGCATCCCGGTAACGGAGCGTATCAAATGGAACGGCGAGGTGATCACACCGCTGAACGAGGACGAGGTGCGTGAAGCCTGTTGTTACCTGAAACAGCAGCAGGTTGAGTCTGTGGTTGTGGGCTTTGTCTGGTCCTTTAGGAATAGGGTGCATGAAAGAAGGGCTGTTGAGATCGTCCGTGAGGAATTGCCCGGCGTCTATGTGTGCGGTTCCTGCGATGTTCAGCCTGAAATCCGTGAGTACTGGCGTTTCAGCACGGCTACCCTCAATGCGTACGTGGGTCCCAATCTCTCCAATTATCTGAACAATCTAGTGGAATCCCTGAAGAGCAGCGGCTTTCGGGGGCAGCTGTTGATCACTCAGTCCAATGCCGGAGTCATCTTCCCGGAAATCGCTGTTGAGCAGGCAGCCCGAACCCTTCTTTCAGGACCTGCGTGCAGCCCTGCCGCTGCCGCCCATCTGGCATCGCCAATAGATCTCAAGAATCTCATCACCATTGATATGGGGGGAACCAGCCTGGATGTTTGTCTCATAAAGGACGGCAAACCCTATACAACGCTTGAGACGGCCGTCGGTGGAGTGTACCACCTGAAGCTCCCCCTGATTGATGTCCACACCATCGGCGCAGGAGGAGGAAGCATTGCCTGGCTGGACAAGATGAATGTCCTCCATGTGGGGCCCCAAAGTGCGGGCGCCGATCCAGGACCTGCCTGTTATGGAAAGGGGGGCAAGGAGCCCACCAGCACGGATGCGGACCTGATCCTGGGATACTTGAACCCGGAGTACTTCCTAGGCGGTCAGATGGAGGTGGGTACAGAGCTTGCCCGTCAGGCCATTAAGGAAAAGGTCTCAGATCCACTGGGCATTGATGTGATAGATGGTGCGCGGGCCATTCGTAAGATCATCGATCACAGCATGTCGGACGCCATTTCCCAGGTCTCGGTGGAACGTGGGGAAGACCCGAGGGGGTATACCCTTGTGGCGGCCGGCGGCGCGGGCCCCGTACATGCCTCCAGTCTGGCGGCTCCTCTGGGGATCCAGCAAATACTCATCTCGCGCTCTTCTTCGATCTTCTGTGCTCTTGGAAGCATCATCGCAGACTTGAGGCACGACTTGGTGAAATCCGTGGTCACAAAAACCGAGGATGCATCGGCAGAGACATTGAACCGTGCCTTTAGCGATATGATCGCAGAGGGTGACAAAAACCTGGATCGCGAAGGGATAGCACCCAAGAATCGCTATTATAGAAAATCCATAGACATGCGTTACAAGGGTCAGTTTCACGAGGTGGAGCTACCCATTTCCGAGGCTGAACTTAGCGATGAAGGCATTTCAAAGATAGTGGAGGATTTCCACAACAAACATGAAGAGCTCTATGCTTACAAAGACGTAGTCGGCACCGAGATGATCAATCTGAGAGTGGCCGCCTACGGTAAGGTGGTCACACCCGGCCGTCAGCTATGGAAGGAGAAATCCGTCGACGCTTCAGATTCCATAAAGGGCAAGCGAGATGTCTATTTTGAAGAAAAGACCGGTTTTGTGCCTGCCACGATCTATAACGGCGACACCATGAAGGCAGGAAACCGCGTCGAGGGACCGGCCGTTATTGAGCAGAGCACCACTACCGTTGTCGTACCTCCTGGAGCGAGATTAGAGGTAACGGAATATGGCGACTACCTCATGAGGCTTTCATAGGATCACAACAAAGGGAGAACAGCATGAGTGAAGAAAGGCAATTTGAATTGAAGACCGCCCCTGCGGATTTTAGTGTGCTGGTTTCCGCCATGTTCACCATTGCCAGGGAAATGGGCAAGAACATGGAGAGAACCGCGAGGGCTCCCATCTATTTCTCAGCCCATGATTTTTCAACAACCCTCCTTACCCTTGATTGTGAGCTTCTGGCCCTGGCAGAATATATCCCGGTGCTTATCGGGGCAACACCCTTTTCTGCGCGGGCGGTTAAGGAGTACTTCGGGGATGATATCCACGAAGGCGACGTATTCCTAGTCAACGATCCCTACACCCTGGATGCGGGGAATCAGATGGCCGACTGGTGTATTGTCTACCCGGTTTTCTGGGAAGGCAAACAGGTCCTGTGGGTTGCCAACAAGGCCCACCAACAGGACACCGGCGGGGGCGCGGCAGGTGGATACAACCCCGCGGCTCTGGACATCTGGGGAGAGGGGCTGCGCATACCTCCTGTGAGGATCTTTAACAAGGGCAAGGAACGAGAGGATGTTCTCAATCTCATAATGACCAATGTGCGCATCCCTGACTCACAAAGGGGCGATCTAATGTCCATGATCGGGGCAGCCCGGATCGGAGAGAAAAGGACGCGGGTGCTGTACGATCAGTATGGGGAAGAGGCCATCCATACATTCATCGATGATCTCATGGGATATGGGGAATTCATGATGCGGGAAGAGATCAAGAAGCTTCCCGACGGTGTGTACCATAGTGAGGTCAAGGGAAACGAGGCCTCCACGCCGATTATCTGCGATGTGACCATCAGCGGCAGCGACATGACTGTGGATTTCACCAATAGCGGTCCCATGTCCCCTGCCTATGTCAACAGCCCCATTGCCAACACGTACAGCAGCGTCTACATGGCGCTGATGACATCCGTGGGCAAGCGCATTATGTATCGATGCGGCGGGTGCTACAGGCCCATCAAGATCGTGACCAAACCCGGAACGGTGACCCATGCTACACTTCCGGCAACCCACGGTAACTGCACCAATTTCGTTGCCAAGCAGATCATAGAGGCATTCTGGTCGGCTCTCGCCCAAACCGCTCCCCAAGAGGTGCCGGCTGGTTGGGGCTCCATCAACTTCTGGGTGATCGCCGGTCTGGATCCCCGTCGTATGGAAGGGTATGGCACCCCTGATTTCCTTGGGTGCTCCAGCGGCGCCGGGGCCATCTGGGGGACGGATGGATGGCCTACGAACGGGCCCCAAATCTGCAGCGGCACGCTTTACTACCCTGAGATCGAGGTGGCAGAGAGCATCTACCCGATCGTCTGGGAGAAGTGGGAGTGGGCCAAGGATTCGGGCGCTCCGGGCAAATGGCGTGGAGGTTGCGGTGTGGACAACATCTGGGTGGCGGATTCGGACCCGGAACCCATTCACGCAGCCTATGCTGCAGAGCCCTTTGACTACGAAATCGTCCCGGCCATTGCCGGGGGAAAAGTGCCCAAGCCCAATTCAAAGATGCTGGTATTTGCCGACGGAAGAGAGGAGCCGCCTGAGGCGGTCCGGCAGAAGATGCTCTATCAGCTCCACACCGGTGACAAATCCATTGATTACGTGATGGGGGGCGCGGGCGTGGGCAATCCCTTTGAGCGGGACATCGAGGCGGTAAGGGAAGATGTCCGGGATGAGCTGGTTTCCGTGGAAAGCGCCCGTGAGGACTACGGCGTGGTGATTGACCCGAAGACGTTTGAAGTGGATTTGAGAACGACTGAGCAGATTCGCGGAGCAAAACAGCCAAAGGAATAATCGTCATGTTTTAGACGGTGGGTTGCGCAATTCACTTAAAGATAGGGCGGCGTGGAGAGCCATATCCTCGGCTGAGACCTGCATAGCATGCCCCCATGCAACTTGTGGGGATTTCCCTGGGGCAAATCTCTTTGTTCCAGGGCTAGATGGGAGCCATAGTGGCCGGTCTCGGGCGAAGTCCAAGGGACATCATTTGATGACCCTGCGCAAGCCATGAAACTCTGAGTAAGTTCTGTAGAACGGGGGGTTCATTTTTCGACCCATGGAATCCTCGCTGGTGACCAAGTTCCCCCACCTGGAGGAGGGAGGAGTTCAGACTGGATTGGTCTTGCAACGGCAGGAATGCGCAAAGCCCCGATTGACCGCCTGCCATACAGGATCGCCGGAGCTCTTGATTATCTTCAACATACGACAGGGGTCGAAAAGCAAGTAATCCCATCGTGCAATGTGCTTTGAGCCCCTCCAATTCTCAGGTGGAACCGGAAACGCCGCAGACTTCTAAGATGCACGGACGAATCCTGAGGACGCCCAGAAAAAGCATTTCCCGACAGGGGATAGGCTGATCGGATCCGGCGTGGCCAAGGTGCCGATGGGTATGAGAAGGAAGGAACTGATATCCTGGAAATGTACCTTTTAGAATAGGCGGATATCCAGGAACCGCGGCGTTTCCGTGCCATAGACTGCTCGGTATCGTGGGACGCCGGATCTGGCTGTAGAAGGGGTGCCAGCCCCGGACGATCTCTTGAGAGCAAGGGAAAGGACTTCCGGCAGGTGAATGCCGCATCCCCTACGGATAGGGTGCGGGTCGAAATCGACCGGTCTCATTGGTGAAATCTCGAAAGAAGCTCTACAGGAAGAGCAATACTCGAAGCACAGGCTTGAAGGAGAAGATAGATGCTTTTGGGGGATGCATTGTTAAGGTCTGCGAAGAATTATGCAGATAAAGTTGCGTTTAGGGACGAATATGGAAAACACTATGCACTCGGCACACGTTTTACCTATGGGGAGTTGAATCAAACGATCAATCGTATTGCAAACAATCTGCTCGCCATGGGCCTCGCGAGGGGAGACCGTGTGGCAGTGCAAACAGGAACAGGGTGTGGGCATTTCTTGTCGATATTTGCACTTGCCAAGGCTGGCCTGGCGATTGCTCCCATTGACAAGGCATTCATGGCGGATGAAATCACATACCAGATAAACGACAGCGGGGCCCGGGCCTTCATTTGTGATGTGGACCTCTATGAGGAGAGAATCAAGCCCATACGCGCGAACCTGGACTCGGCGGAGTTCTTTATCGGCATCGGGAAGGATCAATCATGCGAGGTCAGCTTTGACTCCCTCTGTTCCGAAGGTTCAATACGAGAGCCCGATGTCGACATTTGCGAGGATGACATAGCAACGCTTATCTATACAAGCGGCACTACGGGAAAGCCGAAGGGTGCCCCATTGACCCACAGGCAATGGACTTGCAGCGCGACGGTTTGGGCAGCGGAACTGGGTGTCCATCCCTGTACCAGGGCCCTCCTCTTGATGCCCATGCACACCTCTGGAGGTACCGGTCTGAGCATCGTTTCTGTGGTGCGAGGTTATTCTCTCACCGTCAGCAATCCCGACCCTCAGAAGGCCCTCCGCATAATTGAAAGGGACAAAACAACCTTTACTCAATTCAGCCCAACGCTGCTTGCCAATGTGATCAGGCACCCAGATGCTGGAAAGACCGACTTTTCGAGCATCGAGCAGTGGTTCACGTCGGCTGCGCCCATATCAGCGGAGCTGCTGAAGGAAGGCGCCGGGTTCCTGGGGAAAAAATTCATCCAGCTCTATGGGACCACTGAGACGGCTCTGTTGGGCACGGTATTGAGACCTGACGAGGTCTCACTTACCGGACCGACCTCTAGACGCCTGACCTCTATTGGGCGCGCATGCATTGGATACCAGACGAAGGTCGTGGATGACGACGGGAATGAAAAGGGCCCGGGAGAACGGGGAGAGCTGGCCATCATGGGAGATGCAGTGGCGAGCGGATATTGGAACAAGCCGGATGCAACGGACTTCAAAGACGGTTGGTGGCACTCAGGGGATATTGTACAGATCGATGAGGACGGATTCTACTATGTTGTTGATCGAAAAAAGGACATGATCATTACTGGCGGACTCAATGTCTACCCCCGGGAAGTGGAAGATGTGATCTCCGGGCATCCCGCAGTGCATTTGATATGTGTTGTAGGTGTTCCCGATGAAAAATGGGGCGAAGCCGTTAAGGCGGCCATTGTGCTCAAGGACGGCATGGAGGCGAGAGAAGAGGAGATCATTGATTTCTGCAAGGCACGAATGGCTTCCTTCAAAAAGCCTAAGTCAGTTGATTTTATTGATATCACAGAGATGCCGATGACCGGCGGCGGGTATAAGATCCTCAGAAGGGAACTAAGGGATCGCTACCGCCGGCAATACGAAAAGACCAAAAGGAAGGGGCCATGGGGGGCTGTTTAGGTTAAAGCTTCCGTGACAATAGCGCTGTTTTCGGGGGACTCGGAAAAATCTGTGGGGAGAGTTTGACGAATCGAACGACGCATGGATCTTAAGGATTCTGAAGGGATATTGCGCGATGAACAGGGAGGGAGGGGATCGCTCCCGGGTCAGTCCAGGTATCCAATAAAGGCGCGCGGGTGAACGCGTGAAAGGTTGTCAGGCTTCGGACGGGCGGGGTTTTTCGAGGGAATTGATGACTGTCAATTTTTCGCCTTTGGAATTCGCCCCACGGAGTCTGCGTTTTTTCACATATCCAGATCTCGAATTGAGGATACCAATCCTATCAGTGAAAACGGGCAGATTCCACACTTACCCTTTCATGAGAAGGCGTTGTCAAGAGGTCGACGTGGCGACCGGTGTGTTTTCCCGTAACGTCTCACTTT
>CAZEIA010000141.1:0-3467 GCA_964512335.1 uncultured Desulfobacterales bacterium
ATCCGCCCGGCCTACACCATGGGCGGCACGGGCGGGGGCCATGTTTACAACGTGGAGGAACTCAGGGTTATCGCGGCGCGCGGACTGGCCGCCAGCCTGGTAGGACAGATCCTCGTGGAGGAGTCGGTGCTTGGCTGGGAGGAGCTGGAACTGGAAGTGGTCCGGGACGCCAAGAATCGCTTTATTACGGTCTGCTTCATCGAAAACGTCGATGCCATGGGAGTCCACACCGGCGACTCTTTCTGTACGGCCCCCATGCTCACCATCAGCCCCGAGCTTCAGCAACAGCTCCAGCAGTATTCCTACGCCATCGTAGAAGCCATAGAGGTCATCGGCGGAACCAACATACAGTTCGCTCACGACCCTGAGACCGGCAGAGTGGTGGTGATCGAGATCAACCCCAGGACCTCGCGGTCCTCGGCCCTGGCTTCCAAGGCCACGGGGTTCCCTATCGCGGCCATCTCAGCAATGCTGGCCGGCGGCTTGACCCTCGACGAGATCCCCTACTGGCGGGAAGGCACCCTGGACAAATACACCCCTTGGGGGGATTACGTGGTGGTAAAGTTCGCCCGATGGGGGTTTGAGAAGTTCCCGGGGGCCGAGGACAGGCTCGGGACCCAGATGCGGGCCGTGGGCGAGGTCATGAGCATCGGCAAGACCTACAAGGAGGCCTTTCAGAAGGCGATCCGCTCCCTGGAGACCGGCCGATACGGTCTCGGTTTCGCCGCGGACTTTCATGATCGTTCCCTTGAAGACCTCATGGATCGCCTGTCCGAACCGTCGAGCGAGCGGCAGTTCATAATGTACGAGGCCCTGCGTAAAGGGGCGGACGTTCAGTCCCTTTCAAAAAAGACGCACATAAAGCCATGGTTCATTGAGCAGATGAACGAACTCGTTGTCCTGGAAGAGGAGATCCGCGGCCGCGGCCCGGGTGATCTTTCGGACGCTCTTCTTGAACGGGCCAAAAAAGACGGCTTCAGCGATCGCTACCTTTCCATGCTGCTCAATCGCCCTGAGGGAGAGATTCGAAAGCGCAGGACCGATTTGGGAGTGGTGGAGGTCTGGGAGTCGGTGCCGGTGAGCGGGGTGGATAATGCTGCGTACTATTACTCTACTTACAACGGAACAGATCGTGTGGTGACGAGTCTTGGCCGGAAGATCATGGTGCTTGGCGGCGGGCCCAACCGGATCGGGCAGGGCATCGAGTTCGATTACTGCTGTGTACACGCTGCATTTGCAATTCGGGACGAAGGCCTCGAATCTATCATGGTGAACTGCAACCCGGAGACGGTCTCTACGGACTACGATACCTCGGACAGGCTCTATTTTGAGCCCCTTACCGTGGAGGACGTGCTCAGCATCTATGAAAAGGAAAAGCCGGAAGGCGTAATCGTGCAGTTCGGCGGACAGACGCCGTTGAACCTCGCCGGCGAACTCGCGGCCGCCGGTGTCCGTATAATCGGGACCTCCCCTGACACCATAGACCTGGCGGAGGATCGTGACAGGTTTCGGCATAAGATGCAGAAGCTGGGCATCCCGGAGCCCGATTCCGACATGGCGAGCACACTTGAAGAGGCCCTGCGGGCTGCGGCCCGCATAGGCTACCCTTTGATGGTGAGGCCGTCCTATGTGCTCGGCGGCCGCGGTATGGAAATCATTCATGACGAGGAGATGTTGAGGCATTATGTGACGGCGGCGGTCGGTGTCTCCCCGGAGCGTCCTATCCTGATAGATAAGTTCCTGGAGAACGCCATAGAGGTGGAGGCGGACGCCATTTCAGACGGGACCGACGCATTTGTCCCAGCGGTCATGGAGCACATCGAACTGGCCGGCGTGCACTCGGGCGACTCTGCCTGTGTGATCCCTGCCATCAGTATTCCGGCCAAGCATCTGGAGACCATCGAAGAGTACACCCGCAGGATTGCGGTCGAGCTGAAGGTGGTGGGACTCATGAACATCCAGTATGCCATAGCGGAGGACACGGTCTACATCCTGGAGGCCAATCCGCGGGCTTCCCGGACCGTCCCGCTGGTCTCAAAGGTGTGCGGAATTCCCATGGCCCGGCTCGCCACACAGATCATGCTGGGGAAGAAACTGGCCGATCTGGGTATCAAGAAGTCCAGCGTGTCTCATTTCGGGGTCAAGGAGGCGGTCTTTCCTTTCAACATGTTTCCCGAGGTGGACCCCCTTCTGGGCCCGGAGATGCGTTCTACTGGAGAGGTGCTGGGTATGGCGGATTCCTTCGGGCTGGCTTACTACAAGGCCCAGGCGGCCGCCCGGCAGGTCCTGCCGCTCGAGGGGACTGTGCTCATCACGGTGGCCGAACGGGATCGCCCTGCCGTTTTCGAGGTGGCGAGGCAGTTTCAGAATCTTGGATTCAAGATTAGGGCCACCAACGGTACTCAGAGGTTTCTCGCGGAGCAGGGCATAGAGGCGGAGCGGATAGCCAAGATGCACGAGGGCCGTCCCAACATAGTCGATGGGATCATGAACGGAGAGATCCACCTGGTGATCAACACGCCCACAGGAAAGCTGAGCAAATACGATGATTCATACATCCGCAAGGCGGCCATCAGCTACCGTGTCCCCTACATCACCACCCTGGCCGCCGCTCTTGCCGCCGCCCGCGGAATCGCCCGGTTCCGCCTGGGCCAGGGATCTGTACGCTCCCTTCAGGAGTATCATTCCGACATACCCTGAAAATGAGGAGACCACATGGACGGCATTGTAGGGGTATACGGACCCGGTGACAGCGAGCTGGTCAACAAGACCTTCCTGGCGACGGGCGCCTGCCAGCACCGGGGAAAGGCGAGCACGGGCATAGCCGTAGCCAACTCCAAGGGGATCTACGTACACAAGGCCCTGGGAAGGATCGCCGAGGTCCTTGATGTGGAGCTGATCCGGACGTTTCAGGACCTGGAGCCGGTTGCGGCGATCGGGAATATTGGATACACCAAGCGGAAAATCCCTGAAAAGATCAACGCGGAGCCCATAAAAGTCCAGCCCAGAAACCCGTCTCCTTACGAGGTGGTCCTTACCATGGACGGCTACCTCCTTCGCGAGGACGACCTCCTCCGTGGCCTGATGCCTGAGTATGCCTTTTCCACGGACAACAAGACCGAAGTGGTGGGGGCGCTTCTTCACCGCTACATTACCGAGGAGGGTGTCCGGTTCGAGGCCGGCCGAAAACTTGTGGACCGGCTCCATGGCAGGGCGACCTTTGCCCTGGCGGCCCTGGTTCATGACGGACGAGAGGCCTTCCTGGTCATACTGAATGACGATCGCGCCTTCGAACCCTTGTGCCGGGCCGAGATCAACGGCGCCTTTGTCGTAAGCTCGGAATCCTGCTCCCACAGACGGTTGAGAGGCAAGGAACCCCGTGAGTACGATGGTGCGGAAATGACCATCTGCTCCTCGTCTGGCATCGAGACCCGGCGACTGAGGGAGGAACGCATGTTGCCGGACGT
>CAZEIA010000141.1:3567-9536 GCA_964512335.1 uncultured Desulfobacterales bacterium
GGCAGACCCGCACCCAGGAAGTCGGCCTCAAGTTCGGAGGAATCGACAGCCTTCTTGGGGGCCGAAGCGTGGCCATGGGTGACGACAGCATCGTTCGCGGGACCGTAAGCGAAGGGGGTTCAATATGGGTTGTCTACAATGCCGGAGCGCAGTACATCGAGTTCTGGATTTCATACGGCCCCATGTTCTTTCCCTCCTTCAAGGAGTGGCACCGGGGTATGAACTGCATCCGGGAGCTTGCAGCCCAGCGCGCCTTTGCAGGTGATAATCCTTATGACAAGGACCTTGATGAGATCAATCGTGCCGTTGCGCGCCTTGTGGGTGTGGATGAAGTCAGGTACAACGCCCGGGACCGGATCGCCCGAGTGGCAGGTGAGGGGTCGTTTCAGTCCCTGGACGCAAGTTACCCGATCGATGAGGAGTACTGGCCCGACTGGCTCAAGCGGGAGGTGGAAGCCTTTCACCGATACCGGACTTAGTTGATGGAGCGGCCCTTCGGGCCGCAGGTGTTAAGGTGTTAAACTGTTAAGCTGTTGAGCTGTTAAGGGAAGACCCAAAACCCCAAAACCCATGCCTCGAACCTGTTCACCGGCACGCCTCACTGACACGGTGGCGGCCCTTCGGGCCGCAGGCGTTGATTTTTCCGTCCCCATGGGGTAAAAACGGATCTTTTCATTCAAAGCGACACCTGGGAGGTCTATTATGCACGAGTTCCGCCGGATGAACCGGCTTCCCCCATATGTGTTCTCCATCGTCAACGAGCTGAAGATGGAACTCCGCCGCAGAGGAGAGGACATCATTGACATGGGAATGGGAAACCCGGATATCCCGACCCCCAAGCACATCGTGGCCAAGCTGGTGGAGGCGGCCCGGAAGGGACACAACCATCGCTACAGCGCCTCGGCCGGGATAACCAAGCTGCGGCACGCCATTGCGGGCTGGTACAAGAGGCGTTATGACGTGGACATCGACCCCGAAACCGAGGCGATCGCCACTATGGGCGCCAAGGAAGGCCTTAGCCACCTGGTCCTCGCACTGGTGAGCCCGGGCGACGTGGTGTTCGCACCTAATCCCACTTATCCGATCCACCCCTACTCGGTCATCATCGCGGGCGGCGACCTTAGAAGCATACCCATAGGGCCGGGCCGGGATTTCTTCGAGGACCTTCTCAACGCCACCAAGCAGACGTGGCCCAGCCCCAAGATCCTGATTATTTCCTACCCGCATAACCCGACTACAAACGTGGTGGAACTGGAGTTTTTCGAAAAGATCGTGGCCTTCTGCCGCGAGCGTGACATCATGGTGATTCACGATTTCGCTTACGCGGACCTTGTCTTCGACGGGTACGAGCCCCCCAGTTTTCTTCAGGTCCCCGGCGCCAAGGATATAGGGGTGGAGTTCTTCAGCCTTTCCAAGAGCTACTCCATGCCGGGGTGGCGTGTGGGCTTCTGCGCAGGAAATCCTGAGATCATTGCGGCACTCCGCAGGATCAAGAGCTATCTGGACTACGGCATGTTTCAGCCCATACAAATCGCGTCGATCATCGCGCTGAACGGCCCTCAGGACTGTGTGACCGAGATCGTGGACGTCTACCGGCGACGAAGGGACGCCCTTGTGGGCGGGCTCAATCGTATTGGCTGGCCAGTAGAGCCACCCAGGGGAACCATGTTCGTCTGGGCACGCATTCCCGAGGCCTACCGGAAAATGGGATCGGTTGAGTTCTCCAAGCTGCTGATCAAGGAGGCCAAAGTGGCGGTCTCGCCGGGCATCGGTTTCGGTGAGTACGGGGACGATTCCGTTCGGTTCGCCCTGGTCGAAAACCCCCAGCGGGTCAACCAGGCGATCCGCGGGATTCGGCAGGTGCTGTGACCAGCCATACCCTGCTGGCCGTTGTGAAGAATGGTAGGCGTGGGAGAAGAGATGAAAACAGTAAACGTGGGGATCATCGGCTTTGGAACGGTTGGTGCAGGGACAGTGGACGTCCTGGTCAATAACCGGGAAATCATTCGAAACAGGGTGGGCGCGGAGATCGTAGTGCGCCGGATTGCGGACCTCGATATCTCTTCGGACCGCGGAGTGCCCATAGCTCCTGGCGTCTTGACCACTGACGCCATGGAGATCATAGAGGATCCTGAAATCCAGATCGTAGCCGAACTCATGGGCGGTCTGGACAAGGCCCGCGGGTTCATCTTATCGGCCATGGAGCATGGCAAGCACGTGGTTACGGCGAACAAGGCCCTTTTGGCCGAGCACGGCAAGGAGATTTACGAAGCCGCGGAGCGTTACGGCGTGGATCTGGCATTCGAGGCCAGTGTCGGGGCCGGTATTCCCATCATCGGATCCCTCAGGGGAGGCCTTTCCGCCAATCGACTTAACATGATCATGGGCATCCTCAACGGGACCTCCAACTATATCCTGACCCGCATGACTGAAATGGATCAGCCTTACGGTCAGGCCGTACAGGAGGCCATTCAACTCGGTTATGCAGAGGATCCTCCCACCCTGGATGTGGACGGCACCGATGCCGCCCACAAACTGGCGATTCTCATCTCCATTACATCAGGAGTGCCTGTGTCCCTGGGACGTATTCACAGGGAGGGGATCGACCGGATTACCCCCGAGGATATCCGTTTTGCAGACGAATTCGGATATCGGATCAAGCTGGTGGCCGTTGCCAGGCACTCCGAGGGGCGCGTGGAGGCCCGGGTCCATCCGGCTATGATTCCCAAGGACCACATGCTGGCTAATGTGAATGGTCCCTTCAACGCCATATACCTGGAAGGTGACTTTGTGGGACCTAACCTCTATTACGGCCTTGGTGCGGGCAGGCGTCCCACGGGGAGCGCCGTGGCCTCGGATATCATCTATCTGGCCAGGGAAATACGGCATGGCATGAAAAACTTCATGCCGCCCCTTGCCCATGCGCGCCCGCTTGAAACCGAGATTGAAATCCAGCCCATGGATGAACTCAGGAGCGCATACTACTTCCGGTTTTCCGCGCTGGACCGCCCGGGGGTACTGAGCCGGATCTCAGGGGTTCTGGGCGAACACGACATCAGCCTCTCCTCGGTGATTCAGAAGGGTCGTAAGATGAACGGATCGGTACCGGTGGTAATGCTGACCCACGAGGCCCGTGAGCGTGACGTGATCCGGGCCCTGGCCCGGCTGGATCCATTGGACATCCTCACCCATCCCACCATGATGCTTCGGGTCCAGAGTTCATGAGCCGGACAAGACAGGCATGAAAAAGGAAAATCAGACAAAGTATGTTGTTCTGGTCGGAGACGGTATGGCCGACTACCCGTTGGAAGAACTGGGCGGCAGGACATGCCTCGAGGCGGCCGAGACACCCAACATGGACCGAGTCGCGGCCTGCGGCTTAGGCCGGGTCAGGACGATTCCCGAGGGCATGGAACCCGGCAGCGATATAGCCAACCTGTCTCTCATGGGGTACGACCCGGTCCGTTTCCATACGGGGCGCTCCCCCCTCGAGGCGGCCGGCATGGGCGTTGAACTGGGTGTTGACGACGTGGCGTTTCGCATGAATCTGGTGACCCTGGAGCGGCGATCCGAAGAGGAGGCCGTTATCACCACACACAGCGCCGGAGACATCACCACCGAGGAGGCCGGGGTCCTTGTGGACGCTCTGCGGGTCGAACTGGAAGACGACTTCATCAAACTGCATGCCGGGGTTTCGTTCCGACACCTCATGGCTTGGAAGGACGGGCCCGAGGGTGCTTCCACAATACCCCCCCATGACGTCCTGGAGCAGAACGTGGCCTCCTACCTCCACACCGCTGACCGCGATCCTGTGGTTGCATTGATCCGTCGTTCCTGGGATGTCCTCGATAGCCATCCGGTGAACAAGCTCCGCCTTGCCGCCGGCAAGAGCCCTGCGACTTCCATCTGGCTCTGGGGGCAGGGCAGGCCCCCGGTTATGCCCTCCTTTGAATCATGTCACGGATTGACCGGGGGCGTGATCTCGGCCGTGGACCTTATCAGGGGCCTGGGCATTTATGCAGGGTTCAGGCCCATTCCGGTGGAGGGGGCGACCGGGTTTCTGGATACCAACTACGAGGGTAAGGTCCTTGAGGCCCTGCGCGGGTTGGATAAAGAGGACCTGATTTTCCTCCATGTGGAGGCCCCGGACGAGGCTGGTCACAGCGGGAATGCAGACACGAAGATACTGGCAATCGAGTATTTCGACGCCCGAATCGTGGGGCCTGTTCTTAAGGGACTCGAGGATATGGGCCCCGACTACCGCGTCCTGGTTGTCAGCGACCACTTTACGCCCATTGTCCGGAGGACCCACACCCCGGAGCCGCCTCCCTTTGCCTGGGCCAGTAAGCGTGAGCTGGCCGGGCGGCGTTCGCCCCGGCCGTTCACCGAGACGGAATCCATAAGGAGCGGTCTCCTGTTCGATCCGGGCTGCGAAATCATGCGGGTGTTCACCTCGGATTGTTGATGCCTTGACAGGGAACTGGTTTTCCCATATAAAACCTGCGGTTTATTGGACAGATTCCCCGCCCGGGACCGTTCGTGCCACAGGCGTCGCCCGGCCCGCCCGCGTCCGCGGATAACCCGTGGAGGCGGTATGCTGAGCTTTTAAAGGGGTAATCATCAGGCTCTCAACACATGGACAAGGAGAGGGACATGAACATTCTTTTTTTTGGACCGAACGGCAGCGGCAAAGGCACCCAGGGTGCCATTGTAAAACAGAAGTTCAACATCCCGCATATAGAGACGGGAGTCATTTTCAGGGAGAACATCTCTCAGGGCACGGAACTCGGCAAAGAAGCCAAGGGATATATCGACCGCGGCGAACTGGTGCCGGACAGCATCACTATTCCCATGATCCTTGATCGGCTGAAACAGGATGACTGCGCAGGCGGTTGGCTTCTGGACGGCTTCCCCAGGAATTTGACCCAGGCCGAGGAGCTGGACAAGGCCCTGGCAAAGGAGAACATGAAGCTGGATGTCGTTATCGAGATGATCCTTCCCCGTGAAATCGCCAAGGGGCGGATCATGGGGCGGCGCCTGTGCGTCAACGACAACAACCACCCCAACAATGTGAATATCGACGCCATTAAGCCGAACGGCGACAAGTGCCGGGTGTGCGGCGGGGACCTGAAGACCCGCTCGGATGACCAGGACGAGGCGGCAATTGACAAGCGGCACAACATCTACTACGACACGGAAACCGGGACCATGGCCGCTGTAAACTACTTCAAGGCACTCTCCGGGAAAAGCGGCGGTCAGCCGAGGATCATAGAACTGGACGGACGTCCGGGCGTAAAAGAAGTGTCCGACGAACTTCTGTCCAAGCTCGGCTGATAATTGGAGAGCGGTCGCATTTGAAAGTGCCGGGTCATTCAACGTGCCCTGTGCCGCCCCGCGCGTCACAGGGCGCTTTTATTTCCGGCCGCGATGACCAGGGTCGATATTTTATGCTTGGCGTCTTTGGGAGAAAATCGCTCGAATAAGGCTGTTGAGTCCTGCCGCGAGTATAGTCATTGACTCGCGGTTCAATGGTGTTAATCTATAAAACAGGATTTGGCGGTGTTATTTAAAGTTTATTAGTTTCTTCTTTTTTCGTCTTTTGGAGAGAACCATGCGTATCCTTCTGGTTTACCCTGAATATCCGGACACATTCTGGAGCTTTAAGCATGCCATTAAGTTTATCCGCAAAAAGGCCGCCCACCCCCCGCTCGGGCTATTGACAGTCGGGGCGATGCTGCCTGAAGAATGGCCTAAAAGGCTTGTGGATATGAACGTCACCAAGCTCACGGCTAAAGATCTGGAATGGGCGGATTGTGCCTTTGTCAGCGCCATGGTTATTCAGAGGGCCTCGGCCCGGGCCGTCATCAGCCGCTGCAAGCAGGCGGGGCTCAAGGTCGTGGCGGGCGGCCCCCTGTTTACGAGTGAGTACGAGCAGTTCGAGGAGGTGGATCATTTTGTCTTGAACGAGG
>CAZEIA010000142.1:0-9382 GCA_964512335.1 uncultured Desulfobacterales bacterium
CGTGGACTTCCCGTCCCAGCGCAAGGTCCACGAGCAACCCACGCCCAAGTGCGGCGGGCTGGCCATGGCCGTGGGGACCGTCCTCCCCATGCTGGTCTGGCTCCAGGGGGACCGGTTTCTCATGGGGGTGGCCCTGGGCGCGGCCATCCTGGTGGTCTTCGGCGTGGCGGACGACCTTCGGGACCTCCCGTACTGGATGAAGTTCGCCGGACAGGCGACCGCGGGGCTTGTGGTGATCCTGGTGGGCGGGCTGGAGATCCGTTCCCTCGGCATGCTCCTGCCCGACGGGGTGGTCCTGCCAGGCTGGGTCGCCGTCCCCCTGACCCTCGTGGTCATCGTGGGGGTCACCAATGCCATCAATCTCTCGGACGGCCTGGACGGCTTGGCCGGGGGGATCACCCTGCTCAGCTTTCTGCTTATCGGGTACCTGGCCTTTCGAGCCGAGCTGGTGGGCGTGGCGGTCCTGTCCTGCGCCGCGGTCGGGGCCATTTTCGGGTTTCTCCGGTTCAACACCTACCCTGCGAGCCTCTTCATGGGGGATGCGGGGAGTCAGTTCCTGGGATTTCTGGCCATCAGCCTCTCGCTTCACATCACTCAAGTGAACGAGCCCCTGAGCCCCCTGCTCCCCCTGATCATCCTCGGGTTCCCGGTCCTGGACACCATGACGGTCATGGCTCAGCGGGTCAGTGAAGGCCGGTCCCCCTTTGTGGCGGACAAGAACCATTTCCACCACCGGCTTTTGGGGCTCGGGCTGTTCCACACCGAGGCCGTGACCGTGATCTATCTGGTTCAGGGTTTCCTGGTCACGGCCGGGTATGTGTTCCGGTTTTACTCGGACGGGTGCCTGCTCCTGTTCTATCTGGCTTTTTCCGCCCTGGTCCTGGGCGGGTTCGTTGCCGCCGATCGGACGGGTTGGCAGCTCAGACGGTTTGACGTGGTGGACCAGAGGATCAAGGGAAGGCTGCGGTTCCTGAAGGATCGGCAGATCCTGATCCGAGGGTCCTTCGGGGCGCTGAGGTTCGGGTTGCCCGTGCTCCTCGTGGCCGCCTGCCTGCTTCCTTCGGACGCCCCTGTCTATGTCTCCATTGGTGCGGGGCTTCTGGGGCTCGCCGTTCTCCTGACCGCCGTGTTCAAGCGGGAGTGGCTCTACTGGGTCCTCCGGCTCTCGTTCTACCTGAGCGTCCCGTTCATCGTGTTTCTCGGCGATGCATCTTTCAGCACCTGGGCCGGCTCCAACCTGAGGACGGTGTATGCCTTCTGCTTCGGCGCACTGGCCCTGTTCGGCGTGCTCACCTTAAAGTTCACCCGTCGGACCCAGGGATTCAAGGTCAGCCCCATGGACATCCTCATCCTGATCATCGCCCTGGTGGTCCCCAACCTGCCTGCGCCGCTTCGGACGTACCACCTGGGCGTGGTGGCTGCCGAAGTGCTGGTCCTGTTCTTCTCCTTCGAGGTCCTGCTGGGGGAATTGAGGGGCGAGCACCGGTGTTTAGCCGTGCCGGTGGGCGGGGCCCTGGTGTTGCTGGGTCTGCGGGGATGGGTCTTTTAGAATGCCCCGTGCCGAATGATAAATCGCCAATGACCAACAACCGGTATTCAATATTCCGGGGAAGGGACCCGGTAGAGGATAGACGGAGGTTTTCAACAACCCAACTGGAACAATGATCGAGGGAAAAAACACACTCGAGAACCGAAAGACTGGAGGATTCATGCATCGATTCACACATACTGTTCTGGGGTTCGCACTACTTTTCATGCTTGCCGGGTTCATCAGCGCCTGTGGGAGCGAGGAGACCAAGCGCGCCAAGTTCTTTGACAAGGGGCAGGCCCTGTTCGAGGCCGGCGACTATGTGAAGGCCAAGCTGGAGTTCAAGAACGCCCTTCAGATCGACCCCAAGTTTGCAGGAGCCTACTATATGCTCGGCATGACCGAACTGAAAGAAGGGAATATCAAGCAGGCATACGGCCTCTTTCAGAAGAGCGTGGAGCTGGACCCCGCCTTCCTGGAGGCCCAGGCTGAGCTGGGCAAGGTTCTGCTCCTGGGGCGCCAGCCGGATGAGGCCCGGGAAAAGGCGGAACTCGTGCTGGGGCAGGAACCCAAGCATTGGCAGGGCAGGCTGCTGAAGGCCGCACTTCTCTTGGAAGACAGTAAGCCCGGAGATGCGACGCCGCTCCTGCGGATCTTGATCGACGAGCAACCCAAGAGCGTGGAGCCCTACCTCATGCTCTCGCGGATCCTTGTGGCGGACCGGGACTTGGAGGGAGCGGCCGGCGTGCTGCGGGAGCTTCTCGCAAAAGACGGGAGCGTGACCGCAGCCCGGCTGAGGCTGGCCGGCATCCTGGAGGAGATGGATGACCTCCAGGGGGCGGAGCAGGAGTTGCAGGCCTTGATCGACCAGGACCCGGACGGTATACAGCCCCACCTCCATCTGGTTCGTTTTTATGAACGGTCCGACAGGGGGGAGCAGGCCGAGGCGGCCCTGAAGAAGCTGGTGGAGGAAAGGCCGGACGATGCAGGCCTCCGCGTGGCCCTGGCCCGGTACTATGCGGAGAAGGACCGGAAGGAAGATGTCCGGAAGGTCCTGGAACAGGCGGTCAATGACCTTCCCGAGGCCTATGGGCCGAACGACTTCCTGGCCCGCCACCACCTGGCCGTGAACGAGAACGCCGAGGCCGTGGGCGTGCTGGATCGATTCATAAAGCTGGTTTCCTCCGGACCCGATCACCTGCGCGCCCGCCTGTTCAAGGCCCGCATCCGTTTCGGTGAGCAGAAGATGGACGAGGCCCTAAAACTGGTGGACGGGGTGCTCAAGGAAGACGCCGGCGACGTGGACGCCCATGCCCTCAAGGGGGACATCATGCTGGCCCGGCAGGACTTCAGCGGGGCCGTGGCCGAATACCGGGCCGTGGTCCACGCCCATCCCGAGAACGTTCGAGCCGCCCTCATGCTGGCCCGGGCCCACGTCATGAACCAGGAACCGGCCCTGGCCGAAGAGTCCTACAAGATGATCATCGAGAAAGACCCGTCCGTGCGTGAGGCCTATGCCGGACTGGCGGAGCTCTACCGCAGGCAGGGGAAGACGGACCGAGTGCGGGAGACCCTGGAAGGCCTTCTGACGGCGGCCCCCAAGGATGTCCCCACCCTCACGGCCCTGGGGGACATGGCCCTGGCCGGCGGGGAGATGGACAAGGCCCGGTCGTACTATGAACGGCTTCGGGAAGCCGCCCCGGACTCCGCAGCCACGTTTCACAAACTGGGCATGCTCAGCCTGGCCACAGAGGACATGGAAGGGGCTGTGTTACGGTTTGAAAAGGCCCTGGACACGGACCCGGACTACGCACCGGCCCTGAATCGATTGACCGCGGTGCTCGTCCGGCAGGACAAATCCGACCAGGCTCGGACCCGGGCTCGAGCCCAGGTGGAGAAACGGCCGGACAACCCGGACCACCGGTTGACCCTGGGGAGGCTCCTGGCCATGATCCAGGAGCCGGAAAAGGCCCGCACGGAGTTTGAAAAGGCCCTGGCCCTGGCACCGGAGAGCCAGGCCCCGTTGCTCCACCTGGCCCGGCTGGAGCAGTCCCTGGGCCGGGTGAACGAGGCTGTGAAGCGGTACGAGGAGATGCGGAAGCGCGAACCGGGCAACGAGGCCGTGGGCCTGATCCTGGCCTTGTTCTACGAGCGGGAAGGCCGGACGGAAGAGGCCATGGCCGTGTATCGGGAGGTGCTGGAGGCCAATCCCGGGTCCATTCCAGCAGCCAACAACCTGGCCTTTTACTATGCCGAGTACAGCCCTGACAAAGAGAAACTGGAGCAGGCCCTGAAGCTCTTGGAGAGGCCTCTTCGGGATCGGCCCGACGCCCCGAGCATCGTGGACACGGCCGCGTGGATCCACTACCGGATGGGGAACCATGAAAAGGCCCGGGACCTGATGCTGAGTGTGGCCGACAAGATCGGGGACTCAGGCGTACTCAACTACCACATGGGCATGATTTACCGGGCCCTGGGAGACAAGGTAAAGACCGCCGCCCACCTCAAGATGGCAGTAAAGAGCGAGGAGGTGTTCCCGGGCAAAGAGGAGGCGGAAAAGGCCCTTAAGGAGTTGGGCGGAGGGGAATAGGATATTCGAGATCACGGTCCGGGAATCGATATGAATCGCCGGGATTCCCTTCACCTTGACAGGTGAAGGGACAGGATGGGGTTGAAAATGTTGTAATGTATCCTTAATCAGCTTGACCTCACTCATTCTTGGAGGCGGCCTGATGCCTGCATAATCGCCCTCTTTGATTATGAGATCACTTCTGCGATACGTGAGGCTTATGTCAGAATATGATGTGTCTCTGGTGTCCGTTCTCAGTATTCAGTAACTTAACGGATTTAATGATGCTCTTTAGACATGTGCTTTCTATATTGATACGTTTTTACGAATGAGACGATAGCCCGGCGTTGTTCATCTTTTGGGCCTATGAACTCAATGCCTGTTAAAAATAATTTTGAAAACTCGTCTCTGCGCGTATGCCTGACCCGGCCCTTGACCTTGATTTGAGCTCCTTCCAAGTCAATGGTTACGAGAATGACAAAGGTTCCGTCAATAGGCTCTTTAGTCTTCAGCATTGTCCCGCTTTGACTCAAATTTGCTGTGTGCCCTTTTCCTGCCCCTATTTTTTCCCAATTGTCATTTAAAAGGACATATCCAACTCTGTTGTCGGCTTCTATCCTGGGGTGTCTCCTTTGTTCTTTGTTGTTGAGATTGCTTTTATCCGACTTCATGGTTTGAGAAGCTCCGAAACCAGCCTGTTAAGTTGATAGCGAAAGATCAACTCGATGTCAGCCTGCTCCCACACGTCAAAACCGGACCAGGGCCTGACATCTTCAATAAAAACCGTTTGCCTTGCCGGCGGGTGGCTGCCCCGGCCAAGGCAGTCATATCATACTTGCCGTCGTTGGGCCGGTCGAGGTTCTGCCTCAAGGCCTCCAATATCGAATAGCGTCCTCGGCATCGGCTTGTGTCAGCCCAGGCGTATCCTCCTTCAGTGTCCGAAATTGAAGGGCCTCATCGGCGTTGTCGAGTTGTTTCTGAACAGCCGTTCGCCCTTTCAATATTTTTTCAATTTTTACGACGGCGTCCGCTGTTTTCATGCGAAGACTGCCGATAGAGACACTCTTCCCAAAAACCGTTACAAGAAGGAAGCCTTCCATCACCTTCATGAAATGGATGTTTTCCTTGGTGCCCTTGTGAAAGAGCAAAGAGAACTCCTCTTCCCCGATGATATTGGCCATGGCGCTGACAGCACCGAAATTCCCGGCGGCGAGTGCAGCGAGTGAATAGATATCGTGCTGCATCCAGCCGGTGTCCAAATGTGCAATGACATTGCCGGACATATCGATCATGGTCACACAAGTGACCCCGAGGTTCATCATGTCCGACTGGAGGATATCCTCAATACTGTCGAGTTGTGACAGCCCAAGTGTGTACTGCAATTTGTCCCCCCTTCAGATTCCCTTTGTAATCAACGATAGTTTTCCGGCCCAGCTCCTTCATAATAAAGGGCTTTCGCATGCAACCAGTCGCTCTGTCTTTGCTCGCTTTCCTTCTAAATTCCGAAAAACCGTATCCTGTCATGACAACGACGGGAATAACCGGGTATTATTGCAAGATGTGTGCAAGCAGTAATATCAACTCTATGCTATCCAGAAAAAAATCCTCTCTTCGGGGTTTGAAGAGAGGTTCCTGCCCAAGCCGATCAGGCCGGACCCGTGAAGCGCCACCCTGTTCTTTCGAAGAAGGACATCTTCGCCGCTGTCAAACCGGACAAAGGTCCCGTTGAGGCTGAGATCAAACAGCGTGTAGCGCCCATCCAGATATACTACGGTTGAGTGGGTGCGGGAAATCTTGGGGCCTTTAATTATCAGGTCATTGTGCCGCTTGCGTCCCATGGTGAGGATAGGACGGGAAGGGTCCATCTTCACGACCTGGTCCCCTAAACGCAGCCCCAGTTCATTCAATAGATTATTGGGTTGAGCTACCTTGATGACCTCGCTACAGGTAGGGCAGTGCACATATCCGGGGGTTCGAGCCACTTCCTCCGGTGTAAGTTGAAGTCTGGCCCCGCACTCCTCGCAAAAGGCGATGATCGGCATTCCTTTTCGCGCAATCGAATCCATTGCTATACCGTCTTACAAGCAAATAGCGCGAGGGGGGCACTCGGCGTATTACTCGTGACAGAAAACGGCTTTTTGAAGTAAATATCGATAATGGAAGCGCTTCTTAAAATAATGTTAACTGCTTGGACAGCTGACTGTCAACAGGAATATCTTCAAAACAATTTATTCAACAGACGGTATGATCAAAGTAGTTGGGTGATCCAGCGCTGCTGAGCGGTTCATGGCACCCCGCAGATAATATGTGATCATGCTATAGACAAGTTCTCATGTCTATTCGGCATTAAACACAGAATCCTTCCTCTTTACATGGGTATCCTGATTCGCTGCAAACATGGCACAGGGAGGGTCAAAGGTCAGGTTTTGATGCTGGCTGTAAGGGGCGAGATTATGTATCCCCGCAGTGCTGATGGTTGATACCCAGCCGACAGTTCTCGGCACGACACAGGATTTAATGGTGCTGTGAGATTAAAAAACAATAAGTCTTGCCTGCAGGCGCTCACTGCGCTGATGATTCCGGTCCGGTACCGTGGCCGATGGCGGAGGTGAAACGCCGAGGGGGCGGGGATCCCGGTCGTAGCCGCTCAGCAATGACCAGGCCGGAAGCAAAGAGAGATGCAACTTGCATCATCCATACCCGTGCTCCTGGATTGCCGCAATCCGCATCAAGCGTGCCGCTGTTTGAAACATCAGGCTCTAACATTATGAATATTTTATATGTTTCAAACACACCAGCCTTAATTCCTGCCCCGGCCGGTCCCTTCTGCATCACTGCAGGCCTCAAAGGTTGAGGTCCAGAACCTGTTTGTCTACTGGAAAAATGCCCGTGTTCCCGAAGGATGATGGATTCCCAGGACCCTTGATCGCCCTCACAGAGACCTTGAATGACGGGTAATTTAAACATGTTATCTGCTTAACCTCCTCTTGTCCAGGAAGAAAACAACCCTTTTGCATGATCATCATGATTGGATTGGATCTCCTCTCACGGACGGTTCGGCACGTGGATTGCTCTGTAAGCAGGGCAAACAGCAAAGACGGGGTACGGACCGTCAGGGGAGGTGCGCCATGAAGAGGAAGAGCCAACAAGAGGCATTCAAGGGAACGCAACAGGCCGTGATCTATGACATGACCAGCAACCTATGCGTCTGGAGCCGGGCGGGCGTGATCAAACCCACGGCATGCATGAACGCCTATGACTGCCTGGGGTGTCCTTTGGACCGCAAGCTCAAGCAGGACATCGCTAAGGGCAGGCTCAGAGACGGAAGGGCCCTGGCCGGTTGGCAGGTCTCCAAGGATATGCCTCATCGGGCATCCGGGCAGAAAAAGTGCCGCCATATGCTTTCCGGCCTGGTGTCGGTCAAGTACTGCGTCAACGACTATGACTGCGATCACTGCGCCTACTACAGAATGATCGAGGACGCCGGGCTGGCCGAGCCTCTCAGCACAGTGGAGCAGACATTGGTGAGCGGGTTTGCCATGGCCCGCAACTACTACTACCACGCCGGGCATGCCTGGGCACGGATAGAGTACGGCGGCCGTGTGCGCGTAGGGCTCGATGACTTTGCCTCCCGTCTGTTCGGGCCTCTGGACGCCCTCAAGCTACCGGCGCTCGGATCAACGGTGGCCCAGGGGGAACCGGGGTTCGGAATGCTGCGCGGGGACCATGCCGCCGATTGCCTCAGCCCGGTTGAGGGTGTGGTCGTCGCCGTGAACCCCGAAGCCGAGAGCGGAGGTCCCTGCTCTCTGGACGCGCCTTACGACAACTGCTGGCTCATGGTGATTGAACCGGTGCGCATGCGGGGGAGCCTTCGAAACCTCTTTTTCGAAGAGGAGAGCCTGGCCTGGATGGAGGATGAGGCGCAACGTCTGACCTCCATGATTTCGGAAGAGACCGGGTACCGGCTCGCGGCCACGGGTGGTCGCGCGATCTCCGACATCATCGGCCGGGTCCCCGGCCTGGACTGGGACCGGCTCAAAGGCGTCTTTCTGCAAACCTGACACAAAAACCAGGGGCGGCCCTGCGAGGGCCGCCTCACACCGGAGTGGACGGAGGATCGAGTTTACCTGACAGGGTTTTCCCTCTGGCAAGGAGAAGGCGAAGTTCACACTCCGGGCAAAACCTCATGGAAAGCTCGTCTATATGCTCAACACCCAGGGAAAACCGCATAAGACAACCCTCTTCCCGGCAATGGGTGAGCCCCAGGACATGTGCCGTTTCGTGAAGGGCGACCTTGGCAAGACGTTCATACACAAGGGCCGGGACCGCAGCCGTGCCGTCTTCATGTACTTTGAGACGGTGAATGGAGATGACCGCCGCACGGCCCCGGACCTGTGCCTCCCCCAGGACATAACTGAAGATGGGAAGACAGAGATCACCGCTCATAACCCCCAGCCTCAAGACGTTGTCCGATGACCCGTGCTCGAGCATGCCCAGAATGGGGAGTGCGTTATACTGCCTGCGGGACGGAATGAAGGCGAAGTCCGGTGCGGGCCTGGCCCGCAGCACATCGGCCGGAAGGCCCATGACGGCCTGAAGGTTGGCCGCCACCACGGATATAGCCACCCCATCCACATCGCCCAGGGGTATGATCTCCACATGGCGCGCCGACGGATCGACAAAAGGGACTTCCGCCGGGGCGTCCTCATCAGCCGGTGGGGTGTCTTGTCTCATGGATGAAGGCCGTGGTTCCGGCGCCTGAACATCAGTTCGACCTGACCAACCCGAACTTTTTCATTCGCCGCGCAAGGGTCCCCCTGTGAATACCCAGGACCCGCGAGGCCTCGGAGATGTTCCATGCGCAACTCTGAAGGGTCTTCTCGATGTGACGGGCCTCTACCTGATCCAGGGTGCCCTGCCATGGCGCCGTCTCCTCCCGTGGACGAAGAAAGGTAAGGTCTTCGGCATTGACGATACCGCTTCGGTTGACCACCACTGCGCGCTCGATGACATTTCTAAGCTCACGCACGTTTCCAGGCCAGTCATAGCCCTCTATCAGGCGCAGGGCCTCAGGCGCGATACCCTCCACCGGTTTGTTCATCTCGTGGGCGAAGTGGTGCAGAAAATGTTGGGCCAAAAGCGGGAGGTCTTCCTCTCTTTTTCGAAGTGGCGGGACCTCGATGGAAATGACGTTGATCCGGTAGAAAAAATCGCTTCGAATGAGACCGTTATCCACCAGCCCGGCCAGATCCCTGTGGGTGGCGCATATCAGGCGGAAATCACTG
>CAZEIA010000143.1:0-1589 GCA_964512335.1 uncultured Desulfobacterales bacterium
CAGTGACTCACAGACACCGACACCTCTCACAGACACAGATACACCCCTCACAGACACAGCATCTAGTCAACGGATTCCGGCGCAGCCTCCTCTGTCTCCGCAGGCGGTGTCTTTCTCCCCCTGAACCAGGGCTGATTATCATCTACGGTTCCCTCGAACCGGTGGACCTCGCCCTCCATGTACTTCTGCTTTTCAATGGTGAGGGAGTCCGTCTCCCCCCTGCTCTCGATCACACGGGGGCTGATGAAGACCAGCAGGTTGGTGCGGTTATCAGTCGCCGACATGCTCTTGAATCCCCAGCCGGCAAAAGGCATACCGCCGAGGCACGGGACCTGTCCCCGGGAAAAGTCCCGCTGTGACTCGATGAGACCTCCGATCACCACGGTGTGCCCGTTGAACACCTCTACGGTGGTATTGATGGCCCGCTTGCGCGTGATGGGCTGGGTGGCTGTTATTGAGTCGCTGATCCTGTTCACTTCCTGGTTGATCACGAGACGGATCTTGCCATGCTGGTTGATGTATGGAGTGATCTCCAGAATGATGCCGACGTCCCGGTATTCGATGTTCTGGGAGGTCCCGCCGCCCTCGAGGCGGGTCTCGGTGGTCTGGAACGGGCGGTTTTCCGAGATGTTGATGTTTGCGGTCTGGTTGTTCAGGGTCAGGAGCTGAGGCCTGGAGAGTACGTTCACCGTGTCCAGGGTTTCCACTGCCCGGATAAGGACCCCCAGGGACGGGAAGACGTAGTCTCCGATGGCGATGCTCTCCCCGAGCATGCCCAGGCTGAAGCCCGAACCCAGTGTCACGGCACCGCCTTCGCCGGTGAAAAGGTTGCTGAGTGCGTTGCTTTGCTCGCTTCCGCCTATTACCCCCACGCGTGCCTCGCTTGCCAGGGGATGGCCCACGTCCACCAGGGAGCGCCAGTCGGACCCGAAACGGAATTCCTCTGAAGGCGAGACCTCCATGATGAGGGCCTCCAGAAAGACCTGCTTCCTCGGGATGTCAAGCTTGCGGATCATCTCCTCTATGGCCTGGTAAGCGTCCGGTCTTGCAAAGATGACCAGGCTGTTCGTACTCCTGTCGGCGGTGACTGAGATCTCCTCTCCCATGGCCGTGAATGTGCCGCCTACCACCTCTCCGCCGGCCTCGGTGGTTTCTCCCTCTCTAGGCCGCCGGGCCTGGGCCTGAGTTCCCGGCCTTGTCGGGTCCAACTGGGTCCGGGTCAGGATCTGGACCATTTCCTCGGCATCCGCGTTCTCCAGGTAGTAGACGTTCAGAAGGTTCTTGCCCTCGGGCGTGGGCCGGTCAACCTTGGAGAGCAGGCTCCGGATATCCATGGCGACTTCGGGCGGGGCCACTGAGATAAGAGCGTTTATCCGTTCCAAAGGGACCAGCTTGAAGAATTTTTTCTGCACCCCCTTTCGCTCCGTTCCGTAACGGGCTTCGAGGGCCTCGGTGATCTGACCTGATACCAGGTCGGGGGAAGAGTGTTTCAGGTCCAACCGCTCCACGACCATGTCCGAGATGTCCACATCAATCTCGTCCAGGACCTGGTCCACCTTTCTTATGTTGCTCATGTAGTCCGTGATGAT
>CAZEIA010000143.1:1689-9336 GCA_964512335.1 uncultured Desulfobacterales bacterium
CTCCTGCTGGGCCTGTGCCGGAGAGGCGGCGATCGCCTGCAGGAAGAGGAGGGACAGGGAAAGGAGAAGAGGCAGTAACCCCGCTCTTGCTGCTTTTTTCATGATTACCTCACCTTGAAATTAAGGGTTTTGGATTGACCGTCTCGAATGAGTCCGATTCCGAATAGACTGCTGTCCTTCAGGGTGTTGTACAGCCGCATTACGTCTTCAGCGGAGTTGATTTTCTGTCCGTTAACGCTGTTGATGATGTCCCCGTCCTTGAATCCCATGGTCTTGAGAATGCTCTCTTTCTTTATGTTGCTCACCCGGAACCCGGCGGATTTTCCGTCTTCGAAGTGGGGTGTGACGCGGACCGTGGACATGATCTGGGCTATGTTGTTGATGCTCTTTGTCACAAAGTCCTTGCTGATGTTATATGTCTCAACATCGTCCGCGCCTGCGGCAGCCTCCACGGCACCTTCCTTGTCATCGGCCCGGATTTTTTCTATCCCCATGATAAGGCGCTCGTTCTCCCCGTTGATATTCAGCACCACCTGATTTCTGAGGATCATGACGATCTCCGCGTCGCGGTACTTGTCTCCCACTCCCAGTTTTTCCTGCCTGCCGCTCTGGTTGTCCATGATGATGGCCACTGACCCGCCTCCCTCCCGGATTATAGTGCCGATGAGGGTGCAGTTCAGGGAGGTGAGGGCGAGCTGATCGAGCTCTGACAGCAGCCTCTGGGCCCGGTCGATTTCGTCCTCCCGGGCCTTGACGGAGAAGAGATTACGGTCCCAGATGGCCTTATAGAATTCCAGCGGGCGATCCGTTGCCCGGCCCATGTCTCTTGAATCGGACTGCTCCATAACC
Organism: uncultured Desulfobacterales bacterium; assembly: GCA_964512335.1. GTDB lineage: Bacteria > Desulfobacterota > DSM-4660 > Desulfatiglandales > HGW-15 > JAIPEI01. The sequence continues at coordinate 2,539 of CAZEIA010000143.1, forward strand.
GCAGGCGTGATCCGGGCCGTGCTCCATTTGGTGTAGAAGACGACCAGCGTGCTGAGCAGGTACGCCAACAGGGTCACGGTCAAAAAGTATCCAAGATACCTTGTCTTTTCAGATTGTGCGATGGTTTCCAGATCCATGATCAACCCCTGATCCTGGTGACGGCGGGTCTTTCGAGGGTTCCTCTTACGCGGACGCGGACCGATTGAGCGCCTTCAAGGACCTTATCCAGCAGACCGCCCAGAAAAGTGTTGTTCAGGACAAGCGGCCCCGGGGTCAGCTCCCCCTGAAGCGAGATCCGGCTTCGTTGAAGTTCCTTGTGGAGCTCAATGCTTCCCTTAAAATCCCCAGAGAATGCGGGGCCTTTCATGCCGGCCCTCGAGATATTCAGCATTCCGTCTTCAAGGGTGAACAGCATCTCGAGCGAGTCAAAAGGAATTTGTTCCAGCCCGGGGACGCCGAGCTGCGCCTCCAGGGCGCCCCTTTCAATGAGAAGCGTGCCTTTGCCCTCGGCATTGATCAGACCGCGCAGGTCCCCTTGAATGTCCACCTCCGCGGAAAGCAGCCCCTTGATTTCCCGGCCTAAAAGATACTTGATGGAAGGGAAACTCTCAATGGAGAATTCGCTGGTCCGAAGACTCGCATATCCGTCCCGAAGGCCCCTGCCTGCGGAGACGCCCATGCGGCCGTTAAACGTTCCCGCAGGTGTTTCTCCCTGGAATCGAACCGGAAGATAGCCCCTGACAAGCCCGCCATAGTCGGGACGCATCCTCAGGGTGTCAATGCGGCCTTCCATGCCAACCCTGCCCGGGGTGAATCGGAACACAACCCCTTTCATGACGGTCCGGTCGGGAAAACTGAGGTCGAATTGGTTCGAATGTACAATGAGCCTGCCGTTCGAGGCCTTGTCCAGCTTTGAGGCCAGGAGCCGCTCCAAAGGCATGCCGGCCAGGGTCAAAATCACGAAAAGGGCGATACCGTAAAGTAAAAGGACACTTATAAGAAGGAATTTTCGTTTCAAAAGCCTCACCTACTTCACCCTGGCCACGGCCGGCTGAAGCACGATGTCCAGGTAGTCCCCATCCTTCCGGGCCGAGAACCTTTTGATATAGATCCCCTTGCCCGAGGAACGGATTAGAAAGAGATATTCGGTCAATTCCTGGAGCGTTACATCGCTCAGCTTGACTTCCACCCAGTCCTCTCTCCTGGTTGCGTCCAAGTCCATGGACCCCGGGCGCATGTAGTCCAGCCGGTTCATGAGACCGCTGCTCGCAGATACCGTCTCCAGGAGGGCGAAAAGATTGAAATCCCCGGATGCGTCCCCTCCCACGGTTTCCGACAGGAGATTGTAGCTTGCCACGATCTCCTTAAGTTCGAGCAGTTCGGCCTCACGGGTCTTAATGGAAGCCTCGAGGCGCTCACTTGACGCCTGTAAAGGGTGGAACACGAACTGGTAAAGGAAAAAGGCGGCCAGCACTGCGCCGCCGATCACCAGGGCAGTTCGATCCCTGCGGCTGAGTGCCGCAAATCTATCCTTCAAGCCGGACAGTAAGCCTGAATTCCACATCCTGACCCTCTTCCCTGTGCCTCGCGTTGCTGATGGCGGCCTGGGAGATCCGGTCGGATCCCTCCAGGAATTCCTGAACGGAGTTAACAGTCTTGAACGAATCGGTGCGAGCGTATATTTCCATCTTTCCCGTTTCCCAGAACAGGCTCACGATCTCAAAGGGAATCTCTTCAGGGATTGCGGTGCTGATGTCCCGCAGGGCTTGAAGCAGGGACACGCTTCCTTCGACATCGCCGCCCGTGACCGCAGCCCGTTCCCTGTCCAGGAAGGTCCTGGCCTGTCTGAGTTCGTCCACGACTCGAGTGACCCGGGGAAAGGCCGACGTAAAGGTGCTCCGGATTTCCGACCGCAGAAAATCATTGCGGGCGCGAAGGGCGGCCAGGTCCAGGCCGTGGGACAGCAGGAGCAGCAAAACAAAGACCGCCGCAAACATCGAGCCCCAACGCAGGAGGCTCGAGGAGGAAAGCCCTGCTTTCCCGGCGGCGAACTCTTCCTTGAGAAAATTAAACGAACCGTCCTTTCGCTTCCAGAAAGCCGACCCGAGCAGGGCGGCGAAGACATTGACATCCGGCGATCGTGGATTTTCCTCCACCCGTACCTCAAAGTCATGGGCCGGCCTGAACTCTATTTGCGTACTGACTTTTTGCCGCAGGCCGTCGCAGGCCTCCTCCATGAGAAGCAGGTTCCCTGTGACATACAGCCGGTCCAGGTCCAGGCCCGACCTGGCGTTGAACGAGTGGATGGTGCGCTTTATCTCGGCTGTGAGCTGTGCCAGGCCACCGGACCCGGCCCTGCCTGCAAGGGCGTGAAGCCCGATGGGAATCTTGCGGAGCAGTACGGGAACACCCAGGCGATAGAGCGCGAAAAGCGTATGGCGTTCCCCTGTGTCCATGATCAGGGCCTCGTCCTCGTCGCGAAACGCGGCGCCGAGGGTGGAGACGTCGGACGTGACGCCGGTGACTCGAAAACCCGCTTCTTCAGCCGCGCGGATCCTGTAAATAAGTGTCGACCGGACCGCAACCGCCGAAATGAACCCGTGATATCCGGGCTCACGGCCCATGGCCTTGACATAGTCATGGGCGTACTCGTCTTCAGGGTAGTCCGCGGACAGTTCGAAGTCTATGGCGTTTCGCACCTTGCGGTGGCTCTCGAAGGGGAAGGAAAAATCCTGATAATCCAGGTCCTGGCTGTTGAGGACCAGGAGGGCCTGGGGTTTGTGTTCGTGAATCTCCCTGCGGATGTCCTCCGGCAGTTCCAAGGGGACTGCGCCGCCTTCCCGTTCGGCGTCTTTGCCGAGTTGCTCGTGGACGAGATCTGAAGCATAGAAATAATTGTTCTCTTTGCGTATACGCACGAGTTTGAGGTCGTAATCGGTGATCTGGATGGCAAAGAGGGTGCTGTTCATTGTACGGTTTCCTGCCAGAAGACGATGCCTGCGGCTCTGCTTTCCCGGCTTATAACGGCCCGGACTCGCTTTCGGCTGTCACGGAGGGTCCCGAGAATCCGCACGGTGAAATAGCTGGAACGGGTCGTCAACAGGGCCTCCGGGATCGGGTGGTCGTAAGGCCAGAGCCTCAAGTACCACGAAGGGGAGTTGAGGGCGTTGCGGTTTACCGGGTCGGTGCGGTATGAGTGGAGCTCCAGGGCCACATCCTCGTTCATCAGGGGCGAGAGGGCCGTTAAGACCGGGATCGGCGCGGTGTTGATGTTGATCCTTTCCTCTCCATACACTGTGAAGCAGGTGTGAATGCCCTCGCGGTCCTCACTGCCGTAAAACACCTCCTCTGTCACGCCGTTCACCATCATCATTTCCTCGATCGTGTCCATCGGCCCGTTTTTGGACTCGTATCCCAGGGGCCGGTAAGTCTCGTCTTCAGCCCCGTAAAGCCCACTCGCCTCGTCGTCCTCGTCCAGCCAGTCCTTTACTCCGTATATGATGGTCAGTATTTCCTGCTCGTTCAATTGGAACCGCTGCTGCTCCAGAAGCCGCCTCCAGAGTTCGAATTGACGGGAATTCATATTCCCATCCTTGTTCACGAGGCTGTTTATGTGAACCTTCCCATCCTCGTCTGTTATGGTGCCTGAGACCTTGCCCTCATCCAGGAGCATGGATGCGGTCTCAAAGTAGGTCTCCCCCTGGGTCCATTCCTCGAGGAGATTGTCGCTTTCGGTGTATTTTTGGTCCAGCATGAGAAGCTCGCTCAAGGCGCTGATCCCGGACATCGTAGTGTATATGATCTTTCTTTCGTCCATGAAATTGTTGGAGACCTGAATATCCGCCAGGGCGATCCGGTTGAACTCAACCACGACCGCTACAAGTAGGGCAACCACGAGAAGCACGATCACAAGGGCGATGCCCCGATTTCTGCACATTAAAGCCGCACCCGGCGGGCGCACCAAAGACGCGAACCTGCCCCGAAAGGGCTGAAACACGCGGTGGTTAAAGAATGTGCGCAACCTGCCGTAGCTGTTGAACATGTCCCCGACCACTCTCCTTCAGCCGCCCTTTTTTACAGTGACCATGGGGCGGACCATGGTCAGGAACGTCTCACGATGCCCTTCGAGATTGAGCACCAGTTCCACCTTTACGGCCTCGGGAATGATGTCAATCAAATCTTCTTTGATATCACCTTCGGACATGAATTCCAAATGAAATTTTTCAACGATCCGGCAGACAGGGACCTCTCTTCCGCCCTCGTCAAACGGCGGGGTTGCGGGCGATTCCGCCCGCCGCAACAAGACCCACTCCTCTACATCGGGATCTCTCTCCAGTCGATAGCTCACTGCGGAGAGAAAGGGGTTTCGGATCTTTCCCATGGTAAGTGCGTTTGTGGTCACAAAGCTCATGCTGGATGCGTCCGTCCCTGCGTGCGATACTGTCTCTCCCCTGAAGTAATGGGCGCCGGCTGCGGTTTCCTGCGGAAACAGGCAGCGGATGTCCGTGGTGATGAGGTCCATGAGGGCCCTGCCGGTCTGGTAGAGCTCCGACCGGGTCTCAGCCTCTCTGGAGCTGGAGATCACCCCCGTGAAAGTGCCAAGTATGATTGCCATCACCATGGAGAGGATGAAGACGGCGATCAGTATCTCGGCTAATGTAAAACCATGCCGCCCGCCGGCCGGCCTCATCCCGCGGTATTTCATCGGCGATCGATTCATGTTGATGTGTTTACTCCGGGTTGGTGTGGACTAGTCATCACCTCAATTGTTGTATGTCCAAGGGACCGGAGAGCATGTATGAAGAGATATTTACCCGACCTCCCTGCTTCAGGTTCCTGTTCCCCACAATCACCGTCACCTTGCTCCAGGGGGGCACGGCGGACGGCTCTATCCGGATTTCCCAGTGGTAGTCCGGGGCCTGTTCGTCAAAGTCGCCGGAGAGCATTGTGACATTCTGAATTCCGGCCAGTTCGACCTCAGTCATCTTATACTGGGCCAGGTCCAGGGCCTTGGTGTGCACCCGGCCGGCCATCACCATGTCCATGGAGTCGGAGTGCAGGCGCAGCACGGCCGCAAATGCCGTGGCAAGAATGGCCATGGAGACAAGGACCTCCAGAAGGGTGAACCCGCTCCCTGCTTTCCGCCTTTTGAAAAGCATCATGCCCGCCATCCTACCCCGCCGGTCCCTCTGACACGTGTGTGCCGTACTCCACGTCCCTGTAAGTGTCATACAGGGAAAACCTTCCGGTGTATGCGTTGATGATAATGGTTAGCACGCGGCCGCTGCGGTCGGCCAGGTGGAGGACGGTTTCCTCGATGACCCCCTTGGGGTTCAGGATGGAGCGCAGCTCGCCTGATTCAATCTTGTCCACGCGGATGTTCATGGCATCCATGATTCGGATGCCGTCGGGCAGCGAACGTTCGGATATGATCCTCTCGTTATCCCGGTCGCCGTCCGTGAAGAGCCGGGCCTCTTCGGGCTCCAGCTCCCCCCAGTAAGTCATTTTGTCCAGATCAAAGCAAAGGACCGCATGGCGCCCCGTGGCGATGCTCTTGGAGCGAAGCACATGAACTGCGGCCTTGAGTGACCGGGCCGTGCTCTTCAGGTCGCTGTGAAACAGGAAATTGCCGATGTTGGGCACTGACAAGGACAGAAAAATACCGATCAGAAACAGGACCACCGTGAGTTCGATAAGGGTGAAGCCCCTCCTCATCACTCCAACTCCCACAGATTGATGTCCTCGTTGTCTCCTTCTCCACCCTTTTCACCGTCCCTCCCATAAGAGCTGAGGTCGTAGTCTCCGTGTTCGCCCGGATAAATGTAAACGAAATCGTTGCCCCAGGGGTCCTTGGGCACCCTGTTGCTGTCCAGGTAGCCGCCTTCCCTCCAGTTCCTGGGAACGGTCCCGGTTTCCGGCTTGTTGACCAGGGCTTCCAGCCCCTGCTCGGTCGAGGGATACACGCCGTTGTCCAGCCTGTAGAGCTTAAGTGCGGAGTCCAGACTCCTCAGTGTGAGGGCCGCCTTGGTCCTGCGGGCCTGCTCAGGACGATCCATGATGCGGGGCACTATCAGCCCGGCGAGAATGCCCAGTATCACGATGACTACCATGATTTCGATCAGGGTGAACCCCTGGTTTTTCCGGTGATTCGCTGTCCTGACAGTCAAGGCCTGCTTTGTTCTATTAACACGCGCCATGTCCATACCGACTCCCTGAAAATAACGACTTATGAAATCGCAAAATCTCATAAATTTCTTAGAAAGGCATATATAAAGCAGCTATATCCAAAAAATATTTCTATAAAATATCAAACAACCCAGTTTTGACCAAATTAAATAACCACATAACCACATAATCAATTAATCAACTGATTCATCTCAAAGATAGGCAGCAAAATAGACACCACAATAAATGCCACCACCGCTCCCATTGCCACGATCATGGCAGGTTCGAGGAGCGACATGAATCGCTTGAGTGAGCTGTCAAGCTCCGACTCCATGATCCTGCTGACCCTGTTCAGCATCTCCTCGAGCTGGCCGCTCTTTTCCCCAACTGCGATCATGTTGACCACCACAGGAGGGAACAGCCCGGTCTCAGCCAGCGGGGTGGAGATCTCCCGGCCCTCTTTGATGTCGTCCCTGGCCTTTTCAATGCCGGTCGAGACCAGGCTGTTGCCGACGATATTTTTCACGATGTCAAAGGACGCCACAATGGGGACCCCATTGGCCAGGAGGGTGCTGAGGGTCCTTGTGAAACGGGTCATGATGATTCGTTTGTAATGCGGGGCGAACACAGGGG
>CAZEIA010000144.1:0-9282 GCA_964512335.1 uncultured Desulfobacterales bacterium
ATAAAGTTCATCACACATCAGCCGCTGGTCCGAAAGGTCGTGAATAAGTACATAGTGTTCTTTGATTTCTAAGAGGGGTAAAATGGTTCCGAGCACACACGACGCTACTTCGAAACCGTGGGCATCCCAGAAAACGAGGATGCGGGCATGATGGCTCAATAAATCTGCATAATCAAACGTTGTGATGTCGGTCCGAATGATTTCCAGCCTGTTCATCCAAACGGTATCGATAATTTTTTTGTTGAATAGTTTCGGGCAAATGTCCTTTTCGAACTCCGAACTCCAGCAGACGCTCTTGATCTGGCAGTTTAGATTTTTCTGGTTGGCGGTTTCGGTAAACAGACAGGTTGAATTGCCGAATTTCCGGCCAAGCTCAAGGATGAGATCGGGTTCGTATTCGAGCACAAAAGCACCGAGTTGGGCCCATTGGTAGGCATTCAGGTCATTTTCAAAGCCGATGGCATCAATGAATTGTTCAAACCGCTCTTTCATTCCTGCAATGCTGTACCGTTGATGCCAGTAAGCCTCGGCCGGGCTGATTAGTTTCATAGTATATGCTATTCCCAAAAATTCAGCACAACTCTGTCTTCGGCCATTTTGTTCTGCCAGTGGGATTCAAAAAATTCCGGCCATGGGGTTAGGATAGCCGCCACATTCATTCCAGAAACACAGGATTGTACAGAGTGGGCCAGCCGCCATTTACCGTTCATTTTCGCCATGGGGTCATACGCGCACAAATCGGAGAGTTTCCCGCAGTCTGCCAGCGCAGTGACGATATCCACGGATTGAGAGCAGTCCGTCAAGTATGTGGCAGGCTTGTAAGAAAGTCCCAGGACGGCCACCCTGTCTCCGACGACTTCCGCTGCTTTCAAGATTCTCTCAACCGCTTGATCTGTTTTTTTGCGATTGATGCTCACAACCGCTTCCTGGAGGCCTGGATATCCACCAACATTCTTGGCAAACCGGATGAATGCTTCGTTGTCCCGTGGAAAACAGGGACCTCCAAAACCAAGCCCGGGTCTAATATATTTTTTGCCGATACGGGTATCGTTTCCAAGGATACTTGTTATCTCCGATGCGGATGCCCCCGGGATTTTGTCGCAGATCATGCCCAGATTGTTGGCGAAACTGATTTTCATGGTGCAATAGCAATTCAAAGTGAGCTTGGCAATTTCAGCATTGATCAGGCTGGTCATGGCCATGTAGGGAGAATTGTCGCAGGTGGTTTCATATACCTGTCTAATCACTTCTCCGACACGCGGGCTTGATGAGCCGATTAACACTAGGTCCGGGTTTAGAAAATTGTTGATTACGCTGCCGATGGCAATGAATTCAGGGTTGTAAACCAGGCCAAAATCAATCCCCTCTTTCTTTCCGCTATGCTGTTCGAGAAAAGGGATGAAGTCATTTTCACACGAACCGGGCATAACCGTACTCACAATGTCTATAATGTGGAATCTTGCTTTCTGTTTTATTAATGGAGCCATTTCCATCAGGACGGTATGAATATATTGATTTGTGAATCCGCCGTCCGGCATCGATGGCGTGGGAACAATGATAAAAGAGATATCCGAGTTCATTACCGCTTGTGAGAGTTCTGTTGTCACAGTCAAAGAATCTCGGGTCTCATAAAGGAGCGATCCCAGGTCCGTTTCCTCAAAAGGGAGGTTTCCTGACTGGATCGTTTTGACATGGGTGCTATTGGTGTCTACACCGGTTACCCGATAGCCAGCTTTCGCAAAACAGGTCGCCGTGCAGAGTCCGAGTTTCCCAAGTCCGATCACCGATAGTTTCATTGACTTAGACCCCTTTATTCATTCAGATATTCTCTGGCTCGAATGGCACAGATTTTAGATTCTCTCATCAGGTTCGCATAACCGTTGTTTCGCCAAGAGGCCGGTTCATTCGGGTCATTCGGATCATGTTTACGGGTACAGTAGAGGACTTCCGGGATATGGACGAATGACGCACCTTTCATGGCAAATCGAAGAAACATATCGTAATCATTTGCGTTTTTATATTCCGGATTGTAAAACCCTGTTGTCTCATGAAGATCTCTTCTATAAAGCCGGGATACACCCAGATGAAACCAGTCTGCCAGACTTCTCTTAAAATCAAACTCCGGTTTTGAAAGCCGTTGCAGAATGCGGCCGTGATCATCAATGATGTGCATGTCGGAAAAGACTACATCGACTTCTCGTGACTCGAGCACCTTGACCATGGTGTTTATTGCATTGGGCAAGAAATAATCATCTGCAACCAAATAGGTGCAGTATTTGCCTGTTGCGACCTTAAATCCTTCATTATATGAATGGGTCCCCCCAATGTTTTCTTCGCTTTCAATGACTTTGATTGTCCTGTTGGGGGGAAATCTGTTTTCATATTTTCTGACAAATTCCGGCTCGCTGTTTTCCTGATAAAAATCTAGATAACTGGTCTCTTCAGTTTCGATTTGTTCAAGATATGTTTTAATAACTCGTGACGTGTTGTCTGTTGACCCGTGATTGGCGATGATGATTTCAATCGGGTGGTAATCCTGGAACATGATACTGTCCAAGGCAATGGGGAGGTAATGCCCTTGGTTAAACGTGGGCACCACGATGGAGACAAGGGGCAAACGGTTCATCAGGATTTCTGCTGTTTTTTGATCTGTGAGGCTATCCAGGCATAGGTCTTTTCCATGCCCGCCTTTAGAGGGGCTGATGGCTTCCAGCCTAATTTCCGATGGATAAGCCGATTGTCGGAGTTCCTACCCCTGACCCCCAATGGCCCATCAATGTGCCTGAATGAGATTCTTTTCCCGGCAATTTGGGCAGCCATTTGCGCCAATTGGTTGATGGTCACCATTTCATCGGACCCGATATTGACCGGCCCGGTCCAGTTAGACCGCATCAGACGCAGGGTGCCTTCCAGACATTCCTCAATAAAAAGAAAGGACCGCGTTTGCTCACCATCTCCCCAAATTTCAATATCCCCGCCGTCTTCTGCCAAAGCTACCTTTCTGCACATGGCGGCCGGGGCCTTTTCTCGTCCGCCCTCCCAGGTACCTTCCGGACCGAAAATATTGTGATACCTGGCAATCCGCACGTCCATGCTGTAATTCCGGTGAAAGGCCAGGTACAGATGTTCGCTGAACAGTTTTTCCCATCCGTAGTCGCTGTCCGGTTTCGCCGGGTACGCCGAATTTTCCTCACAATTGGGATTGTCTGGATCTTCCTGGTTGTACTCCGGATAAATGCAGGCAGAGGAAGAATAAAAAATGTGGCTTATGTTCCGTTTTTGGCAGGCCTCCAGCACATTAAGATTGATAAGGGCTGAATTATGCATAATATCAGCATCGTTTTCACCAGTAAATACAAAACCGGCGCCGCCCATGTCAGCGGCGAACTGATAAACCTCATCAAACTTCCTGTCAAATACCTCGCGGCAGATCATTGGATCCCGCAAATCCGCAGCCATGAAATCATCCGCATGAGTTGGACAGAATTCTGGAAATTTCAGATCGATACCCCTGACCCAGAACCCCTCCTGCTTGAGTCTTTTGACCATATGACTTCCAATAAATCCACCGGCACCGCATACAATTGCCTGTTTCATTACGTCTTTTCTCCTTTAGGCATGTGCGTACTGAGCCAGCAGTGCATCCAGAATACGCCCGCCGCTCGATCCAGATAGCTTTTATAAATCGCCCGCTTCCAGTGCCTCTTGACTAGCACTGGCCTCTATTAAAAACCAGAAACTCAATAACGGAAAAGAACTGATTCATCCCTGAGCACATGGATAAGAAAGGTCTCTCCACCCTTGAGAAGCATCCATACTTCTAGAGAATCGGAACTCTATTGAAAGCCTCCTGCAGCCGATTCAGGATCGCTGGTGTGCGTGACCTGGTGTCCCCTCATAAATTGAAGTATGCGATGCGGTAGACATTTCATCTTTCCATGGCCGATGCTGCCGATGTCATGAAGAATGATTTTCCTATAATCAGAATCGCATGAAGGACAGAATTATACCGGTCCATTCAGCTCAGCTTTTGATATGTATCCATCAGAATCGAAATGACCTGCTGCTCGCTCCAGTGCTGTTCCATAAAGGCACGGGACTGCTTCCCGACTTCCTGCCGAAGACCGGAATCTTGGACAAGCCTATCCATGACACGATACAGCTCATCCTCATTCCCCGCGATCTGCCATGGGACCTCCTCCGTTCCTGTAAAGGCTTTGATGCACCGAAGATTCCAGTCATCGAGCCCGGCAATGACCGGTTTGCCTTGGGCCAGAGATTCCAAGGAGGAGATGCCGAACCAACCCCGCATGTGGTCGAAGACCATATGGCAGGTGCGCTTGACGCGGAGGCATTGGCCATACGGCATTCCCTCGATAAGAACGGTTTCGAGATGGTGGTGCCGCTTCTCAAGCTCCCACATCACCCGCTGAAACTCTCTGGTATGTTTGTGATATTTTCGCGTGGGTGCCTGGCACACTCGGATTTTGTCTTGGGGCAGGGTATCGTCGTAGCGTGGTAGAAAACCGACATCATCAATGGGAACTACATTGGGCAGCCATGTGGCATTTTCGGCAACTTTCAGTAAATCAGGTGTACTTACAACGACCTTGCGATTCAATTGACGGTATTTTTCATTATAGGCCTCCGCGTTCAGGATGTAGTCCGGATGGCCGTGATGATGGTGCAGAATCCGTTTCCCTTTGATGTAGTCACGGATCACCAGCGGACCGAGGTGGGAATTTTCGTCCCGGAGCACATGAAAATGGAAGATATCGGCGTCCTTTAAGAGTTGCTCCACCTCCCCATAATCATCGTCTTGTATACAGGGCAGATGGATGTCGGTCTCATAGTTGAAACCATATTTCTCGGCCGTTGTGATGAGACGACAGGTGTGCTCGGTGTAGCGATTGATGGCGTTGGTGAAAGCGATCCCCATGCCGGCGGGGTCATTGTCTGTGATCATCAGGATGTTCATGAGGCGCTTTCCTCGGTTGGTTGATACAGCTCCGCCCCTTGGATTCCATCGGGGTATCCTTAATAACTAATTAATATAACGAATGATATTGACGTTATGCTCCCTGAGAGGGGGCTACCTGCCACACGACGAAATCAGGGGTCGATTATCTGTCCATACACTGAATGGTTAATGGAGTCATCGGCTGTTCCATCGAAAACCTTGAATCCGGACAGTGCTTATCCGGGCTCAGAGACCGTGTCTTTCCAGAATCATCAAGGCCTGGAGAAACCCCTGGCCGCGATTTAAGTGCCCACGCCATATCTCGGGAACCCACGTTCCCTGATAACCGAATAACAGTGGGAGAATCGTGTCAAGATCGATTTCCCCCTGGCCGAGTTGTACTCCCTCTCCGTCGAGGCCGTACCCGTCCGCAAAATGGATGTGACGAATGTACGGCATGACCACTCGAATGAAGGTTGCCAGATCCTTCTCTTTTGCATTGCAGTAGAGGGTGGCGTGGGAGAGGTCAAAACAGAGTCCCACGCCGGTTTCCTCGCAGAATGCGCTGATTTCGTCCGCATCCATGAAGTAATTGCCCTTCCACTGGCCTCCGAAATACCAGGGGTAGGGCGGGAGGTTCTCGAAGAGGAGTTCAGTGTCTCCGGGGTCAATGGCCTGTGTGGAATGCAAGAGGGTGCGCCGGAGGGCCTCTTTATCCAGTTTCTGGTTCAGGCTCATGGCCCCGGGATGGACAATGACCTTGGGACGGCCCGCGAAGTGGGGGGCCATGGCATGAGTCAGTTTGATGGTCTGCTGGACCATGGAAAGGGATCGATCCAGGATCTTTCCGTCCGAGGAGCAAAGGTCCAGGAGGAGTTCTCCGATGTATTCGGGGGTATGAACCACGAGTTCCTGTTCAAAGATCCCACTGAATTCCGGTACGAGTTGAACGTCCCGTTCGGTGAGATGGAATTCGATCAACCAGGGTTTGTAGGTCAGCATGTCGTCCATATCGCTGAACCGGCAGATCAGTCCCCAACGGCCTTTGAGTGCGTGGGAAAAACCGGAGGGCGGCCCGCCGTTCAGGTCCTGATCCAGAAAGAAATCGCCTTGTACCAGGTCCCGCTGGGCCTGGCGTCCGATCAGGTCGCGCATCCGGTTTGGCGGAATCCCCTTGCCGGGACCTTGAACCCGGATCATATCGCGGGTGATGGGTGTGCCTTTGGCGATGGGCAAGGCTGCGGTCAGGCTCTTGCCGAATAGTTCGCGGTTTAGGATTTCACCTCTCAGGAGAAATCGCTTCTGCCTGCCCATGGCCTGGTCGGCCACGCGGATGTCCCGGACCAGGCGCTTGAGTTCGAACCCCTCCAGGCTGATCTTGTGGTCAGGGCCGGACATCTGCTTGTCCAGGGTGATGTGCTTCTCGATGATACAGGCGCCCATGGACGCGGCCACCAGGGGAATGGTTATGCCGATGTCGTGGCCGGAATATCCAACGGGCACGCCGAACCCTTCCAGTTGCTTGATCATGCGGAGGTTCACTTCCCTGGGCCAGACCGGGTACACGCTTCTGCAGTGGAGCAGGGCGAAAGGGGTCTCGGATTTCTTGAGAAGAGTCACCGCGGCTTCGATCTCATCCCAGTAGGACATGCCGGTGGAGACAAGCATGGGCCTTGCCTTGGATGCTATGTGTTCCAGCAGTTCGAGGTTGTTGAGATCGGCGGATGCGACTTTGAATGCCTTTACGTCCAAGGCGTCCAGGAAGTCGGCGCTGATTTGATCAAAGGGGGTGCAGAGGAACTCGAGCCCTCGATCCTCGGCATAGGCCTTGAGGGCGGCCATTTCTTCTTCGGGTAGTTCAACCTGCTTGAGGATAGGGATCATGTATTGGAAGTTCTGCTCATAGCGGGCGGTGACCTCCAGCACGTCCTCGCTGTACAGGCTGGGAAGATGGCGCTTCTGGAACTTCACGGCGTCGACTCTGGCTTCCGCGGCAATGTCGATCAGTTGTTTTGCAAGGGCCGGGTCCCCGTTGTGGTTGATGCCGATCTCGGCGATCACATAGGTGGGGTGGTCCCGGCCGATAAGTCGTGCCCCGATTTGAATCGCACGGCTGTTTCCGTTATGATTTTCGAGTCGTGTCATCGGGTGATTCCTATGCCTGCTCCATGCGGCTGGAGCGGATCCCCGTTTTGCTCACCCTGCCTTTGTGAACCGTGCGCACCCAGCCGTGCACGCCAGTAATCGAGAAGGTCTTTCAGCGTCTGTTCAAAGGCGATTCGAGGTCTCCAGCCGGTTTGCCTTCTGAACTTGTCCATGTCACCCACCAGCTTCGGGATATCCGAGGGACGCATGCGCGAAGGGTCCTGCTCGACCTGTATGATGATTCTGCTCATGCCGAGGAGGACTGCAAGGAGCTGCTTGATGCTGTGCGCCTTGCCCGATCCGATGTTGTAAACTTCTCCGGGTTTGCATTGGTCCAGGGCCAGGGCGTATGCCCGCACCACGTCCCGAATGTCCGTGAAGTCCCGTTGTGCCTCCAGGTTGCCGACCCGGATCACGGGCTCGCGAAGACCCATCTCGACCTCCACGATCTGCTTTGCAAAATTGGATGCAACAAAGACGTCACTCTGCCCCGGACCTGTGTGATTGAAGGACCTGGTTCGAACGATGTAGAGCCCGAAGCTCTGGTGGTACTGGTATGCGAGGGTATCCTGGGTCACCTTGCTTACGGCGTAAGGGCTGAGGGGTCTTAAAGGGTTGGTCTCCCTGACGGGCAACTCGTTTTCATGGACAAGGCCGTATTCCTCAGAACTCCCGGACACATGGATTCTGAGATCCTCGATCTTCTCCTGTCTTACTGCCTCGAAAAGGTTCAACTGGGCGGTTATGTTGTTTATCAGTGTCTCCCGCGGAGAGTTCCAACTGGACGCCACATTGCTCTGAGACGCCAAGTGAAAGATCCGTTGGGGTCTGACCTGCTGAAGCAGGCGAAGCACCGCATAGGGGTCCTTCAGGTCGCACTCGTGCAGGATGAGTTCTCTTTCAAACCCGGCTATATTCTCCCTGTTGCTTCGCCAGCGAATGGTGCCGTGCACTTGGGCGTCTGAATGGCGAAGCAGGTGCTGCGCCAGATGGCTGCCGGCCAGACCTGTAATTCCGGTGATCAGGGTTCGCATGTGCGCTCCTAAAATTCCGTGAGCATCTTTATGTTGGCTTCGGGTCCCAGAATCTCTCTGATCCGGTCTCGGATTTCCAGTTGCCGTGCAAAGGAGGTTATCACCACGGCATCTGCGTTCATCTCTTTCAGGTCTTCCGGTGTCTGGATTGAAAAACCGTTGAACCGTGTCCCTTGCTTTTGGGGGCTGCTATCCACAATGCCTTTGACTGTAAGGCCGCTCTCGCGAACCGCTGCATAGACGATCTCCGCGGTCTCTGCCGCTCCGAACAGGGCGACCGAGACGATGCCCTCCTGGTGAATGCCTTTAAGCCGTTTCGCCAGTTCCCGCTTGGCATTGCCGTACAGACGGACGATCTCGGCGGAATAGTCGAGAAGGAGGGCGAGCAGCTCTTTTTCGCCTTCAGTGGTCAGGTGGTAACTCTGGGTGCGATTTGTTTTCCCTGTGACCTGGACAAAACCCACTTTCCGGAATTCCTTGACGTAGTTGTTCACCATGGAACTGCTTAGGTTCGTTTTCGATGCGATTTTGTGCTGGCTCGTCCTGGCATCGTCGTGGACGGCCATGAGCACGGACAGTCGCCGAAATGCCTTGGTAGGGCTCAAAAACCGGTTTTGAAACGGCTCGATCACTGGAGAATCTCCCGCATGAGGAGTGGCGTTCGTTCACTGACTGGACAGTCTTGCAAATATCGTGCAAAATAGTGTGTTTGATTAATAAAATAATTAAAACAAGTGGTTAAGAAGGGTGAAAAATACGGGATTTTCCGGCCGCCGGAAAATCTTGTCAAAATTCCGGCGGATTTTTCCAGACGCTGAAAGGGGGCGCATCTATCGTCCATTCGGTGGATGGACAGACAGGACCCCGATCATGCAAAAAAGACCGGGGGTTGTCAAGCCTGAAGGCGGTGGCAGGCACGGTAAATTTGTTCTTCCCCTCTCCGAGTGTCATGAGGGAGTTACAATGCTGTTATTACGAGAAGGAGAAAAAGAAAACTCAGGGAAGAAAAACCAGAGAAGAAAACTTTCTCATATGGGTTTTCAGGAAGAAGACTGAAGGGAAGAAAAGAGCATTTTCAAAATAATTTCGTTTTCATGAAGGATAAGAAAAATATCCTTGTTGTTTTTAGGGGGGCGCAGGTTG
>CAZEIA010000145.1:0-9278 GCA_964512335.1 uncultured Desulfobacterales bacterium
ACGATGAATGAGCCGTTAGTGAGAAATGGCATCTAGCGGAATCGTCAGCGGTCAATGATTGCTCTGGAATCCTGGTGATTCCGGTCCACCTCGAAATGCCATGATACGATAAGGGCTGTAAGAACCAACGAACCACCCATACTCGCAGTGAAAATCACCGTCCACATCGTCCACCGTCACGAGATTTCAAGGCCTGCAGAACTTACGCCGGAGGCCTCTTTGGTCGATGAGAAGGATGGTTCATTTACAAAAACCCAGACTATTTCCTGAGAATGGAGCCGTGGTTCGGCGGCTGGAAGCCTTGGTGGAGAGAGTACTCCTGGCATAGCGCCAATCGCGCCAGATTGGGCCAGGATCAATCGGTGAGGTCAAAGCCGTGGGATTTTTGGCTACTCGGGATTGAGAGGCAAGCGCCAGGGTGATATTTCGTGTGGTGGGTGTGACTGTGGCAGGAATGAGGATTGGGGGGCTATAATAACTTGGGAGGTTGAAACCTCTCTCATATTTTAGAATTCCTTGTAATGTAGAGAGTTCCCTGGGGGACGTATGTGGGAAAAACGATTATTGTATACAATCTTGATGGTGAACAGTATTCTTCTCCTTTTTTGTTCGACATCAACTATTGCAACAGAAATTCGGCTGAGATGTCAAGATGAATTTGGGACATTTATCGCTCTGTCGGAGCCGGAATTACTATTAACAGGGTGGGGCAGAAGGCAGAGAACACCATTGCCTCATTCAAATAATATAGTCGTTATCCGTATCGACAAGGATTGGGTACAGCAATACTGGTCACGTCCGATCAGTGATATTTGAGTTCATTTCGGTTTTGACATGCTTTTACACACGTGCTGACCTCCCCGTTTGCGAGTGAAAAAATGGGGTGATGGATGGAAAACAAAATATAATCCGAAATCGGAAACCAGAGCACTCGCGACGAGTCCCGGACCCAATGACGGTGGTTTTGATATCACCCGAACCGACCATATCGCCCACAGCGGCCGTGGTCGGATGGTGCACGCGATGAAAATCATCGTCCAAATCGTCCAAATCGTCCTGGGTTTCGCTTGGGCCTCTTTTGGGTCTCCTTTTTCACCTGAAGGGCCGCCATTATCTTTGTCCAAGGGGCGATAGACTTGGGTTTCGGGTCTGTAGTTTCACGAATTACCATAAAGCCATACATATCAGGCGGTTGTCTGCATTCCGAAAAGCAGGCGTGTGTCCACAGATTTTCAGCGGTTTCGGCAATCGTTTAAAGCCGTTTAATGAGTGGCTGCTGCTTGATTCCTAGCGATTTCAAATTGCTATGGGCACTGCTCGTGATTTCGTTCCTTCTGAAGAGCTGGTAGACATCCGTTGAGAAATTCGCAACTTGTAGTTCATCAAGGCCGCGTTTGATCCGGCTCCACGGCTGCCCGCGGCGGTGCTCCGCCACACCCTCGATGAGCAGGGCCAGCACTCAGACCTTCACGTGCGCTTCGATACGCCGGGGTAACAATGGTAGAGAGGCGACGCCTTGACCTGGGTTCGCTTAAAAGACCGGAAGCAGCAATCGGAAAATATTGGAATCCGCGCTTATCCGCGTCCAAAGTCGGTATTGGTATTTACTTGACAAAATGGTTCCCCCATTTTACTTTCCTCGAAGAGCGGGTGCCTATGTTTGAAAAAGTAAAACCTATCCGTGTCTATGAGGTCGTGGCCGAACAGATCCAGGACGCGATTCTTTCGGGGAAGTTCAAGCCGGGGGAAAGACTGCTCTCCGAGCGCAATCTGACAAAGGAATTCGATATCAGCCGGAGGACCCTTCGTGAGGCGCTCCGGGTTTTGGAGCACAAAGGGCTGATTGAGATCAAAACCGGCATGAAGGGCGGTGCGGTTGTCCGGCAACTGAACACTGAACAGATGTCTGAAAGCCTTGCCATGCTCATCCGCTCCGGCAAGGCCTCTCTTCCAAATCTTACGGAATTTCGATGGGACCTGGAAGGCGTGGTCGCCTCCAGGGCCGCCTCCAAGGCGACACAAAAGGATATCGCGTTGTTGAAGGGGCTTCTTGAGGAGGGAGAAGCACTTCTCTCAGAAGAAGGGTTCGACTGGAAGGGATTCCTGGATTTGGATCGCAAGATGCACATCGCCGTCTCCGCTGTCGCCCGGAACCCTATCCATGAGTTTATCCTCACTTCCATTCACGCGAATATCTTCCGCTACTACGAGAATTATCTCCCTAAGGACAAGAAGGTTTCCAGGCAGAATTATGAAGACATGTTTAAACTCGTTCAAGCCATCGAAAAGGGCGATGAGGTCCTGGCTGCAGAGACGGCCCGGGAACACGTCGGGAACGGTTGGTCTTTAATGAAAAAACAACTCGACAAAGGCTGAGCCTTCTACCACCCAATACGATGTTGAGTTTCAAAGAAGCACAGTGGTCTACATGAGCGATCCGTTTATGGCGGCATGGGTCGCAGGACCCGCATAAAGGCGAGGGAATAAACGTCAACCATTCAAGGAAGGAGGGGTAACATGAAGAAAGGACAGATTTTTGTGGCTCTTGCGGCCGTTTCACTGTTTGTAGCCATGGCCGTGTTTCCGGGAGCGGCACAGGCCAAGACATGGAAATCCGGGCACCCCAGCGCCCCTGATTCCGTAGCGGACCAGGCCCATGAGATGTTTCTGAAACTGCTGGAAGAAAAGTCCAACGGCAAGATCAAGACCAGCGGATACCCGGCGGAACAGCTGGGCCCCTGGCGAGATATGTTCGACAACGTAGTCCGGGGGGTGCAGGAGATGGGTTTCCTGCCCATAAGCCCGGAGTTCTCTCCTACACTGCAGGCGGTTTATACGGTCTACCTGGCGGACAACTGGGAGGAAGGGAAAAAGATCTACGCCCCGGACGGCTGGATGTTCGAGCTTCTGGAGCCTGTCTTCGATGATCTGGGGCTCAAGCTGCTCGGGTTTTACTTCATCGGGATGGATGGTTTCGGGAGTACCAAGGGGCCGGTGGTGATGCCCGAAGACATGGTAAAAAAGGATATCAAGGTCCGGGTGTGGTGTCCGGCGGATCGTCTTCTGTACCAGGAGATCGGGGCCCAGACGGTGGACATCGCCTTTGCCGAGCTCTTCACCTCACTTCAGACCGGCGTGGCCCACGCCCAGGACAACACCCCCGAGGTGACCTATACGGCTCTCAGGGACGTCACCGACTACTACACCGACACCAACATCATCTTCGAACCCTTCGCCGTGATCATCAATAAGGAGCTTTTCGACGGCCTGTCACCCGAGCTCAAGAAGGTGGTGGAGGAGGCGGCCGCAGAGGCCCTGGAATGGGGAAACAAGGCCTCGGAGGAGAGCGAAGAAGGGTACTACAAGAAGATGGAAGAGGCGGGGATCCACGTGACCCGTCTGACTCCGGAGCAGCGCGACGCTTGGAAGAAGTACGGGCGTACGAGCTGGGAGGCGTTTGAAAAGGAGATCGGTAAAGAGGCCATGGACTATATCCGCGCCCACGTCGACTAGACCGGGCGGCTCTTCAGGGACGGGAACAGGCGGCCGGCTGCGCCCGGATCACGGCGCACGCCGCCTTGATCCCCGAACGAGGGGGTAATGGATTATATTGCTGCCTATAAGAGATTCGAGCGGTGGTTGTATCTGATCGAAGATTTCGGTCGAATCGCCACTATTGTGGCCATGACCCTTCTGGTCGCTCTGCAGGTTGTCCTGAGGATTTTTTTCAAATGGTCGTCCCCTGCCTGGGAAGAGTCGGCCCGTTTTATCATGATCTGGTCCATCTTCATCGGGGCCATCGTGACCACCCGTGAGGACGGCCACATAAAGATGGGAGGGGTCTTCAATTCCGGGGGAAAAAAGCTCTGGTTCGAGCTTGTCTCCACGGCCGTCTGTCTCGGGTTTATGGTGGTTTTTGTAAGCTGGTCCTATGACTTCGCAGTCTATTCCATGGAAAAATCCATGCGTTCCATGGTCCTTCGCATGCCGTTGATCGTGGTCCATATCTGCTTCTTTGTCTGCGGCATCTTTATCGTCTTTCATTTCCTGGCTAATTTCCTCAGAAAAGCCGGGAAGGTGTACGCCTACTACAGGGGAGGGTCCTCATGACCATCCCGCTGGTTTTCATCGGTGTGACGATCCTGATGATCCTCCTGGGATTCCCCCTGTTTGTCTCTTTCGGTATTGGCGGATTGGGAATGATGATCCTACTGGAGATCAATCCTGGATTTGCCGTGCCCTGCATATTTACCAATCTAAATTCCTTCGTGCTCATGGCCATCCCTTTTTTCATCTTTGCGGGCGGTCTAATGACCGCTACCGGCATTTCGGAGCGGATTATCGAGTTTTCCAACGCCCTGGTGGGGCGTTTCAAGGGGGGGCTGGGGATCGTAACCATCGTTTCCTGTGCGCTCTTCGGGGCTATATCGGGCTCCTCGTCCGCCGCCGTGGCCAGCATTGGCATGACCGTCCTGCCCCAGATGGAAAAATACGGCTACAAGAGGACCTATGCCACCGCCCTGGTGGCCTGCTCCGGGCTGCTGGGACAATTGATCCCGCCGAGCATCCCGATGATACTTTTTGGGATGATCACCGGCACCTCCGTGGCTGCCTGCTTTCTGGCGGCCGCCGTCCCCGGCCTGCTCCTCATGCTGGGCTATTTCATTATCAACTACCTCTACTGCCGGAAACGCCCCGAGATCAAGGTGTTGGAAAAACTGCCCTTGGGCGGAACCATGCGGCAACTGGGGAGGGCCACCAAGAGGGCGAGTTTCGCACTGGTCATGCCGGTCATCATCCTGGGCGGTATTTACGGGGGTCTTTTCACGGCCACCGAGGCGGGATGCATGGCCGCTGTTTACGCGATCTGCGTGGGGGTTGCCAGGCGCACCCTCACCAGGAAGGCCTTTATGCAGGCGGCCGAAGAGACGGCGAGCATCGAAGGGGCCATCACCTTCATTATCTGCTTTATCTTCGTCATGGGTCGCATCTTCACTTACGAGCGTTTGCCCGACGGGATCGCCAGCGCCATGCTAAATCTTAGTGAAAACCGAATTTTATTGTTACTTATGATTAATTTTTTTATGATTTTAATGGGTATGATAATGGATGATATAAGTTCTATGTTGCTTGCTACACCTCTTCTATTACCACTTTTTATACAGCTTGGCGTCCACCCCGTTCAAATGGCGGCCATCATGGCCGTGAACCAGGGAAGCGGTCAGATGACGCCCCCGGTGGCGACCAACCTCTTCACGGCCGCACGTGTTTCCGGGGTATCGGTCAAGGACTTTGTGGGGGACTGTATCCCATTTCTCCTTTTCGGATCCCTTCCGGTACTTATTTTAACTACTTTTGTCCCTGAGGTGTCTTTGTGGCTCCCCAAGCTGGTTTTAGGAAGCCTTCATTAACAGGAGGAACAGTCAATGGCCAAGGAGAAGACCATCGCCGTCCTGGGCGGCGGCAACGGCGCCCATGCCATGGCGGTCGATCTCACCATGAAGGGCTACGCGGTCAATCTATGCGAATTGCCCGAATTTGAGGAGAACATCAAGGTCCCCCTGGAAAGACAGGCCGTGAACCTGATCGACCCATGGGGTGAAAAGCACGCCATTTCGTTGAACATGGTGACGACGGATTTCGAGCAGGCCCTCGAGGACGTGGAGTACATTATGGTGACAGTGCCGGCCATTGGTGCGGACCGTTTCTTCCACGCCTTCCTGCCACACCTGAAAGACGGGCAAACCATTGTGAAGTGGTCCGCCAACTTCTCCGCCCTTGCCTTTGCCTCGATCCTGAGAGAAAAAGGCGTCCGCAAGGACATCACCCTGGCCGAATCCCACACCCTTCCATGGGGCTGCAGGATCGTGGAACCCGGCACCGTCCAGATTATGGTCTGGGCGGTCAAGATGCTCCTAGCCGCCCTGCCGGCCGAAAACACCGATCGGGTGATCCGGGAAGTCCGGGAGATGTATCCGGTTGTGCCGGCAGAAAATGTGCTTGCCACCACCCTCAACAATCTAAACCCCATCGTCCATCCCGTCGGGACGGTCATGAATGCGGGCTGGGTGGACGCCGCAGGGAAGGATTTCTATTTTTACCGGGACGGCAATACGCTTTCGGTCTCCAGGTGCATCAAAAAGGCCTATGAAGAGGTCAGGGATGTGGCCGAGGCCGTCGGCGGCACGATGCTGGAGTATCCGGAAGAGGACTTCTGGAAGAAAAGCGCCATCATGTCCACCTATTTCAGGGCCTCTTTTGACAAGGAAGGGGCCGTAGCCAAGATTTCGGGACCTTCTTCCGTCACAAGCAGATACATCACGGAAGACCTTCCCTTTGGGTTGGTGCCCATAAAGAAACTGGCCCTGAGGTATGATGTGTCCACTCCTGTCATCGATGCGGTCATAAGCCTTAGTTCGGAAATCAACCAGACGGATTACATGCAAGAGGGACTCTCCCTCGAACGACTGGGCATCGACGGGCTCAGCAAGGAAAAGCTGAAACGGTTCCTGGAGACAGGGGAAAGAGAGTAAGGCAAGGAGATATGAATGGAATGTATTGCCGTATTGGGAGGCGGTAACGCGGGTCAGGCCATAGCGGCGGATTGCAAACTGGCCGGGAATGAGGTCCGCCTGTTCGAGTTTGAGGAATACAGGCATTTTGTGGAACCCATCATGTCCACAAGAAAGATCAGGCTCTTCGGACCGGAAAGGAATGTCAAGGGATTCAAGAGGAACGGCACGGCTAAAGTTGATGTTGTGACGACCAGCATGGAAGAGGCCGTTCAAGGGGCGGGAATCGTCGCCATCAGTGTTCGGGCCCAGGCCTACGAAAGACTCTTCAAAGCATTGATTCCATGCCTCGAAGACGGCCAGGTCATCACCCTCTTTCCGGACAACTTCGGATCCCTGATCCTGAGACGGATGATGCGGGAGCAAGGGTGTGAAAAAAGGGTCATCATCGGGGGATGGTCGAGTCTGCCATACGGGGCGAGGCTCACCAACCTGGGTGATGTGGATGACGTCTATATCCTCTATCGGGCCGTCACATTGCGTGGGGACACGCTTCCAAGCAGGGACAGGAAGGCCTTTTTGGAAGCCATGGGGAACTTCCCCGTCATGGACACCATCGATCCTGTTCCGGGGGATACCGTGATCGATATCGGTTTTTCCAACGTGAACCCCATCCTCCATGTCCCAGCCACGGTCATGAACGTGGGCGCCATTGACAACTGGGGGGTCATCTTCGGCGACAAGGAGGAGTTTTTCGACATCTACAAACACGGCTTTTCCTACAACCTGGCCAAGATCCAGTACGCCCTTTACCGGGAAGAGGCCGCTGTTGCTAAAAGGATGGGGGTGGGAATCCAACCCTATGAGAAGAAGGATTTCTTTTCCAGGACGAGCATTCTGGGGCAGGAATTCATGGGGCCGGACTATGCGGTTCCCTTCGAGGAAGTTATCCCGCCCGATCAGTGGATGATGTATCTGCCTGGAGAGCGTTTCACCGTGGAGAGCCGCTACATTACCGAGGACATTCCCGTGGGATGCAACACTTACTACCGGTTGGCCGAAAAGTACGGCGTGAAAGTCCCCGTTATCGAGAGTATGATACACCTCGCGTCTGTGATCAGCGAAGTAAACTACTTTGCAGAGGGATTTTCTCTGAAGTGCCTCGGAATCGCCCACCTGTGTCCAGAAGAACTGCTTACCTATCTGCGCGAAGGATAACAGCCGAACAGCAGGAAGGCACTGCTCCAGCGGGGTTTCAACATACGGGCGCGCCTCCGAATGTTCTTCCCGGAGCCGGCTTGTCTTATTAACTGCTCGAGATACAAGCCTCTTAAATAAAAAGGCCTTGGTGTTCGGCCTTGTAAGGAAGAAATATCTTGACCTCTGCTTAGAGATGTTGTAACTTATTTCACTTGAAACAATTATAGCTATAAATATCGTTGACCGGAGCTTTTTATAGGAGTACTCCGGTGGACATCGGTGGATGACGGCGGCCAAAAGGGTCTTCTTGTATTGCAATCGAGTTATCCTGAGTCGCATAATCTAATTTAGTAGTAATGATAAGGAGTTGACACAATGGCAAGCATCGCGGGAATTATTTCTCAACACGGACGAATGGAGGAAGACAGTACTAAGCAGCTGAGAAAGATGCTTCGGCTCATGCGCCACAGGGGACAGGACAACAGTATCGTTCGAACCCTGTTCGACGATCGGGGCGCTGTGGGGGCCAATGAACTCAATGTAACACCCAGAAGGACTTACGGCACATCGCTGGAGGACAGGCCCTATATACTGTTTGATGGAGAGCTCTGCAATGAACGGTCTGAAGGTCAGTTCGATATCGAGCTCTTTTCGGAGTTATATGAAAAATTCGAAATGGACGCCTTTTCTCGCATGGACGGCACCTTTTCGTGCGCGATAGTTGAAAAGGACGAGGAGGTGATCCTGGCAAGGGACCATGTCGGGGCCAGACCGCTGTTTTACGGCTGGAACAATCACACGTTTTACTTCAGCACGGAGATGAAGGGCCTGGCTGATCACGTCCAATTCCAGATCGAGGAGCTTCCGCCCGGGCATACGTACAGCTCCAAAAAAGGACTGAAGCCTTTTGACGCCTTTAAACCCGAGATCCCGGACATAGGCGACGATGTTCAGGAATGCGCAAAGATCCTGCGTGAGATCATGATAGACGCGGTCCGCAAGCGTATGGACGGCGTTGGGGCGGTCTCCTTGAGCGGCGGGCTGGACAGCTCCATCATTGCGGCTATTGCCAAGGAATTCAACCCCAACCTGGTCCTGTTCACAGGCACCCTTGAGAAAGCACCAGGACCGGATCTTGAAAACGCCAAGGTCATGGCCGAATTCCTTGGAATGGAACACCATATCTACAAGATTACGGAGCAGGACATTACGAATTTCCTGCCCGATGCCGTGTGGTTCCTCGAGAGCTTTGACGAGGACTGCATCAACGGCGTTATTTCCAATTACTATGTGGCCAAGATGGTCAAGCAGCACACCAACAGCGTGATGGTCGGGGAGGGTGCAGACGAACTCTTCGGGGGATATCGAATGGTCCTCAAGAACCCCAAGGTGAAGAGCGAGGAGCAGAGAGAGAGGCTTGCGCGCAAGCTGGTGGAAATCGCCTATAACACCGCGCTGAGGCGGCTGGATCGTGCGTGGATGGCAAATGGCGTGGATTACCAGACCCCTTTTCTGGACACCAGGGTGGTTGCCTTCAGCAATCAGATCCCCATGAAGTGGAAGATC
>CAZEIA010000146.1:0-9258 GCA_964512335.1 uncultured Desulfobacterales bacterium
GAATCTGATCGAAATGCAGAAGGAGTCCTATGACCGCTTCCTGCAGAAGGGCGTTGCACCAGAAGACAGGATGGAGGTGGGCTTGCAGGGGGCCTTCCGGAGTGTTTTCCCCATTCAGGATTTCAGCGGGACTTCATCGCTGGAGTTTGTTCGGTACTCTTTTGAAGACAGCAAGTACAGTGAAGAGGAGTGCCTTGCCAAGGGGATGACCTGCGAAGCCCCCATCAAGCTGACCGTGCGCCTGCTGGTTTTCGATACGGACGTCGAAGACGGCACCAAGAGCATCAGGGATATAAAGGAGCAGGAGATCTATTTCGGGACCCTTCCCATGATGACGGAACGGGGTACTTTCATCATCAACGGCACCGAGCGCGTGATCGTAAGCCAGCTCCACCGGTCGCCGGGCGTCTTCTTCGACCACGACAAGGGAAAGACCCACTCCAGCGGCAAACTCCTATACTCCGCTCGAATCATTCCTCTCAGAGGCTCCTGGCTGGATTTCGAGTTTGATCCCAAAGACCTTCTTTACGTACGGATCGACCGGAGGAGGAAATTTCCGGCCACCACGTTTCTGAAGGCCCTGGGCTACTCAACGGAAGATCTCCTGCAGGAGTTCTACAACACGGAGACTATCCGGATCGGGGAAAAGGAATGCCAGCGGCCCGTGGACCTTGACACACTCTACCAGCATCGGGTCAGCAAGAAAATCGTTCATCCTGAAACAAAACAAGAGCTGGCAAAGCCCGGTGATAAGTATACTAAGAGGCTTCACAGGCTGATTGAAGGCGCTGATTTAACCCATATACCAGTCAGCTTGGAAGATATGGAAGGGCGCGTGGCGGCCGAGGATGTCATGGACCCCTCCACAGGGGAAGTCCTGGTGGCTGGAAATCAGCCGATCACCCTGGAGATTCTCCAAACACTTCATGCGCGGGGAATCGCCGAGATACGGTGCCTGGTGCTGGCGGGTGCGGATGTGAGCACGTCTCTTCGGGATACGATGCTTCTCGACAAGATAGAAACCAGCGAAGAGGCGATCCTGGAGATCTACCGAAAAATGCGGCCCAGCAGCCCACCGACCCAGGAAGTGGCCAACAACTTTTTTAACAGTCTGTTTTTTACACTCTCCACCTACGATCTTTCTCCGGTGGGCAGGCTCAAACTCAACCACCGCCTGGACCTGGATGTGCCGCTTGATACCAGGGTCCTGCGGAAAGACGACATCATCAGGGCCGTCAAGGAGCTCATTCGTCTCAAGACCTCCGAGGCCATGGTGGACGACATAGACAACCTTGGAAACCGCCGTGTTCGTTCAGTGGGGGAGCTTCTCGAGAATCAGTACCGGATCGGTCTGGTGAGGATGGAAAGGGCCATCAAGGAGCGTATGAGCCTTCAAGAGGTGGAGACCCTCATGCCTCACGACCTTATCAACTCCAAGCCCGTTTCCGCTGTGGTGAAGGAGTTCTTCGGAACGAGCCAGCTCTCTCAGTTTATGGACCAGACAAACCCGTTGTCCGAAGTGACCCATAAGAGGCGTCTCAGCGCCCTGGGTCCGGGCGGTTTGACCCGGGAGCGTGCAGGCTTCGAGGTCCGGGACGTTCACCCGACCCATTATGGTAGGATATGTCCCATTGAAACGCCGGAAGGGCCCAATATCGGCCTTATCGTCAGCCTCAGCACCTATGCACGGGTCAACGACTTCGGGTTCATCGAGACCCCTTACCGCGTCGCTGATGACGGAAAGGTCGGCAAGGAGATAGAGTTCCTGTCAGCCCTGGACGAGAAGACCTATCCCATAGCACAGGCGAACGCCCCCCTCGATAAGAAGGGGAACTTCATCAATCCGGAAGCGGCCGTTCGGATCGAAGGCGAAGCGAGCAAGATCCCAGTGAAGGAAGTCAAATACATGGACGTTTCACCCGATCAGCTCGTGAGCGTCTCGGCTTCCCTCATCCCTTTCCTTGAGCACGACGACGCCAACCGCGCCCTCATGGGTTCAAACATGCAGCGGCAGGCGGTTCCCTTGCTCAAGGCCAAATCTCCTTTGATCGGGACCGGGCTCGAAGGGGTTGTGGCCAAGGACTCCGGCGTGAGCATTGTTGCCAAGGCTTCGGGTATCGTAGAGGATGTGGACGCCTCCCGGATAGTCGTTCGTACCGACAAGCCGGCCGAGGGTGAGGACGAGGTAAGGATATACAAGCTCGTCAAGTACAAGAAATCGAACCAGAACACCTGTTATACCCAGAAACCTATAGTTAAGCGGGGAGAGTGGGTCGAGAAAAACCAGATCATCGCAGACGGGCCCGCTACGGAGCTCGGAGAACTGGCCCTGGGTCAGAACGTCATGGTGGCCTTCATGTCCTGGGGCGGTTACAACTTCGAGGACTCGATTATCGTAAGCGAGCGCGTGGTAAAGGAAGACACCTACACATCGATTCACATCGAGGAATTCGAGGCCGTCTCCCGCGACACCAAACTGGGCAAAGAAGAGATCACCCGGGATATCCCCAATGTCGGGGAGGAGGCACTCAAGAACCTCGACGAGAGCGGCATCGTCATGATCGGCGCCGAGGTCAGGCCCGGTGACATCCTGGTGGGCAAAATCACCCCCAAAGGAGAGACCCAGCTTTCACCGGAAGAAAAGCTTTTGAGAGCTATTTTCGGTGACAAAGCGGGGGACGTGAAGGACACTTCTCTCCGTGTTCCGCCTGGAGCCGAGGGGACCGTTATCGACGCCAGGGTCTTTGCGAGAAGGGGAGTGGACAAGGATCAGCGTACGACCTCCATAGAAAAGGAAGAACTCGCAAAGCTCAAGAAGGACAAGGAGGACCAGATCAAGATCGTGGAGCGCAGCGCGCGCGCTAGGTTGAAGGAAATCCTTGTGGGGAACAGGCTTAAATCGAACCTGCGGGAGAAGGGCAAGACCAAGGCCGTCCTGAGCAACCGAAAGACGATCACCGCAGAAGACGTGGATCGCATTCCAGTGGAGGTCTGGGCCGGGGCCGACCTGAAGACTTCCATGGACCTGATCGAGGCGGTTGAGTCTATCGTCGAGGCATATCTTGAAAGGACCCGTAAGATCGAGGAGCTCTTCCAGTCAAAAGCGGAGATGCTAAGCCAGGGTGACGAACTCGCCCCCGGTGTCATTAAAATGGTCAAGGTCTATGTGGCGATAAAGCGAAAGCTCTCCGTAGGAGACAAGATGGCCGGCCGTCACGGGAACAAAGGGGTGCTTTCCCGGATTCTTCCGGTTGAGGACATGCCGTATTTCTCAGACGGAACGCCGGTGGACATCATACTCAACCCCCTGGGTGTTCCATCCCGTATGAACGTGGGACAGGTCCTCGAGACTCACCTGGGCTGGGCTTCAAAGGCCCTCGGCAGGCAGGTGGGCGAGCTTCTCGATTCCATCCGGAAGACCCAGGCGAAAAAGGACGTGGCTTTTCTTAGAAAGAAACTCAAGGACGCTTTTTCCGTCTCCGAGTACAACGAGAACTTTAAGGATCTCGACGATGGTGAGCTTATTGAGCGGGCAAAACTCGCTCGCGAAGGGATCCACATGGCCTCGCCTGTTTTCGACGGCGGCAAGGATGAGATTCAGCAGTGCCTCGAAACAGCGGGCCTGCCTGCTACCGGTCAGGCCACCTTGTATGACGGCAGGAGCGGCGAGCGGTTCGATCGCCAGGTAACTGTTGGGATCATGTACATCATGAAACTGCATCATCTGGTGGACAACAAGATTCATGCGCGTTCCATCGGGCCTTATTCCCTGGTGACCCAGCAACCGTTGGGAGGCAAGGCGCAATTCGGCGGTCAGAGACTGGGAGAGATGGAAGTCTGGGCCATGGAGGCATACGGGGCCGCTTACTCTCTTCAAGAGTTCCTTACCGTCAAGTCCGACGATGTGGCCGGGCGTACACGTATGTATGAGCGTATCGTCAAAGGGAATAACATTCTCGAGGCCGGGTTGCCGGAATCATTTAAGGTGCTGATCAAGGAACTGCTGAGCCTCGGGCTGGAAGTCCAGCTTTTCGAGGACAGCGAGGCCTAGATTTACACCGTGCCGGGAACGGGAGTGCCCAGGGATGAGATTTCCCGTGCAGGGCCGAACCTCCCACCCGCAGAAGGAGCAAACATTGGAAGAGCTCTACAATTTTTTTCTTAAGCCGAAGGACCCGTCGAGCTTTAATGCCGTAAAAATCTCCCTTTCTTCACCGGAGAAAATCCGTGAGCGGAGTTATGGTGAGGTTAAGAAGCCCGAGACGATCAACTACCGGACGTTCAAGCCTGAAAGGGAAGGACTGTTCTGTTCCAAGATATTCGGACCGATCAAGGACTATGAATGTAATTGCGGCAAGTACAAGCGGATGAAGCACCGCGGAATCGTATGTGAGAAGTGCGGCGTCGAGGTGATCCAGTCGAAGGTGAGAAGGGAGCGTATGGGGCACATCGAACTTGCCGCCCCGGTGGCGCATATCTGGTTCCTCAAGTGCCTGCCTTCAAAAATCGGGAACCTTGTCGACCTTACCCTGAAGGACCTCGAGCGAGTCCTCTACTTTGAGAACTTCATTGTCACGGATCCGAAGGACACCCCATTGGCGAAAGGAACCCTTCTTACCGACGAACAGCTCATGCGGGTTCGGGAGGACTACGGAAACCGTTGTGAGGTGGGCATAGGCGCCGAGGCCATCAAGAAACTGCTTGCTCAACTGGATCTGGAGGAACTGTCGAGCACACTCCGCACCGAAATGGTGGAGACTCGATCTGACGCGAAGCGGAAAAAACTGGCCAAGCGGCTCAAGGTAATCGATTCCTTCAAGGATTCGAAGAACCTTCCCACTTGGACCATTCTCGATGTGATCCCCGTTCTTCCACCGGATCTCAGGCCCCTGGTTCCCCTTGATGGGGGAAGGTTCGCCACCTCGGACTTGAACGACCTTTACCGCAGGGTCATCAATCGCAACAACCGCCTTAAGCGGCTTCTCGAGCTGAACGCGCCGGAAATTATTGTGCGGAACGAGAAGCGCATGCTTCAGGAGGCTGTGGATGTTTTATTCGACAACGGCCGCCGCGGCAAGGTTGTGACCGGGGCGAACAAGAGGCCGTTCAAGTCCCTGAGCGACATGCTCAAGGGAAAGCAGGGCCGGTTTCGTCAAAACCTGCTGGGAAAGCGGGTCGACTACTCCGGACGATCAGTCATCGTGGTAGGCCCCGACCTGCGCCTCCACCAGTGCGGCCTTCCCAAGAAGATGGCCCTGGAGCTATTCAAGCCGTTCATCTACAACAAGCTCGATGAAAAAGGCCTGGCCACAACCATCAAGTCCGCGAAGAAAATGGTGGAGCGGGAGACTCACGAAGTCTGGGACGCTCTGGACGAAGTGGTGCGGGAGTACTGCATCCTCCTGAACCGCGCCCCGACTCTGCACAGACTGGGCATGCAGGCCTTCGAGCCCATACTGATCGAGGGAAAGGCCATTCAGCTTCATCCCCTGGTCTGCACCGCGTTCAACGCCGACTTTGACGGGGACCAGATGGCGGTGCATGTTCCGCTATCCATCGAGGCCCAGATAGAGGCGCGCGTCCTCATGATGTCCACAAACAACATCCTGTCGCCGGCCAACGGAGAGCCCATTATCGTGCCGAGCCAGGACATAGTTCTGGGCATTTACTACATGACACGGGAGCGCGTCTTTCAGAAAGGGGAGAGGCGGGAAAATATTCGCGCGTTTTCCAGCCCCAGGGAAGTTCGAATCGCTTACGACGCCGGGGAACTGGATCTGCATGCGGCCATAAAGGTTCGTATCAACGGGAAGATCGAGGAAACCACCACAGGCCGGGTCCTTCTCTACGAAGTATTTCCGAGCGACCTTCCCTTCAGCCTCATCAATCGCGTGATGAACAAGAAGGAGCTTCGAGGCCTGGTCAATGAGTCCTATCGACGTAAGGGTATAAAGGCCACGGTCATTCTCTCCGACCGCCTGAAGGACATCGGCTATAAATATGCAACGCTTTCGGGTATTTCGATTTCCATGAACGATATGATCATTCCTTCACGCAAGGATGAAATTTTGCAAAGCGCCGAGCAGGAGGTCCGCAAGATCGACGGGCAGTACAAGGGCGGTCTGATCACGGACGGCGAGAAATACAACAAGGTGGTGGATATCTGGGCCCAGTCAACTGAGAAGATCGCCGGAGAAATGATGAAAGAGATGGCGATCGAGGAAATCGACGGAAGCGATGGGAAAAAGATGACGATTCCGAGCTTCAACCCCATATATATGATGTCGGACTCAGGCTCCCGGGGCAGCAAAGATCAGATGCGCCAGCTTGCCGGGATGCGCGGACTCATGGCAAAGCCCAGCGGTGAGATCATCGAGACCCCCATCACGTCCAACTTCCGCGAAGGCCTCACCGTGCTCCAGTACTTTATTTCCACGCACGGTGCAAGGAAGGGCCTGGCGGACACGGCGCTTAAGACCGCAAACTCCGGATACCTGACAAGACGGCTGGTGGACGTGGCCCAGGACACGGTTATCATTGAGGAAGACTGTGGAACCCTGGATGGAATCTGGGTCTCTTCCCTTGTGGAGGGCGGTGAGATCATTCAGCGAGTCGGAGATCGAATCCTCGGGCGAGTGGCGCTTCAGGACATCTACGATCCGATTACCGGCGAAATCCTGGTACAAGCAAACGAGGAAATCGACGAGGCAAAGGTCGAGGTTATTGAAAACGCCGGCATCGAGAAAGTCAGGATTCGATCGGTGCTCACATGCCAGTCCCGGCCCGGAGTCTGCAAGAACTGCTATGGGCGCGACTTGGCGCACGGCCATCAGGTCAACATCGGTGAGGCCATAGGCATCATGGCCGCCCAGAGCATTGGAGAGCCGGGTACCCAGTTGACCATGAGGACCTTTCACATCGGTGGAACGGCCAGCAAGAGCGTCGAGCAGGCTACCATCCAGTCGCGGAACAAGGGAAAGATCAGCATGGCGAACCTGAAGGTCGTGCGGAATCACGATGGGGACCTGGTCGTTATGAACCGCAACGGCGAGGTGAGCGTGCTCGGACAGGGAGGACGTGAAATAGAGCGGTATCCCATTCCTTACGGTGGGGTGCTGAAGGTCAAGGACGGTGAAACCGTCAAGCCCAACCAGGTCTTGGCCGAGTGGGACCCTTTCACCATTCCCATCCTGACCGAGGTCCCGGGAACGGTTAAGTTCGGGGACATCATCGACCGTGTGACCATGCAGGAGCGGCGTGACAATGTGACGGGAAAAATCAGCCGGGTCATCATCGAAAGCCGCGAGATCGATGCCAGGCCCCGCGTTTCCGTCAAGGACGAGAGCGGGAGGACCGCCTCCCTGCCCGGAACCGCCAGAGGAAAAGCTCGATATCATCTTCCCATCGGGGCCATCATAGTGGTTGATGAGGGGCAGGAAATCGATGCCGGGACCGTCCTGGCGAAGATTCCGCGGGAGACCACTAAGACCAAGGATATCACGGGCGGTCTACCTAGGGTGGCTGAGCTTTTCGAGGTCCGGAAACCCAAGGAAAACGCGATCCTTAGCGAGATTGACGGAACAGTGTCCTTCGGTAAATATACCAAGGGTCGCCGGAAGGTGACCATAACGCCGGAAATGGGAGACGCGGTCGACTACTTCATCCCCAAGGGCAAGCATGTGAGCGTGCTCGAAGGAGATTATGTGCGGGCCGGTGAGCCCTTGATGGACGGATCTGCGAATCCCCATGATATCCTCAGGATTCGAGGAATCAAGGAGCTGGCCAAGTACCTCGTGGACGAGGTCCAGGAAGTGTATCGGCTTCAGGGTGTGGGCATCAACGACAAGCATATCGAGGTAATCGTCCGCCAGATGCTCAGGCAGGTTACCGTGACCGGCGTCGGAGATTCGGATTTTCTGCTAGGTGAACAGGTCGAGCGATGGAAGTTCGAGGAAACCAACCGTGCCCTCGTAGAGCAGGGAGGCGCTCCGGCGACAGCCGAGCCCCTGCTGCTCGGAATTACCAAGGCCTCTCTGAGCACGGAGAGTTTCATTTCAGCGGCCTCCTTCCAGGAAACCACGAAAGTGCTTTCGGACGCCAGCATTGCGGGCAAGGTCGACTACTTGAAGGGTCTCAAGGAAAACGTGATAATGGGCCGGCTGATACCGGCCGGAACCGGTGTGCGGGATTACCGGGAGCAGGAGATCGAAGTTGTTGAGGAGGCCTCGGCCGCATAGGTTTTTTTGGCAGGCCCCATCAATATAGCTTGACAAATCAGATCAGGTAACATAAAAAGAAGAATTTTGTGGTTTCGCCTATTCGGCGCCCGGTGCCGTCCCGGCGAAGCACGCTCGCAGCCCAACACGATAGCAGGAGAGCGTTATATGCCGACAATCAATCAACTCGTTCGAAAGGGACGCGAAAAGACCCGCAAGAAGGTCAAGACACCGGCCCTTCAGGGTTGTCCACAGAAGCGGGGAGTGTGTGTCAGAGTCTATACCTCAACGCCCAAAAAGCCCAACTCCGCCCTGAGAAAGGTTGCCAGGGTACGACTCACGAACGGCATTGAAGTTACCTCCTACATCCCGGGTGTGGGTCACAACCTCCAAGAGCATTCGGTGGTCATGATCCGCGGAGGCCGGGTAAAGGACCTTCCGGGCGTGCGGTACCATATCATCCGAGGCAGCATGGACACATCGGGCGTTAATGACCGAAGACAGGGCCGCTCCAAGTACGGGGCCAAGAGACCCAAGGGCATCTAGAGGAGTAAAGAATGTCCAGGAAAAGAGTCGCCGAAAAGCGGGAGATCATTCCTGATCCGGTTTACAAGAATCAACTGGTCGCCAAGTTCGTCAATTACCTGATGAGCAAAGGCAAGAAGAGCATTGCACAGTCGATTCTGTATGAAGCCTTCAGGATAATGGAAGAAAAGACCAAGGAAGATCCTCTTGCAACATTCAAAAAGGCCGTCAACAATGTAAAACCGGTTGTAGAGGTGAAATCACGGCGTGTCGGAGGGTCCACCTACCAGGTGCCCACCGAGGTTAAACCCGGAAGGAGTCAGGCCCTGAGCCTGAGATGGATCATCTCCTATTCCAGGGCGCGAGGAGAGAAAAGCATGGCCGCCAAGCTGGCCGGTGAGCTGCTGGATGCGGCAAACGGCCGAGGGGCCTCTATCAAAAAGAAGGAAGATACGCATAGAATGGCCGAAGCGAACAAGGCCTTTGCTCATTACCGCTGGTAGTCTCACCCGCGGCG